>CABSLA010000006.1 GCA_902478545.1 uncultured Collinsella sp.
GAGACCCGCCATCGGACGCCTTGGCCGAGAGGCCGTCGACAGAGTAGTCCTCTGAAACCGGCGAAGTTGCACTTAAATCATCGGCCCGTGTTGAATCTTCAATCTGTGATGGAGACAGGCCCGCTTCACTCAAACCAAAGCAAGGAGTTACGGCCAAACAGAAATAAAAGAAGAAAAAAGCGACACGGACAGCCTTACTTCTAAAGAAATGCATATAGAACCTCCCCGATAGTTCACTCCAACATAATATTGCTAGCAAGTAACAATTTAAGGCCAAGATTTACCATACAAGTAAGGTCGACTACAACCAGCGCAGTCGACCTAGAGAATTCATATTGATATTAGCCAATTAAAGAAATAATGCGCGCAATATTCTGACCATATGTGTCACCCGGAACAGCCCAGCGGCCATTTAAATCTTCCAAATATGGCGCAACTCCGAGAAAACCCTTAGACCGAAGGACTTCATATCGAGGATCCACACAAGTGTTATTCAACGCCGCACCAGTAGCATATCCTTTAAGATGCTGGACTTGGGCAAGCAAGCCCTGATATACATCGTCAAATCTAGCGCCTCCCGATTGTTGATTGACGGCGCCCAGTCCGGCGAAATTGCACTGATTCGGCTTTACGGAACCTCCAAATTGCAACCATCCAGTCTCAAGCATAGCCTGAGCAAAAACAACTTCCGGGCGAACCCCTTCAGAAACAGCGGCTTCGACAATTAATGAACAAAAATCACGAATAGTAGGTGCTCCCTTTGAAATAAATGCGTCTGAGGGATATGTATGTCCTGTTGATTCATATAAGTTCACCATAGCATCAACTGAAGTCTGCAGACTTCCCATAATTGGAGTACCCTCCACCGTGACCTTGCGGGTCAGGTGCCTCTCGGCGGAGCCGTCGATCACGTCGAGGTAGACGGTGTACTCGCCCGGCTCGGTCGGGGTCCACTCGCAGGAGGAGGAAGCGGAGGGCTGCTGGGCGACGCCCCACTTGGCCCAGCCGCCCTTCTCCCAGACGAACTTGTACTTGAGGCCGGAGGCGTCGCCGGACACCTTGGCCTGCAGCTTGACCGGCTTGCCGCAGAGGGCGGAGCCCGAGACTTCGAGCGACTCGACGGAGTAGCGCTCGCCGACCGTGACCTTGCGGGTCAGGTGCCTCTCGGCGGAGCCGTCGATCACGTCGAGGTAGACGGTGTACTCGCCCGGCTCGGTCGGGGTCCACTCGCAGGAGGAGGAAGCGGAGGGCTGCTGGGCGACGCCCCACTTGGCCCAGCCGCCCTTCTCCCAGACGAACTTGTACTTGAGGCCGGAGGCGTCGCCGGACACCTTGGCCTGCAGCTTGACCGGCTTGCCGCAGCGGGCGTCGCCCGAGACTTCGAGCGACTCAAGAGACCAATTAACAACTTTGTATTTAGAAGTGCTAGTCACATACCCATTGGAGTCAATGACATCAGCATAGATCTCATATTCACCAGCCTGGGGCAGGGTCCAAGAAATCGACGGCGAAGTTAAGTCTTGACCGATTACACCCCAATTGGAATCACTCCAATCAGACCCAGCCCTATGCCAAACAAACTTATATCTAAGGCCATCAGTCTTGCCGCTAACATTTACACCGATTTTTACCGTTGACCCCGCATGTCCCAGTTCTTCCGAGAAGGAAATTCCATTGACGGAGTAGGGATGCGGAAACTGCGCGATGATAGCAGCAGCGTCAGCCTCTCCCAGACGACGGCAACCATCGTCCGAGAAATAGTTGGCCACATCACCGTAATTCGAAATGAAACCATGCTCGATAAGAATACCTGGAATTCCCTGCTCGCGAGCGCAGCGGATAACGGCGAACTCGTCGCCTACCTCCATTTGAAATACGCCGCGGTATGTTAGTCCCATAGCAGCAAGGTTGTTCATGACCTTGTTGGCAAGCTCAACAGAGACCTGCGTGTAGTCGGTGCCATTTGCGGTAGGAGCATAAACTTCTGCGCCGTGAGCTCCAGAAGACCCAGAGTTGATGTGAAAGCTAACAAAGGCCTGCGCGCCCTGATCAATGCAGCGCTGTACGCGATAAAGATAATCATTGCTGGGATAGTAGCCAGACTGCTCGCGCGCAAGAACGATCTTAAAGCCGTAAGCTTCAAGTTTATTTTTGCAGGCTGTCATGATCTTCCAGGTAAGGTCGGCTTCACTCTTGCCATTACCCTGAGCGCCAGAATCCACCCCGCCATGTCCCGCGTCAAGTGCAATAACCCCCACATTACGCGCGGAGCGCTCAGCATAGGTGGAAATGCCATCGGGCGAATCGGCGCATTCCAATGCCTGCTGAATCGACTGGGCTTCAACGGCATTGCCATCGCCGTCCGCATAGTAAACAGAAGTGCTCTCGGAGCTCACGGAGCCATTAATGACCGTAAACGAATAATCCCTGTCAGAAAGATCCACCTCATGCTCAGAGCCATCGCCCTGCAAAGCATAGGTTATCGATGTGAGGAAATATGTATTAGATTCCAACTGCGAACCAAAAATAAAAGCAGCAGAATTATCAGCCGTTGCAGATGCTTCAATAGTCCCCTGAACCCCATTGGCACTTACATAGTTGAGAGTTGCGGAGGCAAGGCTATCGCCGTCATCGGGAGTAGCAAAGGCAACGACCTGATCAGTCCCGCTGGAAAGGCTCGGGTAGGCAAGATATACATACTGGAAAGAAGAATCGACCGGTTCAGCCTGCTGATGGTTCTCAGATACATCAACGCCAAAATCCTCATCAGCCGATTCGTCAACGTTCGTTGCCGGCGATGAATCATCAGCAGCGTCGACATCAACAGAACCCGCATCACGCGAGGCCTCGCCATCATCGTCTGCAGTAGCAGCGTCCACGGCAGCGTCCGCAGACGGGACGTTGCTCGCAGCGTAGGCAGCAGCCACAGGACCCATCAAGGATGAAATGGTCAAAAGACCAGCAAGAGAAAAAGCTGTTGAGGCACGCAATGCCTTTTTCATATTGAATCCCCCGTCACAAATAATGTTACTAAGAGAAGATTATCTTACAATCTCCTCTGCATCGGAAGTCCAGTTATTCGAAGCGCGGGAATTGTTATAAAGGCAAGCAGAAACCTGCTCTTATAAAAAGCAGGTTATGTTCTCAGCAAACTTTTGTTTTTTCGTCCTTCCATGGACACAGTGCTAGCTCTAGTTTTTGAAGCAATTAGCGGCGCCCCAAACAGCGCAAGTGCCAGTAACACGAAAATCCACTGAAGCACGCAATTCGTTTAAGCACGTGACGGACGACGAAAGCGTGTACGCAGCCGCGAAATACAGCAAAAAGCCCCAATGTTTCGCTTGTATCAGAGGCGTCTGGGGCTTCATCGAAAGAGTAGCCTGGCTAACGCATTCAAGAAAAATCGAGCGTGGTCTTCATGAATCAAACGCCAGTATGCAACGCTCGCGCGCGTCTTTGAATCTTCTAATGAGCAAGAAGAGAGGGGTCTAGAAAAGACCTAATAGTTCTTGGAATCTGGGAATCGTCGAACTCACCATCTTTAAACAAGAGAATCATATAGCTTCTTATCGTTCTGTCTCGAAAAGATATGAGTGACCAGATGCACATCGTGGGCCTTTGAAATACAATCTTCGTCCCTTAAAGATTCAGCAACATAACAACCACCCCAATCAAAAAAGCCGAGATAGCCCCGGCTGATAATCAAAGAGGCGGTTGGATTGGCAACACCTATTTGGACGATTCCGGGAGGGACAGCCCCGCCTCCCTGAACTCGACCGGCGACATGTAGCCCAGCGTCGAGTGGATCCTGAAATTGTTGCACCAGTGCACGTAGTCCGAGAGTTTGACCCGGAGCTCGCGCGTCGTGCCGAACGTCTCGCGGTGGACGAGCTCGGCCTTCAGTATCCTGTTGGTCGACTCGTCGACGGCGTTGTCGTAGGGGCAGCCCATGGCCGACAGCGACCTCTCTATGCCGAAGGCCTCGAGCATCAGGTCGATCTCGGCGTTGTCGAACTCGCTGCCGCGGTCCGTGTGGAAGACCTCGATGTCCGAGATCGGGAAGGAGAGCGTCGCGAACGCCGACCTGACCAGCCGGGCGTCCTTTGTGTTCTGGTGGCGAAGCTCCTGCGGTGGTACATTTCATTTTTCAGCGTCGCAAAGAACGACTCTGCGACGGCGTTGTCGTGGCAGTTGCCGGTACGGCTGCAAGAGAGGCGCACATGGTTGCCCCTGGCCCACTCAGCGAGCTTGCGGCTGGTGTACTGCGCCCCCTTGTCCGAGTGGAATATGGCGTTCTCTGCCACGTACCCGCGCGCACGCGCGCTCTCGAGGGCGCTGACGACGATATCGGCGGTCATGCGCTCGGACAGCGACCAGCCCACGAACATGCGGGTGTTCAGGTCGATCACCGTCGACAGGTAGAGCCAGCCCTGGCCGGTGCGCAGGTAGGTGATGTCGCCGACGAGCTTGTAGGTGGGCACCGGGCTCGTGAAGTCCCGCCTGATCAGGTCGGGCCTTGGCTTGGCGTCCCTGTCGGGGACCGTCGTCCTCTTCGACTTGTACGGCGTGCAGCCGCGGATCCCCAGCTCGCGCATGCACTTGCGCACACGGTACAGCGTGATGCCGCGCAGGCCGTCGGGCAGGAAGCACTTCACGAACCGCGCGCCGAAGCGCCTGTCGGACTCGAGCCACACGCGCCGCACGGCGTCGCGCGCCTCGGACCAGTCGTCGACGGGGCAGCCGTTGGAAACCCAGCTGCAGTGGCCCGACCGGCTCACCCCCAGCACCTTGGCCATCATCGCCACCGTGAAGTTGCCCTTCTCCGCCTCCATGAGCCTGTACCTGGCTAGAGTGCCTGCTCTTTGGCGAAGAAGGCCGCGGCTTTTTTTAGGAACGCGTTCTCCGCCTCGAGCTCGCGTATGCGCTTCCTCGCCTCGCGAAGCTCGCGCTCCTCGGCCCTCGGGTCGGGCTCGCCCCCCCCAACTCGCGCTTGCGCTTGAGCACCCAGTCGTTCACCGTCTTGGGGTTGAGCCCGAGCTCCCCGCAGACTTGGGTTATGGGGCGCCCCGTGGAGATGACGTAGTCGGCTGTCTCCCGCCTGAACTCGTCGGTGTACTTCTTCTGATTGGCGACCATGAGGCAATCCTTCCGTCCATCGGCTTGTATGCAGTCTAGGGCATCGCGGCCACACGATCCCTCCAGCCCGCGTGTCCGAAAAAACGATACAGGTCAGAGGTCGCCCCCGCGGCGCGGCGCCACGCGACGAAGTGCAACCGCAGGCTGATCGACCGCAGGGAGGCCATGGCCGCCGCCGGCAAGAGGCCGTGCATGGCCAACTGCGCCACGGCGCGCGAGATGGCGTGCTGGGTGTGGGCCATAGCCGGGATGGCGGCGGCGTAGCGCGCCGCCGCCCCCGGACACGGGTTCCGACCCCGGCGCGCGCCGCGCTCGAGGCCGTTGGGAGGCCACTCGAGTCCCTTTTCTGGGCGGCGGGAGACCGCCATGCCCGCATAAAGACTCCGATTTCGCCGCGAGGCCCCCAGCCGTAGCAACGAAATGCGCAGCCGAGAAAGCCACGCGCGGATATTAGAATGCCGAACGTGCGTCGAGCAGACACGCCCTCCAGCGGCGCGGTCGCAGGGTGAAGATAGGTAGGCCCGGCCGTGCGCGGTAGCTCCGCGGGCGGCCGGGCCGGTTTTGCCTCTTGGCAATGTTCAACTCATATTAAAAGGGAGGAGTCGACTGATCGGCCCCTCCCACGGCGTTTCGCCGTTTCTCTCTGCACATATTAGCACACGGAAGGAACGTCACCGCTTGCGCCCGTAGCCATCGATGAACCCCTCAATAAATCCGTATTTCTGCCGGTCACCGCTTCCGACGATCATCATGTACGTATCAACCCCGACAGCGCTCTCGAGCTTCTCGAGCTCCCGCAGGCATTTCCGAAGAAAATCTCTGGAACGCTTCTTCTGATGCGTTAGCAAGGTCAATAGGTAGGCCAGGAGAACGATGTAGTCGATTATGGAATTGAAATTCAACCTGTACCCGATAGAAAGATCCTCATCGAGAAGCTCGCCAACCGCGGCCAGGTTTCTGTCGGTCTTGGGATACTTAACCGATTGGCTGAACCTCGAATCAAATACCGCCCCGTTATGGGCGACCGCGTTCCTTAAGGGACGAATCGTCTCGACGATGTTGATGACGATGCCGGGGTTCGCATGTAAGAGACCTAGGTCGCTTGCGATATCGGCGAGGATTTCATCGGGAAGGCTTCTGCATACGCTTGTGAGATCGCCGAGGGTCATCACCTCGAAAATGCTCCAAACGGGCGCGTCATCGTCGCGATCGACATAATGCTTCACGAGATCGTTTTTGTAACTCCGTCTCACGATGTTCTGAAGCTGGCTCTTGAGCTTGAGCTTTTCCCCCATCTGCCCGTTCACGACCCTTCCGTTGACATCCCTGCATGTCCGGAGGCCGCGCTTTAAGAAGGTCGCCAGCCCGGGGTCCTCTATGTTCTCAAGTATTCTGGCCAAGACTATGTTTTTAACCGCCGTTTCGATGAACATTATCTCCGGGTAGATTGCAGCCTTGATGGCGGAATCGAACCCGTATATGTCCATGAGTGCATCGAACGAAGGGAGGGGGAGCGCATTTTTGGGCTTTCGGACAAACCGGAAGCCTTTATAGCCATGGAAATAGCCCATGTTTCTCAGCAGTATCTTTCTGTCGCTCCCCCGCAAATCCTCCATACCGTGATTCGTCCTCATGTGCTTCATGAGGGAATTGATGCTCATGCCCTTCTTCATCGAACCTCCCTTGGCCTCCTTCTAGGAAATTATATCCCAGCCCGCCTCGACGGGGCGAGCCTGTCGTTGGCGCCGGCCTATTTGTGTTTGTTAACGTCGTGATTGCGGGTTTGGTCACATCCGATTTTCAGAATTGAGCACGATAGTTTTTCGGTTTTGAGCACGGCCACGCCGACCAGACCGCATGCCTTAACGTTGTCGGTGCGTCGTATCGGCAACGAGCAAAGGCAGGAGGGAATGATCGACGTGGACAAGATAGAGGACGCAGGTGGCGGGCTGCAGGGCCATGCTCGAGGCCGAGCTCGCGCACAGGGACGCGACCAAGAGGGCACGGCTGCTCAGGCAGGCGAGGCTCCCCGTGCACAAGTCGGCCGAGGGGTTCGACTGGTCGCACGTGCGGTTCTCCGAGGGCTGGGGCCGCGACGACATGCTTTCGCTGGGCTTCGTCGGCGCCCGCGAGGACCTCGTGTTCTTCGGCAAGACCGGCAGGGGCAAGACCCACATGGCCGTGGCCCTGGCGATGCGCACGGCCGCCGCCATCTGGTCGTCGCCGAACACCGCGCCCCACCGGCTGAACTCCAGGTTCGTGGTGATGACCACCGACTGCCGCTCGTAGGCGTCGGCGAACACCTAGAAGAGCGCGCGCGCCGTCGGGATCCAGCGGCAGGAAGCCGAGCTCGTCGATGACGAGCAGCCTAGCGCAGCCGATGAGCGCGGCCTCACGGTCAAGGCGCCCCTCGTCGTGGGCGCGCCGCAGCCGCATGACGAGCGATGACGCGGTGAAGAAGCGGGCCTCCATCCTCCGCTCGCACGCCAGCATGCACAGCGCCGAGGCCATGTGCGTCTTGCCGGTGCTGACGTCCCCCACCAGCACGAGGTCCTCGCAGAAACCAGTTTCATGGAGCGTTTCATTGAAAATCCCCCGAATCTAGCAACGGTTTAAAGTCTACTAGATTGGGGGGGACGCGAGCCAAGTCGACAAAGGCAGTTAACCGGCGGCTATTCATGCCTCGATTTAGAACCGCTCGAGAATCTCCGCAGCATTCTCTCGCAGATAGATATCTAGGTCCGGCACGGCAAACTGCACGTAGCCCCTCTGTGGTGCCTGAATAACCTCTCTTTGTAGCAATTTGGCCCTAATAGAGCTGATCTCATTGGTCTTTTTACCCATGCGCTTAGCAATCTCGGATGATTTGGACTGTTGTTTATCCTCGCACATGGCCAAAAGGTATTTGATATCGTTGAGCCCCAGTCCAGAAATCGCGGGCTCGTGAACAACATCGTGAAAACGAGCCTCTGCCAGCGCAATGCCTTCGGTGACGTCGCGCTCGCTCACAATGGCACTTTTGGCACGATGCAAGTTGGCGCGCTGCCAAATGGAATAACCGACCAGCTGCACCAGATAGGCATAGCCCTTAGTGGCCTTAGCGGCTCTCGACAGGAGATTGTCCTCTATGGTCAAGCCAGTAGCGACAAAGCTATCGCCCATAGAGAGCGCTACCTCCACCTGGTTGATAGGCGCCAGATCTTCGGGGAGGGCACGACGCAAGAACGTAAGCGCCTTGCCGTTAATAAGATCCATAACACCGGCGGGTAACCCGGCAAAGGCAAGTGCGATATCTACTTTTTCCCCTATCAAAAGCTGAACCGTAGACGCAATGGCACGCATATCGTCAATCGGAGCGTCCTGAACTTCATCGATGGCAATAAAAAGACCCTTGGATGACTTCGCTGCCGAACTCAGTAACTTTCTAAGGCTCGGCTCTTTGGGCGCAACGTCAACTTTCGCGGAAACAAAGCCGGCGTTTACGCCGACCGAAGCATTGGCCGCAAGGGAAGAATCAGCAACCTGATCCCACAAGTCCAGCAATAAGTTAGGGCCAGCAGAGACAATAGCGGTCTTCCATCCAAGCTCTCGAGCACGATCCCTAAGATCGCAGAGCAAAACAGTTTTTCCGGAGCCCCTCGGTCCAGCAATGCGCATGAGCCTCGCAGGTGCACCAATTCCCGCATTCAAACTCTCGGTAAACTCAAGGGCGATATCATCACGACCAATTATGCGCGGAGGCTCAGCGCCGGCAGTGGGACGAAACGGATTATGGAATGCTGTGGCGCTCACTTGTTTGCCTTTCTAGGGAATCGATTAACAGCCAATCATCGTTTAAATAATTATCGCAGACTATATCGGATAATATCGAGCTGTATAAGCTTGTATAAACTTATCGCGAAAGTATCGAGCTTTCGTTATTTATCTTAGTAAGTAGTCCAACGCTGTTTTCTTCCAAGCTCATACCAAAAGATAATTTAGGACTTCCTAAAACCATTGCCTTAGGCCGAGAAATACTCGCTCTCAGCGGATAAGTTCGGCCCCAACCACGGATCGCCGTCGAGGAAGAACTCTGGCCAGCGTTGCATGAACAGCGCCTGCTCGCGCTTCCAGCGGCGCAGCTTTTCCTCGTTGGCCTCTTCCCTGCCGCGCGAGGTGAACTCGTAGTGGAACAGCTCGGCATAGGGCGTAAAGATGGTGCGGTAGCCCGCCTCCCAAACGCGCAGGCAAAAGTCCGCGTCGTTAAAGCCGACGGCGAATTCCTCGTTGTATCCTCCGACCTGCTCAAACACGTCGCGACGAACCATCTGGCAGGCGCCCGTTACGGCGCTAAAGTTGCCCGGACGCACAGCACGGGCAAGGTATCCCTCACGCTTTGCCGAGAAGTCCTGGTCGGCATGGGCAAGTGCGCCACGCACGCCAACCACAATGCCAGCGTGTTGCACCAAATGATCGGCAAAATAGAGCTTGGCGCCCACCACGCCCGCATCGGGACGCTGCAGATAGCCCATCATCTCTTCGATAAAGTCCGGGCTTATAACCTCGGTATCGTTGTTCAACAGCAGCAGATAGTCGCCCTTGGCATGTTTAACGCCAAAGTTGATGATCTGGGAGTAATTGAACTCGCCCGGCCACCACTCGACGCGCGCAACACCCTTGCCACCAGACGCAGCGGCTACGCGCTCCGGGAGGTTTTCGTAATACGCAAAGGTCTCCGGGTCTTCGCTGTTGTTCTCTACCAAGACGATCTCGTAGTTGGTATACGTGGCCTTCTGGGCGATCGACATCACGCAGGCGTCGAGCGTCTCAACGTGGTCCTTGGTGGGAATCACAATGCTCACCAGCGGCGCAGGCTCCGGCAGCGCATAGCGCATGCGGTAGACAAACGGCGTCTCGGACTCCTCGACCGTTCCATGAACACCCAGCGAGTCAAAGTGACGCTGCAGTGCAAGGCGTCCGGCCTCGATGGCATATGGCTTGCTATCGGCAGAACCGTCGGCGGTCGATCCCGGATGAACGCGCCAGTGATACAGCACGTGCGCAACGTGCTCAAAGCGCGCGCCCGCCGCAAGACAGCGGAGCGTCAGGTCGTAATCCTGGGCACCCGCAACGTCTTCCGGCGACACGCCAATGCGATCGATGAGCGCCTTCTCCACCATCAGAAAATGCGTCACGCAGTTATGGCTATAGAGCAGGTCAACGTTGAGCTTGGTCTTAAAGACCGGCTGGCCCCACTCCCCCGTTTTCTGGAACATGTCTTCGTCGCAGAACAGGACCTGAGGGCGCTCGTCCTTGGCGCCCTTGTTCAGAGCGGCAACATAGCGGAACAGCGCGTCCAGTTCCAGAATGTCATCATGGTCCAAGAACGCGATGTAGTCGCCCGTCGCTTGCTGAATACCTGCGTTGGTGTTGACCACGATGCCGCCGTTACCGGGCAGCTCGATGCGACGGACGCGCTCGTCGTGAGCGGCAGCCGCAAGATTGGCCACCGCATCCCATTCGGGCGAGGCGTCCATCAGAAGCAATTCCCAGTTGTCATAGCTCTGGGCAAGCACCGAATCCAGCAACTCGCGCAGGTAAACCCGATCGGTCTTATAGCACGGCACCACAATGCTCACGAGAGGCCTGTAGGCGAATGCTGCCGCGGCGACGCGCTGGCACGCCAAGTCGCCCGGCTTTGCGCGATGCTGCTCAAACCAACGGCGATAGGCCGCATCATCCGCGCGCGCATCCTTCATGCGGTTCCAGCTGTCGTCGACCATACCGTTGTACAGGCGGCCATCCATGGCGCAAAAACCGCTCTGGATCTGGCCCACGGGATCAGTTGCAATCGCGACAAAGTCTCGAATGTCCTCGGGCATCTCCACGCTCAGATACGTTTTATTGACGCGGCATCCGTTCTGCTGCGGCACGTCGACCTGCGACTCAAACATATGAACCGTGGCATCGATGTCATTCATATGCGTATCGAGTATCTCAAGCTGGGGCGTGCACTGGGAGTCTCCCGCCCATGTGACCTCGTAGCGCCACACAGCACCCGAATCGGCCGGTAGATAACGGACGGCATCGATCTCGTAGCGGCCGCAGCGCTCGCCGCGCTGCGCATCGCGGATAAGCGCACACAGCACGGGCTTTGCCTTGTAGTTGATCTTGGATTCCAGCTTAGCCATACGGCTATCGAGGCGAATGGATCCGAGCTTTTGGCCACTGGATGCAAAGTCGACATCGATTGCAGAGCCATCCAAAAACGGCAGCACCAAAACGGCAAGCTCGCGCTCGTAGCCCGCAACTGAAGGGCATAGCGCCAACACGCGGCCATGATCGATCGGCAGCGCCAACGACGGCACGCTGGCACCATTGGTCGTCGCGTGGGCAAAAGCCTGGGAGCCCTCGCACTCAATAATCTCCGCGACATCCTTGCCGGCAAAACGAAGCAGCACAAACAGGCGACCCTGGCTGCGGCAAAGCGCCAAACGCTTGATACTCATCTACACCTCTCGCTTTCCCAGGGCATTCGCGGCCATACGCTTGTACGCACCCAGGCGTCCAAACCTCAAGACATCGTAATCGAACATGAGCTTTTTGCACGCACGGGCGCTAGGGGTTTTATCGGCGAGCGCAGCGTGCACCATGGCGGCGACAGCAGGAGCGCATTGTGCGAGCGCGGCATCGCTACTTGCAGCAGAGCCGTTAAGCACTGCCGCCACGGCAGCGATCACCTTGCCGCAGTCCGAACCCAGCAACCTGAGCGCGTCGTACAGCACCAGATCGCACAGGAAATATGCCAGGTCCTCGGCATGCTGAGCATCGAGACCGTCGCGCCGCCAGTCAGTCAGCACCGCGGAGTAAATCTTCACGTGCTCCAGAAGACGCGTCTCGTCGTCGTAGCGCATGGTGTCCATGAGCGAGCCCTTGCGCGCCACGCGATAGTCGTACAGCTTGTTCGAGATAAGCGCGGTCTTACACGAACGACCGTACACGGCAAAGTCGAAGACCTGGTCCTCGCCATACTTGACGGTTTCATCGAAAACGATCCCGTTGTTGAGCAAAAAATCGCGCTTGCAAGCGGTGCGCCACGCAAAGGGACGAGACGCCTCCTTAAATAGCAGGTCGGAGCTATAGCCCTCAAATGACACATCGCGCGGGCTCAACACATAGTTAAGCCACGGATACCCCGCCTCCAGCGGATACGGGTTCGCGCCAAAGGTCAAAACGTCGCAGTCCTCGCGCTCAAAGGCATCGACGATCACACGGCATGCATCGGGCGTAAATCGGTCGTCGGAATCCAAAAACGCGACGATAGGCGCCGTGGACGCGGCGATGCCTGCATTACGTGCACTCGACAGGCCGCCGTTCTCCTTATCAACCAGCCTAAAGCGCGCGTCCTTTTCGCAATAGGCAGCCGCAATATCGCGCGAACCGTCCGGCGAGCCATCGTTGACTAACACGCCTTCCCAATCGGGCATGTCCTGCGCAAGCAGGGAGTCCAGGCACCAGGCCAGGCACTCCTCCACTTTGTAGATGGGAACGACAACGGAAATCTTGGGAGTAGCCATAATCACTCGCTCCTACTGTGCGGTGGGAACGTCATCAGGGTGCGGGTTGTCGCCGTAGGTGCGCTGATACGTCAGCACGCGCCAGACCAGCGGCAGGCCGCCAATCTTAAAGTAATGCTTAAACGTATTGAGCTTGCCTGGCTTCTTAAAGTCAAAGCGCGAATCGATATAGGCGCGGGGTGACTTGACCATCAGGCGCAAGTCGGTCTCGCCACGCGGATCGAACAGCGACAGGTCAAAGCGACCGGCATCCCAATCGGCCTTGAGCTCGGACGAGGCTTTCTTCCAAAACTTCTCGCGCAGTTCATCGACCAGACGCTCATCATTCCAACGGTACGTATCGACCTTCATGCGCATTAAAATGCCCTGGAGCTGAGCCTTGAGCTCGGGACGCTCGCCCAAAAAGCGCTGCATCTCGGCATATTCATCGCACACGCAAAACACCTTGTTGGGCGAATTAACGGAGCTCTTCTCATTATCCTGGCGATAGCACAAAATTGGGTCAGTAATAAACGCGGCACGCTCGGCGCAAGCCCAAACCTTAAAGTTAAAGCCTGCGTCCTGATACGAGGCGCCCGGCGTGGGAAGGAACCGAATCTGATTGTCGTTGAGGAACTCGCGCCGATAGATAGCCGACCAAATGGAAGGTTTGCGGTAGAAGATGCCCGGACGATCGACGGGGCGATACGCGGCGCCCGTCATATGCTCGTCGATGATCCCAAACAGCTCACGGCGCTCGCTGGGCGTGGACCAATACAGGTAAAAGTCGCCCTTTACCACATCGGCATGCTCAGCATCGGCCTTGGCGACCAGCTTTTGGAGCGAATCCTCAAACATAAAGTCGTCGGACTCAAGGATGCCCACGTACTCACCGCGCGCCATCTCCAGGCCGCGGTTCATCGAGTCGCCGTAGCCGCTGTTGGCTTTGTCGATCATCTTTACACGGGGATCGCGCTCCATGTACTCGCGGATGATATCTGGCGAACTATCGGTGGAGCCGTCGTTGATACAGATAATCTCGATGTCTTTGAGCGTCTGCGCCACGGCGGAATCAAGGCACTCGCGCAGGTAGCGTTCGACATTGCAGATGGGGACAAGCAGCGAAACTTTAGGGGTATCAGAGTTCTGCAAGAGAACCTCCTGTTGAATAGCGTGTAACAGGGTTATTTTAGCAGCCGAGTTGCGGCGGGCGGCAGCGCTTGGAATTAGATAAAGCGCTCCAGGCAGGCTTTGAGACCGCGAGTCGAAAGATAGAACAGCGTGGCGTCTGCCATCGAAACGCCCGAGGTCGCCGCAACGAGCTTGTGGGCAACACGGCGAACGGCGCCCTTAGCAGGCATATCCGCCCACTCCGTTCCCAAAAACGTCGTGAGGTCCATGTTGACGCGAGCCGCCACGCGATGGAAGTCATCGGAATCCAAGCGCGCCAAATCAAACACGATAAGGTCCAAGAACCAGGTGATCAGCTCGCCGGGACACAGGTCCAAAAGACCGTAGGCCGCCCAGTCCTCCAAGACCTCCTCGAGCATCCTCATGTGGGCGTCAAGCTTTTTGGCGCGAGCCTCGTCACTGTTGAACTCGTGCGTCGCGGATTCGCTCTCCATCACGTAGTGGTAGAACTTGTCTGGCATGACGATGGTCTTGCGGGCAAGCGCATAAGCCGCAAATTGGAAGACGACGTCCTCGCCCAAAGCCAAACCGGGGGCGAAGCGAATGCCTTCGCGATTGAGCAGCTCGCGCGAAAAAGCCGCACGGCAGGCATAGGGCTGCGCATTCGAATGGAACAGCAGTTGGGGATCACGGGCGCCAAAGATACCAGCTTTGGGACTCATGAGTTGCTGGACGCGTTTGGGGGCAGCATCGGCAGGTTCACAGACGCCGCCAAAAACGGCGGCCTCGGCATCTGCAGACTCCATGGCATGCAGCACGCGCTCGACCGTCTGCGCATCGATGTAATCGTCGGCGTCCACAAAAAAGACGGTCCCGTCCACGGCGGCATCGATACCGGCATTTCGAGCACACGAGACGCCCGCGTTTTCCCGATCAATCACCAGTACGCGATCGTCGGACTGCGCGATCTGGCGTAACACGTTCAACGAATCATCAGTCGAACCGTCGTTGACGCAGACAACCTGAATCGAGCGCTCGGACTGGGCCATCAGCGAATCGAGACATCGCTGAATGGAGTGCGCAGAGTTGTAAACGGGGACGACAATGGTAGCTTTAGGACACGAGGCCTCTCCCATGCCGACCTACCCCCTCAGCGATTCGATGAGGAAGGCGGCGACCACGCCGGGGCCTCCAACCGATGCGTAGTATTTGGCGCGCCCCAAGGCACCATCCGTCGCAAAACTCGGATGCTCGTCAACCCAGCCCTCAGGATCTTTGAGGATGGCAGCGAGATTCGCGCGCTTCCACGGCTTGAGATCGTCAAGCGAAAACTCCCCCGCGTCCAAGGCCGCTTGGAATTCCTTGGCCATCTGCACCAGGAACTCCTTATAGAACTTGGGCGCCAGGCGCACGTAGTTCCACATGTACGAATCGTACTTAATGAGCTGATTGAACTTGAGCATGCGCGCGACGTCATCGTTTGCGTGATTGCGGGCGTAATCCTCTCGGATCCAACGCTCGATCTCGGCATATTCGGCATTGACGCAAAATACCTTGGCCGAAGAATTGACCGAGGAGTTCTCGTTGTCCTGGCGATACGAAAGTACGGCATCGTGCAGGTAGACGGCCTTGTCGGCGCATGCGATCACCTTAAAGGCAAACGACGTGTCCTGAAAAGAGGCGCCCGGGGTCGGCAAGAACTTGATGCCATTGCGCTCGAGAAAATCACGACGGTAAACGGCCGACCAAATCGAAGGCTTTTGCTTAAAGAACTGCGTTGTATCACTTGGGTGCACCGGTTTACCGCAGTCCTTGGTCTTAAACATCTCGTGCAGCGAGCGGCGCTCCTCGGGTTTGGACCAGTAAAAGTCAAAGTTAGCCTTCGCAAAGTCGGCATTGCAGCCCTCGGCCGCCGACACAAGCTTCTCCAGCGCGTCGGGCGCCATAAAGTCATCGGACTCCAAGATGCCAACGTACTTGCCACGCGACATCTCCAGGCCGTGGTTCATCGAGTCGCCGTAGCCGCTGTTGGCCTTGTCGATCATCTTGACGCGCCCATCGCGCTCCATATACTCGCGGATAATCGCCGGCGAGTTGTCGGTCGACCCGTCGTTAATGCAGATGATCTCAATGTCCTTGAGCGTCTGCGCCAGGGCGGAATCGAGGCACTCGCGCAGGTAGCGCTGAACATTGTAAATGGGAATAAGCAGCGACAGAACAGGGCTGCCAGAGGCGTTAGTAGACAAATGTGCTCCTTAGGAAATACCTGTCGTTTCATGGTATCAAAGGGCCAGCGCGCCAGCGGGCGTTTATATAATCTATGGAGCCCGCAGAGGCAAACCGATAAGAAAGGACGTCATGCAGCCCAAAGCCGCACGCAACATACCCATCGAAGCGCTGCGTTTGGTCGCGGTCGCCGGCATCGCGGTGTTCCACACCTTTCAGTGGACCTTCCAAGCCGTCTGCGTCGGCGCCGTGGAATATGCCCCACTTGCGATGTTCCCCTATTCCGGCGTACTCGGTTTTATTAACTTGCTTGGCTGCTGGGCCAACGAGGTCTTCTTTATGATCTCGGGCTACTTCCTGATTGCCTCGGCGGCTCGCGCCTGGAGCGATGGGGCAACGTGGACATCGCAAATACAGCGGACGACGCAGCGCCTTGGCAAGGTCATTTTGCCCACTGCGTTTTATTGCCTCGTGGCGCTCGCGTGGTCCACGGTCGTCTCACCCATTCCCGATGTTACCCTCAATACGCACTACTGGTACACGCTAGGCCTTGAGTTTATCTGGGTCTATGCCGCCACGGTCTTCATGGCGCCATGGTTTGGACTGGCTAAGAGTCGACTCCCCCAGAAAACCTACAAGACGACGGTCATCGCCGTTGGCATCCTCGCATTTGTTGTTAACGGGTATTTAGCCGCTATGAGTGCGACAAGCGCCGGCGAGTTTTCTTGGCTCCAAAAGCTCATGAGCGCTACCACGTACGTAGTCGCGTTTTTGATCGGCGGACTGCTCCGCGACGTAACCGGCGCCATGGATTCGGACAAGGCGGGCGCCTTAGGCACGCGGTCGCTCGCAGCGGTTTTGGTGCTCGCCACCATCCTGGAAGGAGCACTCTCCTTCACCGGCAACCTCACGGCGATGGCAGTCCTCTCCTACAAATCAACCTCGTTGATCTCGTTTGTCCTCGCTGCCGCCTCTCTGCTCTTTGCGGCGACCCGGCGCAGTGCCTCAGGCAATCCACGGACCGCAGGTGCCATCGTCACCTTATCGACCGCCACGCTTGGTTTCTATGTGATGCAGTCGCTCACCAGTAGCCTGTGGCGTCCCGTCTTCAATACGTTGCTCGCAAACATACTGATCAGCCAAAACAGCCCGGCAGCTATATGTATCGTCACAGGCACCGTCATTAGCATCGTCTTTGCCTTAGCGCTCCTCATCATCGATGCTGCTAGAAGCCTTATCGCTCGCAAGCTCAAGCGGCAATAGACACGCTGCCGTCAGACCCTAAAGCCGCTGCACCCGTGGCAGGTTCCTGCGTTTTATTCAAAGCTTGCCGCCAAAGCGCACCGAGCCTTTACAATAAGACAGTCCCAAGGACGTATTCGATAGCTTCCGCGCAGCGATCGCCAGCCGCGCGTGAAAGGATATATTGCCCCATGCCTTCAACCCTTCCCGCCCCCATCGACAAGCTCGCCATCGTCGTCGTTACGTACAAGCGCCAGGAACTCCTGGCCAACTTGTTCGACTCCATGACCGAGCTCACGGCAACGCCCTGGCGCATCGTGATTGTCGATAACGAGAATTCGTGCGAGACCGAGGCCATGTGCGCCGCATTCAACGAGCGCCTGGCCAACCTGTGGGGCATCGACACCGAGCAGCCTGACGCGCAGGGCGGCACCGACCGTGTCATCTACGCCCCGCAGCTCGAAAACGGCGGCGGTGCGGGCGGCTTCTCCGCCGGCACTAAATGCGCCTACGACCTGGGCGCTCAATGGTTCTGGGTGATGGACGACGACGTGCTCGTCATCCCCGAAGGCATCGAGCGTCTTGCCAAGTGGACCGACCGCTACGACGTCATCCAGGGTTCGCGCCTGGACTTTGACGGCGGCGCCTTCTTTTGGCAATACCAACTCATCCTTTCGCTCGGCATTCCCAACCCTGTCGCCAAGTGGGACCTGGGACCCGAGGGCTACCGCGCCATGAACCAGCTATGCTTTGAGGGCGGCATGTTCTCGCGCCGCGTGGTCGACAAGATCGGCCTGCCCGATGCGCGATTCTTCATCTACGGCGACGATGCCTGCTATGGTTACGTGGCCAGCCAGCACTTCCCCGCCGCCGTTGTGGCCGACGTGGTGCTCAAGCGCGCCCGCGCCGTCTCTAACTGGGATATCGCCGGCAAGCGCCAGCTCAACTCTACGAGCGACACCAACCGCTACTACATCATGCGCAACCGAGGCTTCCTCGCTCGCTATATGCAGATCTACGGTGACTACCACCCCATGCTGTTCCGCCTGGGCAATGCCGCGACCTTCTGCAAGGAATTCATTCGCCTGGCTGCGGTCGATAAGTGCTATAAGACCGGTATTCCGGCGCTGCGCCGTGGCATGAAAGACGCCCGCAAGATCATCAAGGATCCCAACTGGAAGCCCATGCCACCCATGAAGGACACCGAGTAACGGAAGCCGGAAACACCTCAGCGCTTAAAGCCGCTGGTACACCGTAGCCACATGCTGTCCATCAAACCCAAACCCCCAGCGCATGCGGCCAACGCCGGGTCGCGGCACACGGATTTCGTCGATGCCGTCGCGCTCTATGTCGAGCAGCGCCTGCACGGCCAGCAATTCCAGGCCCAGCGCATCCACACCGGGGTCATACATCATGTTGATCGTTATCAGCGGACGTTCATCGAGCATACCGATCGTATCGGCTATGTCGAACGCGGCGCCCGTAGGAAAAACCTGGATGTCCCAGCGATCCGCGCCACACTTTCGCCTCGAAGCAGGATTGGCATAGCCCGGCAATCCAAAGCAGAGTCCTTGCAAGAGTAGGTGATATGGCAGCGGTGTATCTGGGTCGGTCGCACCGATTCCCGCATCTCCCAAGATGCGGCTTAGCGCCCGCCTCACGGTATCCTCGTTCCCATGGCACAGCCCGTCGCGAAACGCATCGACGTCTCGAATGTCTTCTGCAGCGCACTCAAACCACTCAATAATCACTAGACGCAAGGCCTGGCGAAGCTCGTTATTGGGCAATCGCAAAGCACGGAAGCGATCGCCATGCTCTGGCTCCTCAGTCATATCCGTCGTGAGAAAACCGGACAGATACAGCGCTGTCCACATGCCATCGTCAGGCGAGACATCTGGCTCTGCAGTGCCCAAACAAAGCGGGGCCTCAGCGCACCCATGGGCCTCGAGCAAATCAAACAAGACCGAAAGGCGGTCGAGATTCCACCCGGCAACTACCCTACTCAGGCAATCGGCATATCCATACAGATCGGCACGCACAGGCGCCGTGCAGCCTCGGCCCAGAAAACCGATCACACGCTCTGGACTCGAGCAATAGGCCCTGCCAAACCGATACCCCTCGAGCCATTCACGCGCATCATTCAGGTATTCCTCGCGCCCAGCATGATTCAAAAGAGCCTCGGCCTCGGCATCCGAAAAGCCGAACCAACGGTCACACCAGGTCGAAAGCGGCGTCGACAGACAATACGAGCAGCAGTGCAAAGAAAGCGCCGCTTCGGCAGGGCCGGGACACTCCCCCATCAAACACGTCAGCCGCAACGAATCGCGCGCAGCAGCAATGGCGTCGAACAGCACGCGATCGAATAGATCTGCCGGATCGGCGCCGGAAGCGTCCCTCGCGCTCGCACGGCAAGAGCACGCCCCATCGTACCCATCAACGAGCAATACAACCTGCTCATCGTAGGCAATCTCCAGCAGCTCTATGAGCACACCGAGCACCGAGTCAACCTCGTCCGCGCTCGCCACGCCACGCGCGACACGTTCGACGTGACGCACCTTATCTCGAGCTAAATCCGGAGCCTCCAAGAGCGCCAACAAGCGAGCGCACTCGCCCGAAAGGGCATCGCGCACGACGCCGGCAACAGCGGGGCCACGCCTCGCAGCGCCAGAAAAGTCCAGCGATATCACCGGATAGCAAGCGTACTCATCCCGATAGCGCCCGCCGTCCGCATCCCAAATCTGAGCATCGGCAAACGAGATCCGACCGGTGCGACCGACCGCTGGACGCTCCAGAAAAGCCCTGAGCATCGACAAGTTCATGCTCTTGCCAAAACCCTCGGGTCGACAGCACACCACAACGGACGCGTCGCAGTCCAACACATCGGCAATAAACATGGTCTTGTCGACCAGCGTGCAGCAACCAAGAGCCTCCGCATAGTCGTGCATGCCAATGGGCAAAGCCGCATCGTCGGCACAGCCGATCAAGCGCACGCCAAAGCCAGCAGCACAATCAACATTTGCCTGTTCAGACACCAAAACGTTCCCCCTAAATCGCAGCACGATGCCAATTGTAATGACCGCATCGCATGTACCGATGTCGCCGCGCAAACATATCGGGCAACGGTAGTAACAAGAGGTGTGAGGGGGCACAATTAATCGTTGCACAACAAAACGGGGCCCGATACATTCGCACCGGACCCCGTCCCGACTATTTAGTTATCTGGCAACTAAGAGCCTACTCCCCCGAGTCGTCCTCCCCAGAAGCCTTCTTCTGCTGATCGAGCTTATACTTACCACTTACGATAGACGTAGCGCCCAGCGTGGCCAAGCTCGCGCTGGCAAGGCTCGCCATAACGATAAGGTCGCCCGTCTTGGGCATGTTACCGCCCGAAGTCTTAGTCGTTGTAGTGGTGGTTGTAGTGGTCACCGTCTTGGAGTCATTTTGCTCTTGGTTCTGGTTGTCGGTGTTGCCCTTACTGCTGTCCTCGCCCTGCTGCTTTCCGTCCTCGGTCTTGTCCTTGTTCTTGTCCTTCTCCTCAGATTCAGACTTCTTGTCCTCGTCCTTCTTCTGAGCGGACTTGTCGTCCTTCTCATCAGAGCTAGAACCCTTATCGGATTCAACCTTCTCGGAAGCCTTATCCTTGGAGTCGCCCTTTACGGCTTCGGTCTTTTCCGTGGAAGCCTGATCAGAGTTGTCCTTGTTCTGAGTCGAACCATTATTGACGCCAGCCATCAGCGAAGAGCCCAGCGTAGAACCAAGCTGCTCGGAGAAAGAAGGCTTCTTGTCCGGCGAAGCAACGGGAGCGTCCGGCGCCTTATTCGAGTCGTCCTTGGAAGCATCGGAATCAGGGGTTGCGTCAGAGCCGGAGCCGTTGTTAGAGCCGGTGTCAACGGACGAATCGCTCGAGCCGGTAGATGAGTTAGAGGTGTCAGCGCCGGTCGAACCAGAAGCGTCGCTGTCCGTATTGCCGGCAGAGCTTGAAGACGAATCGCCCGCAGCAGAGCCGTTCGAATTGGAGCCGTTCGAGGTAGAGCCGTCGTTGGTAGTGCCACCAGCCGAGCCATTACCGTCAGCATCGGTCGAGGGCGTATCCATCCTGTCATCGTTGGGATCGTCACTCGAGTCGTCATTCGAATCAGGTGTCGGCGAGGGCGCCGGTGTGGGCTCGGGCTGCACGGGCGTCGCAGCGGCTGCCTCGTCCTCGGCGATATAAGCCAAGCAGTCCTTCAGCTCATTCTTATAACGATTCTTCCAGCCCTCATGATACTGGGGCTGGCTTGCATACTTGGTCGCCACGTTATTGACCACGCTGTTGGAAAGCGCCGTCACAAACTCGCGGTCCGTCATGCTGTTGGAAAGGTTTGCCCAGCGGAAAAAGTCCTGGCAGCCACCGGTGCCGCACATATTGGTGATACTCCACACCATACCCTTGACGCAGTCGGCACGGCCGGAAATGTCAATACCAAGGGCGCTCTTGAGCCACGCCTCGGTCACCGCATAGTACGAGTTATACGCATACGCATCCTGTAGAGCCGAAAACTCAGCAGGGTCGGCGTTATAAGCACCCTGGAAGGCCTCCTGCGCAATACGGCCCAGCTCGGTGAGCTGGCCGTTCGCATACATGGGGTTGTTCACGTTGGAAATCTCGCTGCCGCGATCGATCGCAGCCTTAAGCATGCCGTACTTAACAGAATCGTAGTTGTAGACCTGCTTCATAAACGGAACGAGCGACCAACGACGGTCGAACTGGTAATAACCAAGCGCGTTGTAGCCGTCGCCATACGAAAAGCCCTGGTTATAGTTGCCGTGGCTCTCATATTTGGTGAAGTACTTCATCTCGGCGGTCACGTTGACAAACGAAACACCCTGAACCGACCTCAGCACGCCCGAGAAGGACTGCTGGGTGTAAAGGCCCTTATCGATATCGGTGGCATCCGAGGCAACACCCGGCGTGGGCTCCTCGGCGGCGGCGGGCGCGGGTGCGGTAACGGCGCCAAACGAAAGCGCTAGCGTCAGGCCCGCCACAATCGCGGAATGCTTGGGCTGCATAAAATCCTCCCTGCATTGGTGTAGTTAAAGTTCAGTTTGCAAAGATAAAAATAAGTATTGCAGCTCGCCCGTTGTTACACAACAACCCCTCGGTAAACGGCAACAACCCTCCGCGAAATCTTAAGGAATTACGAAATCTTAAGGAATTAAACAAACTGGTCGTCAGGCGCCAACAGAAGCTCGCCGTAACGCTCCATCAGCCCGTCCCTCAACTGGCAGAAAGCAGGGATATAGACGTCCAAGATGCGCTGAATCAAATCTTGAGCGAGCTTGTTGTCGTAGATATGGACATTCGTATTGCGGTCTCTGAGCATATCTAGCCAGGCTGCCTCATCAATAAAGTCGTAGAATCGGTAGGACTCCTTCAAGATGGCACGAGGAGACCCCGACGCGGCAAGCGTGGCACCCTCATACTCGAGCAGACGTTTAAGGAGCTTCCAACTCAGTTCAAATTGAAGATTGAACTTATTAATCAATCCACTCTGAACAAAATCATTGTTGAGATCCTGATTGGGCGCATCCTCAAGATTCGCCAAGGCGCTGGCAAAGTTCTCATATTTTTTCATACAGAATCACACCATCCCTGGCAATTTCATCGAGCAATTGCTGTGATAAGGACTCATCGAGATTGACGACATCTACATCCAATAGAGTATCAAGACGCTCCTCGATCAAATATGACAACCGACCGAAATCCCGGCAACCTGTTACGGCGATGTCAATATCGCTCTTAGGCAAGTTGTCGCCTCGAGCGCGAGACCCAAACAGCACGACCTTCTCGGCGTTACATTCCCGAGCAAAATCTTCGATTTGCTTATACACCTTGTCGAGAGATGCCATTTGCAGCCCTACAGCTTAATCTCAAAGTTGATCTCGGGGACGGCGGCTAGGTCGGCCAACGTCACGCCGTCGACGTACTTTTCGATCACGTCGTCCAGACCGCGCCAGAACTTGACCGTTGAGCACAGATCACTGCGGGTGCAGCTGTTGTCGATGCCATCGCACGCCACCGGAGCCGTGCTGCCCTCGACGGCACGCAGGATGTCGCCGGCGCGCACCTCGGCCGGGTCCTTCGCCATCATGTAGCCGCCGCCCTTACCGCGCACGCTCCTAAGCAGGCCCGCCTTCATGAGCGGACGAACCAGCTGCTCCAAATACTTTTGTGAAATATGCTCGCGGTCAGCGACCTCGCGAAGGGCAATCTTGCCCTCGGCGTCACCAAGCGCTGCGATATAGATCATCAGACGGAGGGCATAGCGGCCCTTAGAAGAAATGAGCATACCTACCCTCTCATCGTAGCCGAGACAAAATACCAGGCTTGTTTGTCCCAAATCTTATGCACGCGGGGCAAACAAGCCTGATTATTATGTCCCACATCTAAAAAGTCGAGTGGATTAGTCGGGTTTTCCCTTGACTAACGCCGAACCCATAGTAACTTTATTCCGAGAAGATTCCTAGGGTTTAGTACACCTATGAGTACACCATATACAGAGAGGGACAGCATGAGCGCAAATCCGCTGCTTTCCATCGAAGGTCTGACCGCCTCCGTGGACGAGAAGACCATCCTCCACAACGTCAACCTCAACGTCGCCGCCGGCGAGACCCACGTTCTGATGGGACCCAACGGTGCCGGCAAGTCCACCCTCGGCCACCTGGTCATGGGCGACCCCGTTTACACGGTCAACGACGGCCGCATCGTCTTTGACGGCCAGGACATCACCGAGCTCACCACCGACAAGCGTTCGCGCGCCGGCCTGTTCCTGAGCTTCCAGGCCCCGGTCGAGATCCCAGGCGTGCCGCTGTCGAGCTTTTTGCGTGCCAGCATCGCCGGCCGTCCCGGCCTGGAGATGAAGGGCAAGGAATTCCGCCGTCGCGTCAAGGAGCTCGCGGCCGAGCTCAACATGGATACCGCCTACCTCAACCGCGAGTTGGGCGTAGGCTTCTCGGGCGGCGAGAAGAAGAAGGTCGAGATGCTCCAGCTTCTGCTGCTGCAGCCCAAACTCGCCATCCTGGACGAGACCGACTCAGGCCTGGACGTCGACGCCCTGTCCACCGTCAGCCACGGCATGGACGCGTACCGCAAAAGCTGCGACGGCTCCATGCTCATCATCACGCACAACACGCGCATCTTGGAGCACCTGGATGTCGACCGCGTCCACGTTATGGTCAAGGGCAACATCGTGCGCGAGGACGATGCCTCGCTCATCCCCTGGATCGACAAGAATGGTTTTGAGACCTTCGAGCGCGAGGCCGCCGAGCAGCGCACCCAGGCCGAGGCCGCCGCTGCCGAGCAGCAGGCGTAAAGGGGCGACGCAATGACCAAGAACCGCACCGAGGTCGCGGACATCGACCGCAGCCTCTACGACTTCACCTATGGCGAGGAGGGATTCGAGCGCCTCGACGCCGGCATCACGCCCGACATCGTGCGCGAGATCAGCGCAAAGAAGGACGAGCCGCAGTGGATGCTCGACCTGCGCCTCAAGTCCCTCGAGATCTTCAACCGCTTCCCCGACCCGACGTGGGGTCCCTCCATCGAGGGCCTGGACATGGACAACATCGTCACCTACGTCAAGCCCAACACCGACCAAAAGCACGACTGGGAGTCGGTGCCCGACGACATCAAGAACACCTTTGAGCGCCTGGGTATCCCCGAGGCCGAGCGCAGCTACCTAGCGGGTGTCGGCGCGCAGTACGACTCCGAGCTGGTCTACCACAACATGCAGGACACGGCGTCCAAGATGGGCATCGTCTACTCCGGTATTGAGGAAGCCCTGCATGACCCGCAGTGGGAGCCGCTCATCCACGAGAAGTTTATGACGCTCATCCCGCCCACCGACCACAAGTTTGCGGCCCTGCACGGCGCCGTGTGGTCGGGCGGCTCGTTTGTCTACGTGCCCAAGGGCACCAAGTTGGACTTCCCGCTGCAGAGCTACTTCCGCCTTAACGCCAAGGGCGCCGGCCAGTTTGAGCACACGCTCATCATCGTCGAGGACGATGCCGACCTGCACTTCATTGAGGGTTGCTCCGCGCCCAAGTACAACGTGGCCAACCTCCACGCCGGCGCCGTCGAGCTCTTTGTGGGCAAGCGTGCGCACCTGCGCTACTCGACCATCGAGAACTGGTCCAAGAACATGTACAACCTCAACACCAAGCGTGCGCGCGTGGACGAGGACGGCGACATCGAGTGGATCAGCGGCTCCTTCGGCAGCCACGTGGGCTACCTCTACCCCATGAGCGTGCTCAACGGCCGTCGCGCCCGCTCGAGCTTTACCGGCATCACCTTTGCCGGCGCCGGGCAGAACCTCGACACCGGCTGCAAGGTCGTGCTCAACGCGCCCGAGACCTCGGCAACCGTCGAAACCAAGGGCATCTCCAAGAGCGGCGGCATCCAGACCTTCCGCAGCTCTATCGTGGCGACACCCAAGGCCGAGGGCTCCAAGGCAACCGTGAGCTGCCAGTCGCTGATGCTCGACGACCAAAGCCGCTCCGACACTATTCCGGCCATGGACATCCGCGCCAAGAACGTCGACATCGGCCACGAGGCCACCATCGGCCGCATCGGCGACGATAAGGTGTTCTACCTGATGAGCCGCGGTATCTCGGAGGAAGAAGCCCGTACCATGATCGTCAACGGCTTTGCCAACCCGGTCTCCAAGGAGCTGCCGCTGGAGTACGCCGTCGAGATGAACAACCTGATCAAGCTCGAGATGGAAGGAGCGATCGGATAATGAAACAGGAAACCAACACCGCTGCTACCACGCTCGAGCAGGTCAACGCGATGCCGGCTGCCACTTGGGGCTGGCTGAAGATGAATCAGACCAAGCTCGAGCTCTCTGACGAGCTTGCCGCCGCTCCCACCGAGACCATTGAGGTCGAGGGCTTGGACGAGCAGTTTACCGGCGTGGCAGACGCGTTCGACGCCGCCATGGACGCCATGGCCGAGCGCTTCCCCGAGCGCCGTGCCTCCGCCCCCGGTGATGCCGCCGACCGCGCCCGCATCACGCCCGAGACCGAGCTCGACGTGCCCGCAACCTCCGTCTACCAGGCCGGCGCCATTAAGCTCGAGGAAGAGCTCTCCCCTGCTGAGGCCTTCGAAACCGGCATGGGTGAGGCTGCCTACGCCTACTTGGCCGAGCACGCTACCAAGCGCATCGTCATCGATGTGCCCGCATACAAGCACGCCACGGTTACCGTGCGCGTGAGCGGTGTCGATGCAGCCGCGGCCATCGCCGCCATCGACGTCGTCGCCCGTCCGCAGGCAACACTCGACCTGCGCATAGCCCTGGACTCCCCCGTCAACGGCCAGGGCGTCGTGGGCTCTGTGCTACGCGTGTGCGCTTACGAGTACGCCACCGTCAACGTAACCTGCACGCAGACGCTCGATGACAGCTGGATCGCACTCGATGACACCGGTCTATACCTAGACGAGGGCGCGCGCGTCAACGTGCAGCACACCGTCCTGGGTGCCGGTGCCAGCGCCACCGGCCTCGCCGGCGACCTGCTGGGCGACACCGCCAAGGTGACCATCGATACCGATTACCTGGGCGCCCGCGAACAGGTGCGCGACTTTAACTACGAGCTGCGCCACCGCGGCCGCAAGACCGAGTGCGAGATCGACGCCAACGGCGTGCTGACCGGCACGTCCAAGAAGGTCTACCGCGGCACCATCGACCTCGTGCACGGCTGCAAGGGCGCAACCGGCACCGAGCGCGAGACCGTGCTTTTGGCCAACAAGGGCGTCGACAACAAAACCGTCCCCGTCATCCTCTGCGACGAGGACGACGTCGCCGGCAACCACGGCGCCACCATCGGTCACGTCCGCGACGAGCAGCTGTTCTACCTCGCCTGCCGCGGCCTTGACCAAAACGCCGCCGAGGACCTGTTCGTCCGTGCCAAGCTGGAGGACGCCGCGCTTTCCGCCACCGACGAGCGCACCCGCGCCGCCGTCGTCCGCCTGGGCAACAACCTGATCGACAACTTTGAAGAGGAGCTCGCATGATCGACACCGAGCACGTTAAATGCGATACCTGTACCGCACCGGAGCCTATGGAGCTCGACGCCAGCGACGAGGCCTCGCGCGGCTGGCCTACCGTCGACATCGAGACCAATCCCTACAAGGCACAGTTCCCGCTGTTCCAGCAGCACCCCGAGATCGCCTTCCTCGATAGTGCCGCCACCGCGCAGCGCCCTGCCTGCGTGCTCGACGCCGAGCGCGACTTCTACCAGCGCATGAACGCAAACCCCCTGCGCGGCCTGTACTCGCTGTCCGTCGAGGCCACCGAGGCCATCGCGAAGGTCCGCCAGCAGATCGCCGACCTCATCGGCGCCCCCCAGGCCAACGAGGTCGTCTTCACTCGCAACACGAGCGAGTCGCTCAACCTGGTCGCCAAGAGCTTTGCACCCACGGTGCTCGAGCCCGGTGACGAGGTCGTCATCACCATCATGGAGCACCACTCCAACCTAATCCCGTGGCAGCAGGTCTGCCGCAAGACCGGCGCCAAGCTCGTCTACCTCTACCCCACCAAGACCGGCCAGCTCACCACCGAGGAGGTTCTTGCCAAGGTGGGTCCCAAGACCAAGATCCTGGCCGTGGGACAGGTCTCCAACGTGTTGGGCGTCGAGAACCCAGTCAAGAACCTCGGCAAGCTCGTGCACAAGTACGGCGGCTACCTGGTCGTCGACGGTGCGCAGTCGCTGCCGCACATGCCGGTCGATGTGGCCGACCTGGGCGCCGACTTCTTTGCCTTTAGCGCGCACAAGGCCATGGGCCCCATGGGCATCGGCGTGCTGTGGGGCAAGATGGACCTGCTCAACGCCATGCCGCCAGTGCTTACCGGCGGTGAGATGATCGATTCGGTCACCGAGCAGGACGCCGTCTGGGCGCCCGTTCCCGAGAAATTCGAGGCCGGCACGCAGGACGCCGCCGGCATCTTCGCCACGGGTGCCGCCCTTGAATACCTGGTCAATACGGTGGGTTACGAGAACATCCAGGCCCGCGAGCAGGCACTCGTCCACTATCTGATGGGCGAACTCATGCAGCTCGACTTTGTCCAGATCATCGGCTCCATCTATTGGGACAACCACCACGGCGTCGTCAGCTTTAACGTCAAGGGCATCCACCCGCACGATGTCGCGAGCATCATGGACATGGACGGCGTTTGCATCCGCGCCGGTCACCACTGCGCGCAGCCTCTGCTCACCTGGCTGGGCGTCGAGAACCTTGCCTGCTGCCGCGCCAGCGTGGCCTTCTACAACGACAAGGCCGATATCGACAAGTTCATCGCCGGCCTGCATCACGTTTGGAGCACGTTCAATGGGTAATCTGTACACCTCTACCACGTTTATGGAGCACAACTCGCACCCCGACTACAAGTACGAGATGGATGCCCCCACGCACGAGCACGACGGCATCAACCCCAGCTGCGGCGATGAGCTCACTCTGCAGCTGCGTGTCGAGAACAACGTGATCGAGGAGGCCTCCTTTACCGGTCACGGCTGCGCCATCAGCCAGGCCAGCGCCGATATCATGGCCGACCTCATCACCGGCGAGACGGTCGAGGAAGCACGTCGTCTGGCAGGGCTTTTCCTCGCCATGATCCGTGGCGAGCAGCTCTCCGAGGAAGACCTGGAAGACCTGGACGAGGCCGCCCAGCTCCAGGACATCTCGCACATGCCCGCCCGCGTCAAATGCGCCGAGCTCGCCTGGCGCACCCTCGACGGCATGCTCACGGGACAAAATAATCAGTAGTACTTGTCCCAAATCTTAAGATTTTTGTTGGCCGAATCGCTTGACAAGAGTGGTTCGGCCATTTTCTATTCCGAAAGCTCAGCCCGTGCCTTCACCCGCGCATAAGCGCGCACGATACGAGAGACGGTACTTTTGCCAATCCCGGTATACCGCTCAATCTGACGCACCGTAAAACCGGCATCGTGCAATCCAAGAATGACGATATTGCGCTGCGCCGACGGCGCGGCTTTAACCCCGTGGAGCGGAACCCCGAGCCCCTTCGCCAACTTTTCGGCAAAGGCATGCCGCTCCCACTCCGTCTCTTCCAGAACGGGCATCGCTGGATCGCAGCCGTCGGGCGTCGAAAGCGAATGGGCAATAAAGTCCTCGGCAGAACCAAAGAGCTCAAGCACGCAAGAAGGATCAGAAAATCCCCTCGCGACATCAGGCACGTCACCGTCGTAAGCGCACAAATGCTCCGCAAAGCTGCTCCAGGGATAACGCTCGATTAGGCTAACGCCCGCCTCCTGTGGATCGGCGTGTACGGAGCGAATAGCCTCCATCACCTGCCAGTCGGTATCGAGCGAGCGCCGGTCAAAACGGTTCTGGAACAGATGGCCTGTGCGCCCCGTGCGTTTATTGAACCGCCGCGCGTACGTCAAGAGCAACCGGTGCATCGCCGCGCTCATCCTGTCCTCGTAATCTGCAAGCACCAAATGCACGTGAGTGCCCATAAGGCACCAGGCGATAACCGTCACACCCTCCTCGCGGCAGCACTCGCGCATCAGCTCCAAAAACTCCCACCGGTCTTCATCGCCCTCAAAGATGAGCTGCTTGTCCGTACCGCGGGCACAGACATAGTAAAAGCCGGTAACCGTTCTCCAAACGCGCTGCATGGCGCTCCCTTCGCCGGGATCTGCTTGCCATCCAATACAGCACGATTGAAGCGTGCCATCAAAACATTCACGCAAAACAATACACTCGCGCGGCCAAAGGCAGTAAACGGGCGGCGAACGGCACCGTTGCAACAGGTCAACCCCTGCAACGCTTAGAAGAGCTGACCAAAAGCTTGCCCAAGACGGACCCCCTCTACGGAAGTTCACGACCACAGAACATAGAGTTAAACCGTTTCAATTAAAACTTCCGGACTTCTCGCTACGAAAACTGAGCCGTTCGCCGAATATTCCGTGCATTTCGCGGTATTATAGGGGCTGCATGTCATGTCCCTTTCGAAGGGTCGCCCGGCAATCGCCAGCCACGACCCCCAGACGGGACGCCAACACGATAGAGAGGAGAGGCATGCAGTACTCACAGGAAGTGGAGAACATGTGCCCCGTTGCCAAGGGTGCATACCACGGCCCCGCACCCATCCCCGAGGAGGGCAAGTGGGTCCAGGCTAAGGAGATTTCCGACATCTCCGGTCTTACGCACGGTGTGGGTTGGTGCGCACCTCAGCAGGGCGCCTGCAAGCTCACGCTGAACGTCAAGGACGGCATCATCGAGGAGGCCCTCGTTGAGACCATCGGTTGCTCGGGCATGACCCACTCTGCCGCCATGGCTTCCGAGATCCTTCCCGGTAAGACCATCCTCGAGGCCCTCAACACCGACCTCGTCTGCGACGCCATCAACGTTGCTATGCGCGAGATCTTCCTGCAGATCGTTTACGGCCGCAGCCAGACCGCGTTCTCCGAGGGCGGCCTGCCCGTGGGCGCCTCCCTCGACGACCTCGGCAAGGGCCTTCGCTCTCAGGTCGGCACCATGTTCGGCACCAAGGCCAAGGGCGCTCGTTACCTCGAGCTCGCTCAGGGCTATGTCACCCGCATGGCTCTCAACGACAAAAACGAGATCATCGCATTCGAGTTCCTGAACCTCGGCAAGTTCACCGACGCCGTCAAGGCCGGCAAGACCCCCGAGGAGGCCATCGCTGGCGCTATGGGCCACTATGGTCAGTGGGAGAACGCTGCCAAGTACATCGACCCGCGCACCGACGAGGAGACTCACTCCGTCGCCAGCGTGTTCCCGGTTCACGAGTAGAAAGGGAGGGAAATAACTATGACTGTTACGTTCGAAGGTTACGAGCGCCGCGCTGACAAGATCAACAAGTGCCTCGCCGACAACGGCATCGCCTCCCTCGAGGAAGCTCTGCAGATCTGCACCGACAAGGGCTTCAACCCGCGTGAGATCGTCAACAACACCCAGTCCATCGCCTTCCAGAACGCTGAGTGGGCCTACACCCTCGGCTGCGCTCTCGCTGTCAAGCGTGGCGCCAAGTCCGCTTCTGAGGCTGCCGCCATCATCGGCGAGGGCATCCAGGCCTTCACCGTCCCCGGCTCCGTCGCCGAGGACCGCAAGGTCGGTCTGGGCCACGGCAACCTGGGCGCTATGCTGCTCTCCGACGACACCGAGTGCTTCGCCTTCCTGGCCGGTCACGAGTCCTTCGCTGCCGCTGAGGGCGCTATCGGCCTGGCTCTGAACGCCAACAAGGCTCGTAAGAAGCCGCTGCGCGTCATCCTCAACGGTCTGGGCAAGGACGCCGCTCAGATCATCGCCCGCATCAACGGCTTCACCTACGTGAAGACCCAGTTCGACTACTTCACGGGCGAGCTCAAGGTCGTCGAGACCATCCCCTACTCCGATGGTCCCCGCGCCGCCGTCAACTGCTACGGCGCCGACGACGTCCGCGAGGGCGTTGCCATCATGTGGCACGAGAACGTCGACATCTCGATTACCGGTAACTCCACCAACCCCACGCGCTTCCAGCACCCCGTCGCTGGCACCTACAAGAAGGAGCGCCTCGAGGCTGGCAAGAAGTACTTCTCCGTCGCTTCTGGTGGCGGCACTGGCCGTACCCTGCACCCGGACAACATGGGCGCCGGCCCTGCCTCTTACGGCATGACCGACACCATGGGCCGTATGCACTCCGACGCCCAGTTCGCCGGTTCTTCCTCCGTGCCTGCGCACGTCGACATGATGGGTCTCATCGGCATGGGCAACAACCCCATGGTCGGTGCCACCGTCGCCTGCGCTGTCGCCGTCGAGGAGGCCCTCAAGGCCTAATCGCGCCCGCGCGATGCTCATATAGTTGAGCTTTAGAGCCGCTACCCACCCGGGTAGCGGCTTTTTTTTGTCCCTCCCTCAGTTGCGGTGAAATAGTTCCTAAACAGCCGCCCTATCCTTCCAAACAGGAACTATTCCACCGCAACTTCTTGGCGGGCGTTAAGGTATCGGTGACACCCACCTTCCATATTCGCCCTTTACCGATTTATCCAATCTTTGCGACACCTTTGCCGATCACCCGTGCGACAATGCGCCGGACGAGAAAGGAATCCGATGGAATCGACTGATGTACTGGTAATTGGATCTGGCATTGCGGGCCTTTGCGCCGCCATAGAAGCAGCACGTGCGGGCGCAACCGTTACCATCGCAAGCGCCGGCAAGACCATGAGCGGATCGAGCTTCTTCCCTGGAACCTGGGGCCTAGGGCTTATCGGACCCGTTAACGAAGACGACGAACAAGACCTCATCGACACCATCCAGACCGTCGGCGGCGGTGTTGCCGACCCCGAGCTTGTCCAGACGTTTGTCCACGGCATTCCCCAGGCAATTGAATGGCTCGAGCAAGACCTGGGCGTTGAGCTTAAGCGTCCGCAAAACGCTGAGAGCGCTCAGCAAAAGCAGTTTATCCCCTGCTTTGACCACAAAACGCGCATGTGGCGCGGCCTCACCCGCAAGCCCCTTGAGGACGCTCTGACAGCCCGGATCGAGTCGCTCGGCATTCGCCTGCTCCCCCGCCATGAGCTTATCGACCTTGTTGAGGACACGAACGGCAGAATCACCGGAACCGTGCTCTACAACCTCACCGAAGATCGAATCGTGCCCTTTGCTACCAAAGCCACGATCATCGCAGCCGGTGGCACAGGCGGCCTGTTCGAGCGCAGCCTTACGTCGGCTGATGTGCTCAGCTCCTCGCAGGCCATCGCACTGGCGCACGGCGCATCGCTTACTAATATAGAGTTCATGCAGATGATGCCCGGCTTCATCGAGCCCAAGCGCAACCTGGTCTTCAACGAGAAAACCTGGCGCTACGTACATGTAGACCAGCCGGTAGATATTGCCGACGACAAGCTGGACGACCTGCTCGAGCAGCGCTCTGGATATGGTCCCTTCACGTCACGCTTGGCCTCCCGCGCCATCGATCTCGTCATCGATCAGGCAGGTGTCGAAGGCCTGGCACTCCACTACGACTTCCCCCGCGAGGATGTCCCAGAGTTTGTGCAGACCTTTGCCACCTGGCTGCAAGACGAGCACGGCATCGCCCCGACTGACGAGATGCGCGTTGCGATGTATGCCCACGCCGCTAACGGCGGCATCAAGATCGATAAGACCGCGCACACGGGCGTTGAGGGCCTCTACGCTTGCGGCGAGGCGACAGGCGGCATGCACGGCGCCGACCGCATTGGTGGCTTGTCAAGCGCCAACGGCATCGTATTCGGACGTATCGCGGGCGCATCGGCAGCCCTCACAGCGCAGAAAGAGCCTGAGGCGGCCCTGAAGGCGGATATCACCCTCCCCCAGTACGGCATTGCCACAACAGATGCCGAACGCCTGACACACAGCCTTAGGCACACGATGAGCACCTTTTGCATGATCAACAGGACCGAAACAGGCCTATCCGAGGCCCTGCAACAGCTTGAAAGCCTGCAAGATAAGGCCATGGCGCTGAGCAAGCCGCATACCGATGACAGCGAGATCGCAGCCCTCGCCCGCCTTCAATCGCAGATTCAACTAGCACAGGAAATGGTCAAAGCCATGCGCAAGCGAACCGAAAGCCTGGGTTCGCACTATCGAGCGGACTAACCTGAGCACCCATCTAGAGCAGAACACAACTAATCGATATCTATGGGCCCCGTGAGCTCAAAGCGACACGGGGCCCATTCGTGTCCGCACGGGCAAATATACTCATTCTGAATACGGAGTCGACATAGTCCACGTAGACAAACGAAAAGAAAGGAAGAGATATGGACAGCAGGGATATCGAGAAATGGCGTGTCGAACTTGACAGCTACGCCCATGTAGAAGACGGCGTTGAGTATTGGCTTGCACGCGATTTAATGGAACCCATGGGGTACACTCGATGGGAGAACTTCGCCGAAGTTATTAAGAGGGCAAAAGTCTCGTGCGAAACAAACAAAACTCCAGTTGATTCCCATTTTCGTGACACCACGAAAATGGTAACTGCCGGTGTCGCCGCTCGCGCGGTTAAAGACTACAAACTTACGCGCTATGCATGCTATTTAATCGCCCAGAACGGAGATTCAAACAAGCCAGAGATCGCGCTCGCCCAGGCATACTTTGCTGTGCAGACGCGCCGCCAAGAGCTCATAGAGCAGCGCTTCGCAGAGATTCAGCGCTTGCAGGCGCGCCACTCGCTATCTGATTCAGAGAAACAGCTCTCGGGCATTGCATTCAAACGAGGCGTGGACTCCAAAGGATTCGCAATCATCAAGTCGAAGGGCGATGAGGCGTTATTCGGCGGCAGAAGCACGACGGACATGAAGCGGCAGCTTGGTGTGCCCAAGAGCGCGGCATTGGCGGACAGGTTAGCCGATGTTCTCATCAAAGCAAAGGACCTTACGAACTCGATGACGGCCTTCAACGCCGAGGAACACGATCTGTACGGCCTGGACCAGATCAAGCAAGAGCACATCGAGAACAACACAAGCGTGCGTGGTAGCCTCATCGACCGTGGAATTGTCCCCGAGAATCTACCGCCTGCCGAGGATACAAAGAAGCTCGAACGTCGCGTGAAAGCAGACGAGAAAAAGCTCAAAGAGGGCACAGACGGATTCACCGACCCCCAGGGCAGGCTCGACTTGTAAAGCGTCTGTGCCCTTTCGGGTTCGGCCCCATGCGAGGTCAACAAAAAAGCGACCAGCCGAAGCCAGTCGCTTTAACATGCTTTGGTGGGCCGTCAGGGGGTCAGCCTGCTGCGCAGGCGGCCGCTGCGGCGCTTCACGCCTTGCGCGCTGCGCTGGTAAATGCTTACGCATTTCCTCAGCCCCGTACCCCGACGGGTTCGACCCCGTGCGAGGTCAACAAAAAAGCGACCAGCCTAAGCCAGTCGCTTAAACGATCTTTGGGTGGGCCGTCAGGGGGTCGAACCCTGGACCTTGGGATTAAGAGTCTTGAACGTGATGTTATGGAGTGCCTTGTAGCAGCAAAATCGCAGGTAGTTATGTTTCCACACGCTCTCACCGCACTGAAACTGCATTGCAGAACGGATATTGACGGATATCCGGCAATGCATAAAGCCCCTCCCCGTCAGTTCAATGCCGGGGAGGGGCTGCATCTATCAATTTCTAAAGTCTTTTTGGCTGCCGACGCGCACGATTGCCCATCCGAGAAGACCGGTCAGCAGTCCTGCAGCAGCGCCGACAATAAAACAGATATCAAATAGATTCATATGCACACCTATCGATAGAGTTGCTTGACGAGCGCTTGGCCGATGGCGACGTTGGTGTCGCGGCCCTGGTATCCGTCCGCACCCGATGATCCGCACGAGATACCTTGAGCGATGAGCCACTGCTGGTGTTTGAAGACCGTTCCCGAACCCATCTGTCGCGCCTGAACACCGCCGACCACGGGATAGACTTTGCATCCGACCTTGTCCTGCAGGGCGCGGACGGCATTCGAGCCAACCCCGCCCTTGACGTACTCGATTACGCCGCGGTCGCATGCCCAAAGGTATCGCTCATTCGCCGGCCATTGACCGGAGATCACGCCATCGGCAGTCGTGCCGAGCTGGCGTTGCAGCTCCTTGGCCATCTTCGGGCCGAAATATCGCGTGTCTCCGAGGCTCGGGACCGTATTGTCCGCGACTTCCGTATTTGACCCATTCAGTGTCTTGCCGTCGCCAAGCCAGTAGAGCGTGCCGTCCCATGGGTAGCTGTAGTACGCCTTGATGTTGGACTCGCGCCCGGTCTGGTCGCCCTTGGTGCCGGTGACGGTCCCCTTTTCAGAAATGGAGAATTGGGCCAAGAGGTCGCCGCGAGCTGATCCATAGGGAGAGACGCACACGGCGGTGTGGCACTTCTCGTTGAGGTAGATGTCTCCACGCTGGGCGGACTTGACGCCCATCTTACGCCAGCCGAAAAGGCCCGTCTTGAGCAGCTGTTCCCGCATGTTTCCGGTATACGAGGCTCCGAAGGTATTGACGCCGACCGCGCGGAGGGCGGTCACTACGGCCGAGGAACAGTCGCGATCGCCACCGGCAATAGTGACGGTGGTGCCGTCGGACAGACAAATCGTCTCGGTCGTTCCGTCCCCCATGCGGTTGGCCTGCGAGTATCCGTGACCGCCGCCCCCATCATGGGAGACGAGGTGTTCCATGACCTGCGCGAAGGCCTCGCGCTGTGTGATGGCCATGGCCTACTCAACCGCCTTGGCGTCACATGCGGCATGGGGCTCGCTGTACGACATGGCACGCTTCGAGTCCGACGCGCCCTTGGTGGTCGGATCGACGATCACGCCGAAGCCGGCGAGAACGGTCAGGATGATTCCGACGAGCTGGATGAGCGACCCCTGGGAGATAGGCGCCACGACTCCGAGGATTCCGAGCACCTGATAGGCTGCGCTGATTACGGTGGCGGCCAATGCCGCGAGCGTCTGCTTATTCTTGAAGCGAAGGGCCCAGTTGATTTTCATTTTTCAGCTCCTAATCTGACCCGCCGATACCGTGATGCAGGTCGTAATTCTTCTCGACGCGGTCGAGCCGGTTGAACAAGGTGATGACCTGTTGCTCGACTTTCGTGAGGCGCTCGCCGTGGTCGTCGAGCTTGCGGTTGATCTCCTTGACGCCGTCCTTGATCTCGCTCGTGTCGCCGCAAAGGCTGTCGAGCTTGTCTTCGGTCCGCTGCTCCTTGGCAGACGATGTTTTGGATACGGAGACGCGCCCGATGAAGAACGTGACAATCACAACGGCGGCCGAGAGGACCGACGTTGCCTCCCCGATGCTCAGCGCCGGCACCCTAAGCCTCCTCCGCGTACTCTTCTCCGACGATCTCCTCATATTCGTCGCATGTGATCCACTTGCAGGCAACGGCTCGATGCACCATGGCCTTGGTCCAGAGGCCGCGCTCGTAGTAGCGCCTCACCTTGTCATAGTTCTTCGAGTGCGCCGCCGTGGTTGCAGCCTTGACGCGTCCCGCCATTACTGTTCACCCCCGACCGTCATCATCAGGTAGTCGATGTTTGCCGTGTTGGTCTCGGTTTGGCTGGGCTCGGCGACCTTCTCGCGCATCTGCTCAAGCAGCTTGTCCACGTCCGGGGCCTCACCCTTTCCGTAGGCGGCGACGGCCGCGGTGTAGGCGAGCTTTCGCGCCTTCCGCTCAACGTACTCGTCATCGTCGATAACGCCCGCGTCGTGCGCCGCGTCGGGGTCGCCAATCTGCGACAGCAGATCGCGCAGGGCGTTGACCTCGGCCATGGTGCCGTCTTGAAGCTCGTTGGGGCGCGGCATGTCTTCCTCAGTGTCCATGCGGACTCCTTTCTTGTCGGGGAATGTGTCGCCATCGTATTGGCGCCGTGAGATTGCCGGGCCGCTTTGATGGGCGCAAAGAAAGAAGGCGCGCCGCGGCACGCCTTCGATGTTTCTGTTATTTCGCAGCCGCTTCGCTTAGGCCGCTGCTTTGAGTTGCCGGTTCTCCGCTATTGCGAGGGCTTGCTTCCGCTTGAATCGTCCCTCGGGTTGGCCTGCATTGAGCACCCCCCTCCCGCGCGAGATTTTCGAACAGGCTGCGGTACAGCGCGTCCATGGCCAAAACGCTGCGGTGCGCGTCCAGCCGCTTCATGCCGCCGCGCCAGCTCTGGTAGCTCTGCTCCACCTGCTCGGGGGTCATGACGCCATCGGCGACCATGCGGGCCATCTTCTTGAGCTTGCGGCGCTCCCGCGTTATGGAGTCTCGGCACGGCTTCACGACTATGCGGCCCGTCTCCGTGTAGAAGATGCGCTTCTTCAGCCACGTGAAGCCGCGCGTGAGCTTCACCACGCGGGTCTTGCGCGGGTTCAGCTCTATACCCAGCTCGGCGCACTTGCGCCCTATCAGCAGCAGGCACACCTGGAGGTATTCCTTGCTCTCGTGGATCAGGTAGAAGTCGTCCATATAGCGCCCGTAGGCCTCGGGGCGCAGCATCTCGGTCACGTAGTGGTCGATGCGGTTGGGGTGGGCCACCGCGCATATCTGGTTCGGCTCGCTGCCCAGACCCAGGCCCACCTCGCCCTGTGCGTCTATCAGTCGGTGCTCGAGGGCGACCACGCGCGGATCGAGCAGTGCGTCGGACACCTGCCGCTTGACGGGTTCGTGGGCTATGCGGGCGAAGTAATCTGAGAAGTCGCCCAAAAGGATGTATCCCTCGCGCCTGTGCCGCCGCCAGTGGTCGGCCAGGTGGCGCTTGAGCAGCTTCAGGGCGTAGTCGGTGCCGCGCCCCTTGATGTTGGCGGAGTTGATCGTTATGAGCGTCGGGACTATCGCGGGTACGAGGGCGTTCTGAGAAAGCGACTTCTGCACCACGCGCTCTGGGAAGTGCACGGCGCTGATATGGCGCAGCTTGCCGCGCTCCCACAGGTCGAAGCGGATGAAGCCCCGGCATATGTCGCGGCCCTCCAGAAGGTCGTTCCTCGATTTGACCGCGTTTCGCAGGTAGTCCTTCATATAACGCTGCGTGGATGCCTTCCACATCACGCCGCGCGCGGCCTGCTTCGATGCCTTGCACAGGCTGTTGAGGTCGGCCACGGTCTCAAGCGTGCACGCCTTGACGCGCTCGGCCTTGGCCTGCGCGCGCTTCTCCTCGCGGCGCTTGCGGCGCGCCGCCCGCCTTTGCTCGGAGTTCACAGGAGGCACCCCGCGCGGCTTGCAATGTGGCTCTGGCAGCCGCTTGAGGAATGGCCATGAAACGCGGCGAAGCCACGGAGCGCCGCGCCATGCAAGCAGCGTCCGGCCACCCTCGCGGGGTGCGTATTTACGGGCGTGAGCCCGACGGTCGCGCCTTCCTTCCTCTCTGCGCTCTGCTTTCGGCCCTGGGGCCTACTCGGTCTGGCAATAAGGGAATCCGGGGCGGGGGCGAACCCAGACGTTCGTCGCCGAGTTGTAGTTGGCATTGCCGTTGTTGTTGACGTAGCACACGTTGGACGAGGAGCCACCCATGACGGAACGCAGCCACCAATTGTACCGATATACAAGGCGCGACCGCCGCCCATTATAGCGAACGCAGGCGCTCTAACTCGGCCTCGGCCTCGGCTATGCGCTCCTCGGTGGACTTCTTGCCCGTCACGCGCACGTTCTTGCGTGCGCCCTTGAGCAGCTTGATCTCCTCCTCGACCATGGCCGCCAGCTCATCGAAGCGGTTGGCGTTCACGGGCAGGCCGATATCCATGAGGCACTGCATGTCGAGCATCAGCTGCTCGCAGTCCGCTATGGCCAGCGTAAGGTAGCGTTTCCTCTCCAGCGCGTTGAACGAGGTGTTGGGGTAGAAGCAGTCGGCGCGGTTGACGTTGTACACGATGCCGCGCGCCGTCTCCACCGTGGGCACCGCGTTCAGCAGCCTGTAGGCCTTGGGCACTACCGAGGAGGACGCCATCAGCTTGTTGACCTCCACGCGGATGGCGATGGCCTGCGTGAAGAACTTGTACTCGGACACCTCGCGGTTGCGCTGGTAGACGCCGCTCACGTGCACCTCCTGTGGAAACTGGCGAAAAAACGGTCCGCTTCGCGGGCGAGAGGCGACCGCGCAAGGCGGTCGCCTAAAAGCAGAGTATAGAGCACTCGGCTGGTTAGCCGACGAGGAAGCCGGGGCGGGGGCGAACCCAGACGGGCGTCGCCGAGTTGTAGTTGGCATTGCCGCCGTGGTTGACGCAGCACACGTCGGACGAGGAGCCACCCATGACGGAACGCAGCCACCAAGTGCACCGATTTCCATTGATGCGATGCGCGGTGTCCCTGAACAGGTCCCACTGGCAGTCGAAGCCGACGCTGTAGCCCTTGGTGCCCCACACCGGGCAGCCGTACACCTCCATCTCGGACAGCGAGAACACCTTGCCGATATCCTGCCAGCTCCACGAGTTGGAGTCGTTGAGCGCGCCGCTGGCGCTGTAACGCTCCTCAAGCAGGACGCGCTGGGTCAGCAGGTACTTGGTCAGCCCCTCGGGCAGGCACGCCTCGAAGGCAGTCTCCCACGCCTTGAGGTTGCTGTTGGGGTAGGGGCATTTCTGGTCGGCGGTGCCCTGGTTCGTGTTGGTCGTGTTCCACATCAGGAAGCTGTCGTTGGCAACGCCGGTCACGGTCTTGGCCACGGCGATGGGCGCGGAGGCCACGAAGGCGATGTGGTGGCCCTTGCTGTTGTCGCCGCAGTAAAGGTACGGGTCGATGTGGGCAAGCAGGAACCGAACAGATTGCTGGGTGGTGACGGCGGACGCGCTCACGAGCGGCACGTCCAGGTAGTCGCCCACGCGCAGGCCCGCGAAGTTCGCGGCGGCGATGCGCTTGTGCAGCGCATCGTACACGCTGCCGCTGCCGATCTCTCCCGCCAGGATGGTGGCGATGTTCTGCCCGCCGTACTTGCCGATTTGGCCCTGGCGGTTGTACTCGGCGTTGTTGAGCGCCGTCTGCGCGTTTCTGCGCGCGGTATCGTCGATGACGTTGAGCGACTGGCCGCCGACGACCAGTGTCTTTGCATTTGCCATTTATCCTCCTTAGGCAAGGGTTACCGTGCTGCCCGAGACCGAGCACGTGCCGCCGAACGACACCGTGTCGCCGGACACCGACGCCTTGGATGCCGGGCAGTAGACGGTCCCGTCCATGTAGATGAACTTCCCCGTCGCGTCGACGAGCATCGTCGCGAGCTGGCCGTTCTGACGGCGCAGCTCCGCGATATCGGATTCGCCGCCGGCGCCCTGCGCCACCGAGTTCGCGATCTGCAGCGCCTGGTTCGCGGCGGCCTCGGCATGAGACGCCGCGCCGTTGGCCGCGGCGGCCGCATTGCTCGCCAGCGCAGTCGAGGCGCTTGCGGTATCGTTCGCGGCATTCGCCTTCTGAACGGCGGCGTTGGCGTTCTCGGTGGCAGTCGAGCACTTCGCGGCGGCCGTTCTGGCAGCTCCGGCGGCGACGTTGGCGTCATATGCCTGAGTCTTTGCGGTGCCTGCGGCGCTGCTCGCCAGCGACGCGGCGCTCTCGGCCCTCTTTCGCGCCGCCTCGACTTCGTCGTAGTTTGCCGGGCGGAACAGGTAGGTGGTGATGCTACCGTCGCTCTCCGTCACGTCGAGGCCGTCGATATAGTCGTCCTCCCCGACCTTCACCTCGTAGACGGCGGACCCGTCGCTGTTGTTGGCCATGCGGCTTCCCTTCCGCGGGCCTGCGCCCGCACGATAATCAAGCGATGATCCCGATCGCCGTCCAGAGCGGCGGCGACCCGATGAGGATGGCGCGCTGACCGGGCGCCGCGCCCCGACAGGACGTCGTCATGCAGATGCCGGCGACAACCGAGCCCCCGATGCGCACGTCGACGGTCCTGGAGTCCGCCGCGACGACGGTGCCGTAGGCGATCGAGACGCCGGGCGCCGAAGGGCCGGCGACGATATCGGCAAGGTCCGCGGCCAGGGACGGCATGGCGCTCACGAGGCATCACCCCTCATGTACATGCGGAGCTCGATCCTCATGGGGCATCCCATCGAGAGCTCGAGGTCCATCTTCCGGATGCAGGCGCGGGCGAGCTCGATCCCGACAGACGGCAGCCTGATGGCGCACGCCGAGTAGACGTCCGCCGACGGGTTGAAGATCGCCGTGATGATCGGGCGGCGGATGACCGAGCACTCGGTGGCGAGCAGGCTCGCCGCCTTCTCGTTCGCAGCCTCGACCGCGAACTGCGTTGCCACAACGCCCTCCTCGACCTTGACCTGCGCTACGTCGATGTACGATCCGGTCGGCGCGCTAGCGGCAAGGTAGATGTAGCCAGCGCTGTATTCCTCGGACTTGGCCGGGGTGGCCGTGAGCGACAGCCTCGTCCAGCCCGGCCCGATGGCGACCGTCGCGGTCTCTCCCCCGTCGTCCTCGCGCCAGATTGGCTGGACCCTCACCTGCACCCTCTGCGACGCGTAGAGGTAGACGGACTCGGTGTACGGCTGGCCCTTCTTGAGGGATATCTTGTCCTGGGCGATGCCGATCTCACCGGAGCCCGACCCCTTCGTGATGCGGATCGCCTGGCTGATGCCGCCGATCGGGCACCCGGAGACGCCGACGGTCTCGATGGTCCCCCCGCCGCCGCTGGACCTGAAGGTCGCGCTGTCGTGGGTGCCGTCTCCGGCGAGCGGGTAGGAGCCGCCGGCGATGACGCTCTCCCCTGACGGGAGGTCGCTGTACTGGTACCGCTTCACGATGCGCCGGCCCGTGGAGACGGTCGACCACTCGCTCTGCGGGCTGTCGTCCGAGGCCGTTCCCCTGACGCTCTCGCCCTGGGTAGCGAAGTCGACGTGCACCACGTTCACCGCGTCGAAGTCGTCCTGCTCGTCGGTGAGGTCGGGAAGCACCCGGCAGTCCTCGCCCTCTGAGAAGGTGCGGTCGATCGGCCTCGCCGCCGGCTCCAGGTAACGCCTGAACAGCACGCGCCCGTAGGCGTCGGTCGACGCGCTCCTGAATCCTGCGGCCGAGAGCAGCCTGTTGACCGCGCCCAGCTTGTTGTCCGGCGTGTCCGCCGTGGCGGCGATCCCGAAGACCCATGCCGTCGACAGCGTGTAGTCGCTCGGCTCCGCGACCACCTCGAGCCCGCACCCCTCCGCGATCGCCTTGGCCGCGGAGACCGCGTTTGCGCCCGCCGGCACGGTGTACGGCTCGTCGAAGTCGTCCTTCGCGAGGTCGTGGAGTCTGCCGTAGAGCGCCGCGGTGCCGGTCGCCACCTCGCCGCTCACCGTGCGGGACGGCGTCGAGCACTCGAAGGTCCCCAGGCACACGGTGCGCGACGCGCCCGAGATCGGGTCCTCCGCGTCGAGGTAGATACGCACGAAGTCGTTGCCCATGTCGAGCCTGCCGACGTAGTCCAGCGATGCGGACTCATAGGTGTCCGTGTCCTGGTTGCGGCTGATGCTCCCGCCGGTGAAGCACTCGATGGCGCCGGTCTCCAGGCCGGTCGGCCGCGAAACGCGGGCGTACCGGTAGGAGGTCCTGAACGACGCGAGCCAGATATCATCCGACACCGTTGGGCTCCCTCCATCGCTCCCTCTTCGTCGATACGGACACCCTGTAGTCCTCAGGCGCGCACCTGGTGAGCGTCCCCGTGACGGCGGCGAAGCCGCGGTCGCCCAGATGGGGTCGCACCCAGGCGCTTCCGTAGCGGCCGAACAGGCCGCGGACGCGCAGGTAGTCGTCCTCCTCGATCGTGAACTCCATCGACTCCTTCATCGAGAGGTTGCCGCTCTCGAACCCCATGGGCAGGCCGCCGCCGACGAAGTGGAACTGGTCGCGCTCGCGCTCGGGGCTCGCCGAGTACTGCGGCGGGCCGCCCATGTTCCTGTCGCCCACGACGACCTCGGAGGCGTCCGGCCCGAAGTTGAGGGCGAACCCGTCGCACGGGCACACGGTCCCCACCTCGGTCGTCGAGGTGGTTCCGGAGGCCGCGTAGCCACGCGCGACGTAGGAGAACCCAACGTTGAGCGGCGGCAGGCGGTCGATGACGCTCTGCCCGGACTTGAGGCCGCTCGCGAGCAGGAGCCTCGAGCCGTCCGCGAGCACGCGCTCGATATCGAACGAGGCGCACGGCGGGAGGCTGTGGACGGTTGCGCGCGTCCCCTTTATGGACATGCCGCCCCTGATGCGGATGTTGCCCTCGGGCGTCATGGCCATGGGGCCGCGCAGCTTGTGGTCCCTGACGGAGAACTCCGAGATGCCGTCGCGCACCGTGACGACGGCCGCGAGCGCGTCGCTGTAGGAGACGTTGACGATGGGCGTGGCGGGCACGAGCCAGTCGGTCGAGAACGAGCGGGTGACGGTCGTGGACAGGCTCGAGCCGCCGCGGACGGTGAGCTCGAGGACGTACGCGGACCTGTTCTCCAGGCCGGAGGCGATCTCGTGCGACCGCGCGCCCGCGGCGACCGATGTGTCGATGACCGCGGAGCCGCCGCGCAGCAGCCTCAGGCGCTGGTAGGTGATGCCGGTCTCGTCGACAGCGGTCCAGACGGCGCGCAGCGGGAGCTCGACGACGGCCTCGCCGTCCTCCGCGGGGGTCGTGAAGAACGCCTGCGGCGGGTCGGCGACCCTGAACACCGCGTACTCCGACCACGCTCCCCATGAGGGGTCGGCGCCCTTGGTGCGGACGCGTAGCCGGTAGGTGCCCTTCGCGGACAGGCTCAGGGATGTCGTCGACGCGGGCCCGGTGATGTGGTGCGGGACGGTCTTGCCATCGGGCCCGACCAGCTCAATCTGCGCCGCCGTCTGGGCTGTCCCGTCGGGGTGGTTCCGCGTCCAGCCGATGGTCGCCGTCGACCCAGTCGGGTAGGCGGGGTCGACCCCGGAGACGGCGGGCGCGTACGGCGGGCAGATCGTCGCCACTGCGTTGGATGCCGTCCACGCGGAGAAGACGGTGTCCCCAGCGCCCGCCACGGGCTCCTCGCGGTAGGTGCGGACCTCGTAGACGACCTTCTCTCCCGCCACGGCAGACGGGTCGGTCATGGTCCAGACGCCCGGCTCCTGTCTGTCGGCGGTAAGGGCGCGGGGCTTGTAGGTCCTGCCGCCGTCGGAGGTCGCGCGGACATCGAAGCCACTAATCCAGAACGGGATATCGGGACCCCTGACGACCAGCGAGACCTCGCCGTCGCCGGAGCGCGATAGCGAGACCGATGCCGGTGGGGAGGGCGTCTTGTAGACGCGCACGGAGCTCGTTCTCTCCGACGTGCCGCCTCGCCAGCGCGCCCTTACGTCGTAGTCGTAGTAATTGTTTGCCGATGTCGACGTGTCGCGCCAGTTGGAGATCGTGACGCTGTTGTAGGGGTTCTCGGTGTCGCCGCCGTTGGTATGGCGGTAGACGTTGATGCCGTCGTAGTACTTCCTGGCATCGTCGTCCGGGTGGTTGACCCACTCGAGCTCGGTTGTCCCGTCGGTCGAGCGCGTGACCCTGAGGTCGGTCGGGGCCGCGGGCTCGTATGCCGGGACCTTGCCGATCCTGGCGCCCTCGCCGCAGGAGGTCGTCGCGCCGACCCCGCCGTAGCCGTTGACTGCCACGGACTCGGTGTACGCCTCGACCCAGACGTCGTAGTCGTTGTCCTTGCGCTCCGCGTCGGTGTACCCACTGACGGTGACGGCGCGCTTCCAGGAGGAGGTCGTGTAGCCGTCGCCCGACGCGCGCCAGACGCCGCCGACCTTGACGTGCAGGCGCACGCCGTAGCAGTACCAGTCGCCGAAGTCGACGGTGGCGGTCCAGTAGATGCGGGCCGTGGTGTCGTCGACGTTTGAGACCGATGTGGAGAGGCTGATCGAGTAGTACTTGACCCTGTTCCTGCTCAGTTCCTTGTAGGCCACCTGCTACCCCCTTCCGGTCCTGACGGTCCTCTTGAGTTCGGAGACCAGCGCCCTGAGCGCCTCCGCGACGCGCTCGTCGACCTCGAGGGCCGACCCGTCGAGGTAGATGTTGTAGACGTCGCCGCGCTGGCCCCCGAGCTTTGCCATCTGCTCGGCGATGGTCGCCGCGAACGGCTCCGAGTACTTTCGGTTGGTGAGCGGCACGATTGCCTCGGCGCCGTCCTCGCCCACCCAGTCGAGCGGGTAGCCGGTCACCGGCGCGTCGACGATGGCTCCGTGCGCGTGCATGCGGATGCCGCCATCGGCGTGCCGTATGCCGCCTGCGGCCTTCTCGTTGCGCGTCCTGTTGACGGTCACGTAGGTCGTGGTGATCGTCGCCGACCTTGAGTGGAACGGCCCGTTCATCACCGCCTGCATCGCAGACTGGCACTTCGGCAGCGTCCCGTAGCTCGCCTTGGCGGTCATCTCCTTGCTCTTGAGCTTGGTGCCGTTGAGCTTGTCCACCGAGGTCTGCGCCCTGTCGACTTCCTTCTTGTCGACCTTTGTCTTGGCGCTCTTGGACTGGAGAGCCGTGCCGTTCCAAGTCACGAGGTTGCCCTGGGCGTCGCGCAGGTCGCCGACGCTCACGTCGACGACGCCGTTCTTGTCCATCAGCTGCGAGCCGTTCCAGGTGTAAACGTTGCCCTGGGCGTCCATGAGCTGGGCCTGGTTGACGGTAACGTTGCCGTTCTTGTCGACGATGGGCTGCGCGTTGTAGTTCTGGACGGCCCACACCATCTGGTCGATGTTGCCGTTGAAGTTGCTTGCGAGCGCGGCGAGGTTGGCGGAGCCGATGCTGTTGAGCGTCTCGGTCGACACGCCGGCGGCGGCGCAGGCGTCCGAGAACGCGCCGAAGTCGATGTTCTCCTTCGAGAACGCCTTCTTGAGCTTGCCGCCCATGCCCTCGAGCGCGGCCTGGATCTGGCTCGCCGCGCGGACCGTCGAGGCGGCGCCCTCGTCCATCGAGACGCCCCACCCGTCGAGATCGTCGACGATGGAGCGGGCGGTGCCGTCGTAGTCCTGCGCCAGCTTGGCGAGCTGGTCGTCGCTGAGGCTCGCCAGCTGCTCGGTGTCGACGCCGAGCTGCGTGAGCGAGCCGGAGACGGCGGACAGGGTCTCGCCGTTGGCCGAGAGCTGCGCCTGGAAGAGCGTCAGCTGCGCCTGGGCGAAGTGCTCGAAGGTGCTGCCGGCCTCCTGCGAGGTCAGCGCGGCGTCTCCGAGCTTGCCGTTGAGGACGTCGATGCTCTCCGAGGCGGAGTCGAACTGCTTCTTCGCCTCGTTGTACTCCCTGCCGACCTTCTCGGCGCAGGCGAGCGCCTCGAGCTCGCCCTTGGAGAGCTCCGGGTAGGTCTTGGCGAGTTCCTTCAGGCGGTCCTGGTAGGGCTTCGTCTTGGAGGCGAGCGTGTTTGCCGCCTCGGACTGGGCCTGGTAAGCCTCGGTGAGGTTCGCCGTGAGGGCGCTCACCTCGGCGTCCTTCTTCTTTGATGCGACGAGCTCGTCGATGGACTGCTTGAGGTTCTTGACGTTGCCGTCCGCGTCGACGTACTGCCCGTTCGCCACGTCCTGCGCCGAGATGTTGAGCCCGAGCTGATCGTTGAGCAGCTGGAGCACCCAGGTGAGCCGGCCCTGTGCGTCGGTGGACAGGTCGGTCTTGCCGGCGTAGTTGTCGATGATCTGCTGCGCGGTGTTGAGCTGCGCGATCTGCGACTCGGCGGCCCTCGTGTTCTCGTTCATGGCGTCGACGTGTTTGCCGATCGACTCGGCGAGCTCGTCGACTGACATCGCCGAGAAGGAGGACTTCTTGCCTACATTCTCGACCCTGCCGGCGTAGGACTCGAGCGCCACGGTGTTTGAGGCCGCGTCGACCAGGCCGGTCGTGGCCTTGTTCAGCGCGTCCGTGCGGGCCTGCCACTCGACCTGCTTCTCGATGAGTATGCCGATGCCCGCCGCTGCAATGGTGCAGCCGATCGCGACCGGGTTGAAGCCGACGCCCACCGCATCGAGCGCCTCGGCGAACGTGCCGGCGCCTCCGCGGGCGAGTTTGAAGGCCTCGGTTGCCTTGCCCACGCCGCTCGCGACGCCGGAGAGGACTGGCACCGCCTTCTGCCACGCCGCGATGCCCGCCGCCCCCGAAACGATCTCGGGCGCCAGGCTCTTGAACCCGCCGTAGAGCTGCTTGACCATCGGCATCGACGCCGAGACGCCGCCGTTGACGACCTTGAAGAAGCCGTTCACGGCGCCCTTCGCGTCGTCGAGCACCCCGGCGATGTTGTTCCTGCCGACCGCCTCGAGCGTGCCGGTGACGCCCTTCGTAACGGCGTTCGACATGTTCTGGATGCTCGTCTGGACGCCGCCGGCCGCGGTCTCGGCCTGGTCCTTGAAGGACGCGAAGCTCGCGCCGCCCTGCGTGTCGAGCTCGACCATCTTGTCCATGAGCTGGTCGAGCGTGATGGTCGGGTCCTTGCCCCCGCCGCCGAGCGCCGCGTACAGGTCGTTGGCGTTCGCCGTGGGGCCGAGCATGGATTTCGCCAGCTGGTCCATCTGGCCCGGTGCGGCCGTCGTCAGCGAGCGCCAGTCCTCCATCTCGGGCTTGCCCTTGGAGAGGATCTGGCGGAACTGCTCCATCGCCGCCGAGCACAGCTGGGTAGAGCTGCCCGAGGCGATGAGCATGTCGTTGAGCGCGAGGCCGACGTCGGTGGCCCTGTCGAGGTCACCGACCGTGGCGGTGATGCCCTGGACGACCGAGACCATGTCGTCGAGCCTGGTGGGAAGGGTCGACAGGCGGTCGGACATCTTGCCGATCGACGCGTTGGCGGAATCGGCGGAGTACCCGAGGGACTGCATGACCTTCGGGTAGTTGTTGAGCGTGTCGAAGCGGCTGATCGCCGACCCGACATGGGACGAGATGGAGTCCATGGCCTTCGACGTGAGCGTCGAGAAGGCGCCTATCATCGCGCCGGAGCCGGCCAGCCCCTTCCCGAACCCGGAGCCGGTGCTCTTGCCGAGGCTTGAGCCGGACTTGCTCGCCTGCCCCTCGCACTTGCCGAGCGCGGACTCGACCGATTTGGTCAGGTTGTCGAACCTGGGGACGATCAGCAGGTCCGCGCGTCCGATCTCAGCCATCCGTCACCTCCACCCACTCGGTGTTCTCGATGCGGTCGCGGACCGACGCCGCGCGCTCTGCCGCGACGCCGGCGGCCGCTACATCCTGTGGGCGGGGAGTTCTCGGGGCGTCCGATGCCCTGCCGCCGCACAGCGCGGTCGCCGCCGCGTAGACGCTGTCTACGATGTCGGCCGCCGATTGCCGCTCCTGCGTCCAGCTGCGCTCCGGGTGGAGGGCCGCCACGGTGAGCGACCCGTCCGGCAGCGTCCTCACGAGGTCGTACGCCTCGGCGGCGCCTACCTCGTCGTAGCAGCAGCCGTAGTAGGCCCTGAAGTCGTGCCTGAGCAGGGGCAGGTGGCGCTCCTCGAGGTCGGCGAGCTCTAGAAGTTTTTTAGTTCGGCCGAGTAGAGCAGCTTGTTGTATGCGTAGCCCAGCGCGTCGTCGTCCTGCGTGCCGTCGTCCTCGGTCACGGCCTCCATGAGGCTCGCGTACTGCTCGTCGCCGAGGAGGAAGCGGAACGCCCCGTCGAGCTCCTCGGTCGTGCGGTCCTCCTTGTTCATGGCGTCGATGAAGCGGCGGTCGTGTGCGCGCTTGACGGGGATGCTCATGGCGATGCCGAGCACGGTCAGCTCGGCGCAGCGGCCGCGCTTCTGCTCGATGAGCTTCGCCTTGTCCGCCGCCGTCTGTGCGGCGGCGGTCGTGAAGCCGAGGACCTTGGCGTAGGCCTCGAGCTCGCCCTCGTCCATCATTGCGAGGTAGTCCTTGTTCATCATTTCCTCCTAGGTAAAGGGCCGTCCCGGCAGTGCCGGGGCGGCGGTCTCGTTATGTCGCCTTCGCCTACGCGGCGGGCTTTGCGCGGTAGATGTCGAACAGCGGCTTGCCTGCGGTCTTGAGGACCGTGAAGGTGAAGCCGTACTGGACCAGGCCGCCGGGCTTGTGCTCGACGTCGTCGTAGGAGTCGATGGAGACACGCGGGATGACGGTGCGGCGCAGGTTGCCCGTGTCCTCGAGCTCGTCGATGACGAGCGGGACGCGCACGTCGGAGTTGGCGATGACCTTGATGTGGCTGAACGTTCCGTCCGTGTTCGTCTCGACGTTGCCGGCGCCGTAGCGCAGCTTGGCGACGGAGGAGCGGACGGACTCGATGAAGACCATCTTGTACTGGTGCTTCTCCTCGGAGACCTTGGTGAGCACGATGGACTGGTGCCAGCCCTTGAACTCGTTAACCGTCACGCTCTTGGATGCCGTGAAGCCGTCGGGTGACAGGTCACCCAGCGACACGAGGTCGGTGAGCGTGGAGATCTTGGTCGCGGCGTCGGTCGGGAGCGTCGGGTTGGCCTTGAAGCTCGTGTACACGCAGCCGCCCTCGACGGGCGAGCCGGTGGTGACGAGCGAGGGGTCGATGTCGTTTGCGGGGGTCGCGTCCTCGGAGGCGAGGGCGACCTTGGCCTCTTCGTTGTTGGATGCCATTTATCCTTCTTTCGGTTGGTATGTCTTCAGTCGGTACAGCGCGTACCATCGCGGTGACCGGGCGAGGTAGTCGTAGTCGGTCCGCATCTCGAGCTCCTCGCAGGCGCAGAAGCCCCGCGCGAACGGCAGGCGCGACATGGCGTCGCCCACGCGCTCGGCGAGCTCCTCGGCCTTGGCCTCTGTCGGGGCCCACATGATGACCTCGACCTGCGGCGAGTCGACGAGCGCGTCCTGCCGCGCGCCCCCGCACCGGCGGACCACGACGACGGTCCCCGGCCGCTCGGCGGGCAGGTCGACCTGAACGGGCACGCCGCCCAGGGCGGACTCGAGGATCGCCCTGAGCTCGCCCATCACGTTGAGTCTCGGCACGGTCCCTCCTTAGAGCAGGTGGTCGAGGGTGTGGTTGCGGTTCTGGTCGAATGCGCCGGCCGGGGTCGCGGCGCGGACGACGCCGAGGGTGTCGAAGGAGCCCGACTTGACGAGGCCCACGTAGGGGGCGCCGTCGAAGGCCCCGGGATAGAGCTTCTCGAGTGACTTGCGGTAGCCGGACGGCACGTGGTGCGACGCCGCGGCGGCGTTGGCCCTCGCCGTGAGGCGGGCGGTCTCGACCACCACCCAGGTGCGGACTCCCGCGCCCTTCGTGACGGCGATGACGCCCGCGTCGCTGTGGACGAAGCGCCCGAACTTGATCCTGTCAGCCATGGGCCCTCCCCGCCGTCGCCGTCATGTTCCACGCCGTGGGGCAGGGGTCCGTGATGTCGGGGGAACCGACCACCAGAAGCGCGCTATCGGGGTCGGCGGGCATGCCGCGCCCCGTCAGGGCGATGCGGCAGCGCGCCAGCGGCGGCCCCGAGTACGTCTTGGGGAACGCGATGGAGTAGCTCGCCTCGACGCCGTCCGGCCGGACGGCGTCCCCCACATCAGAGCCGGCTAGGGGCCGCACGAGGCATCCCGGGACGACGGTGGCCTGCCACTCGACGACAGGCTCGCCCATGGCGTCCCTGCCCGTCTCCGTGCTCGACAGCACCGTCACCTCCTCGCCCATCACGGCCTGCCCCCGTAGCTCGGGCACACGGTGCCGATGCGCTGGCCGCGCCCGAGCAGTCTCTTGAGCGCGGCGAGCGTCGAGCGGTCGAAGTAGGCTGTGCCGCTCGGGTTCTGGAACGTGAAGCTCCCCTGGAACCCGTTGGCCGTGAAGCTCGACTGCGAGACGCCGGTGAGGTCCTCCACGCCCATGGGCGCGCAGGCCGGCTGCACGAGCTTCTTGCGGGCCGCATCGGTCACGAGGTCCCGCGCGAGCGCCGCCGCGTCCCCCGTCAGGGTGCGCGTCCGGCCCATGCCGAGCGTCGCGCGGAGCTTCGCGCTCTGCCGCGACAGCTCGGCGGCCACGCGCTCGTCGGGGGTCGCCGTGTCGCCGGTGTCGATGCGGTACTCGTCGACCGTCGCGAACGAGCATTCGTCCACGGTGGCCTCCTTACTTGGTCGTGATGGTTCCCTTCACGATGTAGTCCTTCACCTCGGGGAAGAACGTCGCGCCGGCGAGCACGTTCGTCTCGACCGACACGTGGTCGTACGCCGGGGTGTGCGCGACGCCGATCAGGCCGGAGTCGGATACCGTGTACGTGAGGCCCGAGGTCGCGAGCTCGCCGAAGTCCACGCCGAAGATGCGGATGTTGTCGGCGGGGGTGGCGATCATGGTTCCCTTGGCGACCTGGTTGGTCAGGAAGACGCCCGAGAGGCCCAGGAAGTTCTCGAGGTAGGTCAGGCCGAACAGGTTCTGGTCGGTGATGGTCGCGTTGCCGAGGTAGTCGGCTGCGTCGTCTCGGTTGATGAAGTGGACGACGCGCTCGGCGGCGTCGCCGTTGGTCTCGAGGGTGTTGCCGAGCTTGGCGTCGACGGCCGCGGCGCAGGCCTGCAGGCCCTTGCCGGTCGCCGCGCCCGTTCCCTTGAGCAGGAAGGAGAAGAACTGCGAGACGATGCTGCGGCGCACGAGCGAGGCCATGTGCTTGTCTGTCTTGAGCACGGCGTTGACGTAGCCGGACTGCTGGATCGCCTTGTGAGTGGTCATGCGGCGGTACGGGAAGGCCTCGGCCTCGCCCACGGGCTCGTAGGTGGCGGTGAACTTGGACAGCGCGACCTCGTCGCCCTCGACGTAGGAGGTGCCGGAGCTGGATCCCAGCTGGACTGCGGTGTCGCCGGTGGCGGACTCCTTGGAGCCGGCGGTCTTGGAGTTGTTGAGCTCGCCGGTCACCTTGAGCATCTTGAGCGTGGTTCCGGCGGCGATGGTCTCGGCGCCGAAGATGCCGAGGACCTCGAGCAGGCGGTCGAGGTCGCCCTCGAAGTTGCGGATGAACTCCTGGTCCATCGAGGCGTTGATGGCCGTGGAGTCGGAGATGTTTGCTGGTACGGGCATGTTTGCCCCTTTCTTACTTGTAGAGGTCCATGTGCGCGGCGCGGGCCATGATGCGCTTGGCGGGGTCCTTGATGGACTCGATGGACTCCCTGTTCACTTTCTTGCCGCCGCCGGAGCCGCCCTTGTCGAGCGGGTAGCCCGGCTGGCGCGACTCGGCGAAGTCGGCGACGGCCTTGGCCGATTTCGTCATCGACTCCTCGTCGTCGCCATGGATGAGCGCGGCCGGCACGCCGGTGGCCTGGGACACGCGCGCCAGCGTGCGCTCGCGCTCGCGCTCGGCCTCGGATGCGGCGAGGCGGCCCTTCAGGTCGTTGAGCTCGTCGTTGAGGGACTCGACGGTGGGCGTCTGCGCGCCCTGTGCGTCCCACAGGTCGGCCTTGCCTTTGTTCTCCTTGGCCCGGGCCTCCCACTTGCGGGACTCCTTCTTGAATCGCTCGGCCTCGGCCTTCCAGTCGATCGCTGCCGGCTCCTGTGGGGCCCCGGATCCCTGGTCGCCGCCGGGCTCCGCCGGCGCCGCCGGCTGCGGGGGCTCGACGGGATCGGTCACGTTGTTGGCTTGCTGTTGGGTAGGCATCTTGCACTCCTTCCGGCCCCGTGCGGGGCTCGCTTCGCGCCCCCGTGCGGCGGCGCTGGCGGTGTTTTGGCATGGAAAAGGCCGCCTCCCGTGCGGGCTGCGGCCTCGTGTTCCTGCCGGCGCGTTGCGTGTCTTCGCCGGCGACGCTTGATGGCGCGTCGCGCCCGCCCTCCCACGGGGCGTCCTCACTTGGCCGAGAGCCTCTTGCTCACGCCCGCCGCGGTCTGCGCGAGCGACTTGGCGTAGGGGCTCCCGGGCTTGAAGCCCATGGCCAGACCCGCCCTGTTCGCGGTGGCCATGCGGGCCTTGAGGTCATCTGGGGACGATGCCCCCTCCATGTACCTCTGGATGTCGCCGATGCTGGCGAACCTCTTCCCGTCCACGAATGCGGCGACTACCTTGCCGCCCCTGTGGCGGCCGCGCGATCCCGTGCGGCGGGAGCCCCATTCGGGGTGCTTCGCGCGGTACTCGTCGTAGAGCGCCGCCGGGTCGTAGCCGTCGAGCGCGGGGCTGTCGGAGAAGTCGGCGACCGGTATGCACCTGCAGCTCGGGTGGCGCTCGGCGCCGGCGGTCGCCGAGCTCTTGAAGACGAAGCCGCGCGACCCGATCATCCGGCACCAGTCGCACGCGCCCGCGTGCGGCACCAGCGCCCAGCGCGGGCGCGCGGGGTCGGCCATGGCGTTGCCCTGGATCGTGGCGTCCGCGTAGCCCATGGCGCGCTGCACGGCCCTCGCCGCGAGGGCGGCGGCGGTCGCGGAAGTCCGCAGCGCCTCGTCGACGTCGCTCGCGAGGAGCCCGCCAAGGCCGGGGTCGAACTGCCGCGGCTCGTATCCCTGCGCGAGTCCCGCGCCCGAGCGCATGGCGGCGTAGAACTCGACGGCCGCGGCGGCCGCGAACGAGCCGAACTTGGCAACGAGCGCGGCGTAGGTGCGGGACAGCGCCCGGTAGAGCTCCTCGCCGCAGAGGCCCGCGCACTCGTCTATCGCCTGCGCGACAGCCGCCTGCAGCAGGTCGGCGTTTATCCCGAGCGCGCGGGCGTAGCGGTCGAAGTCCCCGCGCGGTATCACTCCGCCTCACCGCCGGCTGGCGGCAGGGCCGCGGCCCTCGCGGCCTCGATGGCCATCGTGTCGGCCATGGCGTTGAGCGACGCGATGGCGCCGCCCTGCTGCTTTTCGCGCTCCAGGCGGTCGATGGTCGGCTGGGACAGGCCCACGCCCTCGTAGTAGACGCGGGTGCCCACCATGCTCTCGTCCGCGGCGCCGAGCTTCGTCCAGGCGTCGGCGCGCGCGGCGATGGTCGGCATCGAGGGGTCCTTGAAGCACGCCTGGACGGCGCACTGCTCGTCGGTGAGCCTGGTTATCGGGACGTCGTCCTTGACCGCCATCATCATCTGCGCGATCGTCTCGAGCGCCTCGGCGTTGTGCTCGTTGATCTGCTCGACCTCGAGGATGAGCGGGTCGTTCGCCGCGCCCAGGGCGTCCGAGGACGTGTAGGTGTTCGACAGCACGCCCAGCTGTGCCAGCGGCACGTTGGTCGCGCCGGAGAACCGCTGCGCGTCGTTCTCGAACACGCGCGTGAAGTTGTCGGCGGTCGGCGCGGCGAACTGCCCCACGGTCGGGACGTCGCCGTCCTCGTCCTTGGTGATGGCGAGGAACGACCCGACGTATGCGTTGAACTTGGCTATGGGCGACGGCACGCTGTCTCCGCCGCCCTCGTCCTCGCCTTCGTCCCCGTCCCCGTCCTTCACGGAGAAGAGGTCGTCCTTGGCGCCGAGGATGTATCGCTGCGGGAACGTGAAGAACTCCGCGCCGACCTCCATGCGCAGCACGTCGCGCATGGCCTTGTCGACGATGCCCCGGACCTCGGGCGTGAGCATCGAGTGGCCGAGCGGGCGGTCGGGGTCGGGGTCGTAGGTGAGCACCTCCATGAGCGGCCGTCCCATGGGATTCGGCTCCACCACGCAATCCCACTCGTAGGGTCCGCCGCCCGAGCCGATGCGCACCAGCGTGAGCACCGCGTCCCGGAAGTGGCACACGTAGCGGGAGGCGTTGCCCGACCGATCGACGTCGGCGAGGACGACGCCGCAGCGGATGCGGCCCTCGTCCTTGTCCCACAGGCAGCAGAACTGGTTCGCGCTGAACACGCGCACCATCGACGCGGGCTGGCCCGGCCTGCCCTTCATGACGGTCATGGCCGACACGCCGTAGGTGAGGGCGCTCGAGCACGCCTGCCGGTAGAGCGACCGCAGGCGGTTCTTGCGCACGAGGCGCTTGAGGTCCTGATCCTCCGCGCCGTCGAAGACGAAGCCGTCGAAGACGGAGCGCACGGAGTGCGCCTTGACGGCCTTGGCGCACCAGCCGGTGACGCAGTCGACCTTCTCGAGCATGGGCGGGATGGAGATGCCGAGGCTCCTCATCTCGTTCTTCATCTCGTAGTAGCGCTTGAGGACGGCGTTTCGCGCCGACACGTCGCCCCAGGTGTCGAACATGTCCTCCACGGCGGCTCGATACGGCTTGGGGACGGCGTCGAGGTTCGGGGTCTCAACGGAGGTCCCACGCCCAATTCTCTGGATCACAGTGTCCTCTGCTTCCTGCGCGGGTTGCGCTTGGTGGTCCTCGCGCCCCACAGCGCGAGCGAGCAAGATTCGAGCGGCTCGGGCGGCACGGTCGCGTCCTCGGGGGAGCCGAAGCCCCATCCTCCCCTGGACCCGATCTTCCTGCGGACGCACTTCCTCGCCGACTCCTCGAGGGTCGGGTCGTAGGTGTGCGCGAGCGTGCCGTCGTTGAGCGCGTCCACGAAGCCGACCGCGGCGGCGACCACGTCGCGCGTCTGCGGCCTCACGACGTAGCCGCGCGGCGGCTTCATCTCCGCGAGGCGGTCGATGAGCGCGTCGGCGCCCGACATGCCGTCGATGACGACGACCGACGCGGTCGCGCGGCGGTCGTAGAGCCACTCGGCGAGCTCGCGGGCGCCGCCGGCGGTCGTTCCGACTCTGATGAGCTCGACGGCGGCCTTGCCCTTGAGCGTGCGCTGGCCGAGCTTGCAACCCGACAGCGCGTAGGTCGACCCGTCCCTGGAGAACTTCACCCCGAAGGCCTTCTTGCCGCGGTACCGGTCGCCGATGGCGTCGATGAGCGCGCCGTCCCACGATGCCCGCGGGATGGCCCTCGTGAGCATGGCGGCAGGGCTGAACCAGCCCAGGCGCTCGTGGGCGAAGCCGGTGATCGACCCGCCGGCGAACTCCGTGCGGGTGAAGTCGAGCGACAGGATGATGCCCATGCTCGGGTTCGATTCGTAGATGAGGTCCACCACGTCGTCGAACGTGGCGTCCTGGCGCGGACACTCGTCGGTCGCCCACGAGCACCACTCGGTGTTCGGGATGTCGCCGGCCAGGATGGCCGCGCGCGTGCGCGCGAACACGGTGCCGGGGCAGTCCTCGTTGGGCGGCGTGCCCGTGTAGATGATCTGGCGCTCGCCGGTCGCGGACGCGGCGAGCGTGTACATGATGGCGTCGTACTGGGAGTCTGTGAGCTCCTGCGCCTCGTCGAACACGACGAGCTGGATGTCATCGAAGCCTCGGGCGCTTCCGTTGGTGCGCGCCGAGAACTCGATGGAGCCGCCGTTGGTGAGGTAGATGGCCTCCTCGCCGTTCGTGCGGCGGATCCTCTCGACGAGGCACGAGAGCTCGGGGTGCTCCTTGTCCGTGAAGTAGCGGACGAGTCGGTTGAACGCCTTCTTTGCGGTCTTCACGCGGTGCGCGGTGTGGAGGATGTGCCAGCCGCAGACCGCCAGGCGGAACACCTCGTATATCTCGATGACGGCGTTCTTGCCGTTCTGGCGCGGCACGTCCAGGCCGCACGTGACGTAGGCTGGTCGGCCCTCGGCGTCGCACGCGCACCAGTCGGACAGCACGAGCGACTGCCACTCGATGGGCTCCATGCCCAGGTCCCCGCCCAGCTCGGCGGCGTCCTCGCCCTCGGAGTAGGCGGCCTCGCCCACGGCGACCCTATACCGCGGCTCTTGCCTTCCGCGCCTCGTGGCGCTCGGCGATCGAGAAGAGCTTGGTCTGGACGTTCCGGACATCTGGCGCCCCCTCGTGGCCGTCGGTTATGCCGAGCTGCTTGTTGAGTTGCCTGATCTCCGCCGACGCGGTCTTCAGGGTCGCTATCTGCGGGAAGGACTTCAGGTCCCCCATGTCGTTCTGGTAGGCGGTCTGCTCGCCGAAGCTGTCCAGCTCGTCCTGGGCGAGCTCGACGATCTTGTACCACTGGCACAGCAGCGCGAGCGTCGGAGCGTCGGCCTGGGTGAACGAGCGGCCTGCCGTGAGCTCGTCCCACTTGGCGCTCTTCACGGGGTCGCCGGCGACCGCGGCGGGCTTCTCGAGGGACATCCGCCACCTCCAATCGGCATAAAAAAGCCGCCCCTGGGGGACGGCTTTAAAAAATCCTGAATACCGGCAGCCTATCTGAACTGCGAGAGCATCTCGGCGTACGGGCTCAGCTCGGGCGGCTCATAGATGATGTCGCCGCCGTCTTCGGTGCGGTAGTTTCCCGGCGGGAGGTACCTGCCGTTGGGGAGCAGGCAGAGGTTCCCGCGCCACTTGACGCCGTTGGGCATCATCGCCGTGCCGAACTCGTCCTCGTCAAACTCGAAATCGTAGTCAACGTCGTATGCCATCTGGCATCAACCCCTATCACGCATAGGTGCCGGTCTTCTGGGTCACGAGAAGCCCGCTTTTCTTCGGTTGCTTCTCATAGCTGATCTCAATGCCTATTTTAGCAAACTCCGAGGTGTAGGCCTTGTTCATGGCTCTCCACATCGCGATTTCGCTCTGGTATTTCCTGCTCATGACCGAAGCGTCGGCTCGCTTTGCGGCAGACTTGACGGCCTTGCCGCTCACGCTTTTCGTCACGAGCGCGGAATAGGTCCCCTCGTTCGACGTCGCGACGATCCTTTTGACGCGTCCTCCGCTCCTGTTGTAGGCCGAGGCGATGTATTCCAGGTCGCCGCCGGAAAGCGGGCCTCCCCATTTGCGGCCGTCCGCGCCGCCATGAGGATGGTTATGGATAATCGTCGAGACGCCCTTTTCATGGGCGACGGCGGACAGCGGTGCGACTCTGGTCGACCCTTCATTACCAGTCGACCCCAGCGCATGGACATATCCCGCGTCATCGATATAGGCCGAGTGCTCGTACCTATTGTCCATCAGCTGCTCGCGAAAGCGGGCTATGGCAGACTCCACCGTCGTTCCCCCAGCAGTGCCCTTGTTCAGGGATGCGACCGCGTAGGCTGACAGTGTCGATCCGTCCTTGGCTGAACGCTTGCCGGAGTAAGAGTATGAGCCCCTACCTCCCACGGAAACCGCCCCCCTTGTACTCGACGACCTCGCAGCCGCCGAAATCGAATCCAATGTCGCCGCCGTAGAGCAGCACGCGCGCGGGCTCCAGGCGGCTCATTGCCTCCGCCATGCCCTCGCGCCAGACGGCCAGGGCGTTCTCGTCCCCCTTCACGCCGACGGTCGACACGGCGACGGTCGAGCGGCGCGGGACGCCGTCGAACGCGAAGCGGAAGCTCCGGCGCTGCGCCCACGACAGGGTCGGGACTACACGGAGGCCCTGCTCCTGCCACCAGTGGCCGAGCGCCTGGGAGCGGTAGCGGTTCCACCGCTGCATGGCATCGGGCATGTCGAGGTAGAGCGAGAAGTCGGGCGTGAGGACGCAGTCGAAGCCGCGCAGGCACTCGAGGTAGGCGGCGGGGCGTGCCCACACGCGCTCGAACTGGTAGTCGTCGATGAAGAAGTGGCAGCAGCGGCCGGCCTTGTCGGCCTCGGGGGTGCTCTTGGCGTAGTTGAACCCGATCATGTCCGCCGGCTTGGCCATGCACCGCTTCATGCGGGGCATGCCGTCTCGGCCGCAGTCTGACCGGCTGACGAGGCGCAGGTTGTACGCGTCGTCCGTCCTCAGGCGCTCGTGGCCGTAGTCGAGGCGCTTGCTCTTGAAGTCCAGCCCGAACCTCGACATGTCGAAGTCCTTGAGGCTGCGGACCTCCTCGCGAAGCATCGACTTGTTCCAGGTCGCCACCTCGCCGGTCTTGTTGTCGGCGATGCGGAAGGCCTTGATCTGCTCGTCGGTCAGGTCGTCGCAGTACTCGATCTTGGAGTCGGGGATCTCGTCCCACCCCAGGCTCCTGCATGCCTCGACGCGTGTGTGCCCCCATACAATAACCGGGCGCTCGCGGCTCTCCAGGCCGATGGTCCCGCGCAACCCGAACTCCCTGATGGAGTCGGCGACCACGGGGACGGCGGAGGCGTTGTGCCGGGCGTTTCGCTCATATGGGACGATATCGTGTATCTTCACGTACACACCCGCCTAGTTTTTCTCGGTTTAGCTGCGGTTTTGGCTTGACTTCCGTAAAAAAGCGTATTCGGGGGTATTGCGGCCCTGGCGCGGGATGGTGGCCTGTCCCCTTCCGGCAAAAGACCCCCGTGGGGTCGAGCGCCGAGGCACATCCCCTACCACGAGGTCGTTGCCCGAGGCTGTTTGTCGGGCACGGACGGGGGACCAATAACCGAGGCGCGATCGTCCTTGAGTGCCTTGCACTGCGCGACGAACGTCTCGGGCGAGCTCCAGGCGGCGCGGCGCGCGGCGAGGGCGGACCGGACGGCCGACACCTCGGCGACGCTGCGAGCGCGGCGCCAGTTGTTGCAGCAGCGGTGCGCGGCCGCGACGTTGTCGCGGTCGACGGGCGAACCGCCGCGGCTGACCGGAACTATCTCGTCGCACTCGAAGGCCCGGGGATTGCCCGCAGGCACCCCGTAGTCTATGGGTAGCCCACATATCCAGCAGGGCCCACCCTGCGAGCGCAGCCACCGCACGACATGGCGGCGTCGGGCGCCGTTGGCCTTGCGCGGGTTGCCCATCCCCTACCACTCCACCGGGGAGCGCCCTCGGTTGGACATGCACGCCTCGATGCCCCCGTAGCGCAGCGCCTCCAGGCGCACGCCCCCGGCACTCCCTGGTCGGCGGCGGGGCGCCGCCGTGACCCCCAGGGCGCGACGGAACGCCCACGCCATGACCGTGTCGTGGCGGCGGGCGGATCGCGTGATGTACTCTCGGCTGACCACGGGCATCATCCCCTATTGAATTAAACGGAATAGAAAGGCCGGGGTCCCTGAACTGCTGAAGGGAGCCCCGGCCACTCATCTGTGCTTCCACGCACATCCGACCCGCAAGCCGCGCGGGCGGCGCTGCGAATCGACACCCTAGTTATATCCCAGAAGAAACCTGCAACGGTCTGCAATTGTGTGCAATCGTCTGCAACTATCTGCAATTGTCTGCAGAAGCGTGCAATCGTCTGCAATTGTCTGCAGTCCCATAAAGACAAAAGGCCCCGACCGCATATGGCGATCGGGGCCGACATGCTGACGCGAACCAGCTATCCAATTATATTGCCGCACGGCCCACGCCAGCCCTTGCGGTGGCGACGCCAACCATATCGACCCAGTCCAGGGCCGATGACATATCTGAATGCACCGACCTCACCGATACGCCCAGCGTCCCCGCGATCTCCTGCAGCGTGCGGTCCTCGCAGTAGCGCAGCTCCAGCACGTCTCCCCAGCGCTTGCCAGGGTTGGCCGAGCGCACACCCGCACAGAGTTCGCGCCCGCGCTCCACCTCGCGCCGCAGCTCCGACAGCTCCGCGCCGCTGCGGCGCTCATAGTCGATCCTGTCATCCGTCGAGCGCATAAAGTCCGTCCCGTGCGCGCCCTTGCCCACGGCGTCGTAGCGCTGGGCGCGCACCTGCTCGCGCGCCTGCATCGACTCGATGACCGCCAGGCGGCGGTCGATGCCGCGCTGGGCGGCCCGTACAGTCTCCAGATATTCCCTTGCGTCCATGTGACCTCCCGCGTGGTACCATGCTCTACGCCACATAGAGGATGCCGGGAGGCGTCTTTGCCAAAGGCCGCCGGCGCTCCAACGCCAGCGGCCTTAATTATATATCTACCTGCGGAAACTCAATATCTCATCGCAACCTCGCGCCGCATGGCCATGATCTCGTCGTGCACCGCGCCCGAGCCTGCCAAATAGCGGTCGACCCTGTCGCGCTTGGGCTTGGCGCCCCTGCGGCGGGCCTCCTTCGCGCGGTCCTGCTCGTGCTTTCGCCGGCAGTCATCCGAGCAGTACTTGGCCTTGGGCACCTGCGGGATGAAGATCCTCCCGCAGACCGCGCAGCTCCTCTCCTGCACGTCCCACATCACGGTCATCTCATCGACCTCCTGCACCTGCGGGCGCGCCGCGCCTCGATGCTCTTGCGCACGCGGCGGTTCTCGATAATCATCCGCCGCAGCCTCTCAAACAGCCTCATCGCCTAGCCTTCCTCGACCTCTTGAGGGCGCGGGCCCGGTCGCGCTCCAGCGCCCGCGCCCTCCGCTCCGCCTCCCCGATCTGCGCCGCCGTCACGCGCGGCGCGTCGGCACGACCGTGCACGAGCGCCCGGCGGGCGGGACCCGACACCAGATCGGGCATCGCACGCCAGGCGGTCGCGCGGAACAGCTCGACCGCCGAGCGGATCACCGGCTGTTCCAGCTGTCCGCGAGCATGGCCACCGCATGGCGGAACGGCGGCAGGTCCATGCTTCCCCACGCGACGCTGTTCGACATCCCGCAGGCGGGGCACCCGACGCTCAGCACGTTGGGCTTGGTCAGGGAACGCTCTCGCACGTCCTCCACCTTGGGCTCCGCCCCGCACTTAGGGCACGCCTTGAACTCAACATCATTAAAGGTCACAGTTCTCTCCCATCTCCCTGAACTCGTCCTCGTAGCACCTCGGGCACACGGCGTAGCCGAACCCGAGCTCGTTATGGATCAGCCGCGAGCAGTAGCTCTCGCCGAACACCACCTCGCACCCGCACTCCGCGCAGTCGACCACGGTCGAGAAGTCGGCCGCGCTCACGCTCGCGCCGTCCGGCACGCGCCAGTCCCTGTACTCGCGCTGCCCCGGCACCCACCTAATCGCTCGCTTCATGGGCCCGCTCCCCTCCGCTTCCCAGAAATCCGGGCACCAGCGCCGCGACCATAGCGACGGTCTCGAGGGTGACCATATCGGTCGCGATGCTATGGCAGTATTCAAGGACATCCATGTCATCGACCGCAACGGGGTCTTTGCCCTCGATCGCGCTCAGCACACCTCGCGCGTCCTCGGCGATTTCGTTAATCAGATATGTCTTCGTTTTCGCATAGATCTCGTTCACTTAAAGTTCCTCTCCGCAGAACGGGCAGTACTTGATGTCCTCGATGTAGGCGGTCGCCGTCACGTCGGCGCCGACGGTCTCTCCGCACGAGCCGTTGACTGAGACGTCGAGCTCCACGCTGGTATCCAACTCGACCCTGACGATCGGCTCGCCGTCATATCGGCGCGCCAGGGTCATGGAACCCACAGACCAGCTTCGGACGTCTCGGCCAGGCGCAGAATGGACTGACGCGATGCGGGATCCACCGCAGAAATAGCAACTCATTTGCCATCACCTACCAGCCTGCTTAAAAGACGATCCATGCTCTCATCGCATATTGTGAGCGTGGCTGCCTCACCAGCCCAGACCTTTCTGCCTGCGACGTTGACGAATGAGATCTTGTCCATGTTGACGATGTACCTGTAGCCATCGTCGTCGTATAGCTCAATGAAATCTCGGCCCACTAAAGCTCGCCCCCATTCCAGCCGTCGGGCATGTCCTCCCTGCGGCGGCGCGTCCTATACGTGCGCACGGTGGCAATCTCGACCTCGAATGTGCGCCCGCACTCCGGGCACTCGATTTCATCCTCTTCATCGTCGTACTCCCACGGATCACCGATGGAACTCTCGCAGTAGGGGCAGATCAGGCGCTCCTCATCGAACTGCTCGTTCCGCCACTTGTACGAGATTTAGGCCTTCCTGAAGCACTCATCGCATGTCGATTCCCCCTGCTCGCCTAAAATCGCTGCCACCGAAGGCCGCCACTCGTGATAGTTCGGCGTCGGCTTGCCGCACACATGGCAGGTGTACATCTTTGCCTCCTCACTCACTTCTCGCTCCTATCCCTCTTGCCATCACCCGCGTATAGACGCTTGATGCGTCCCCTGATGTTGCTGACCATCCAGCTCACACAGCAGTCGGCATCAGAGAGCTTGCACTTTCCGTCTTTGTCCATATGGCCGCGGCACAGACCTCTGGCGTCGAGGTAAACGCAAGCCGGATGCCCGCTGCGGCCGCCTTGCTGCGGGGTCTCGCCGAGGTCATCCAGCAGCTTCTCCCAGCTGTTGGGCGCTTTGAGATGCAGCGACGAGACGTCAATCAGGTCCTTGGTGAACGCGCACTCCATGAACCAACCGTCCATGAGCGGGAAGTGCACAAAGGACTTGACCTTGTAATGCTCGCCGCGCGGACCGTACAAACTCGTGGTGTCCAACGGCACGCGGTGCCCGTCCTTGTCGACGGGGCCCAGCGGCACCACCTCCCCGTCCGCAGTCATGATGCTATCGACCGTGAGACGCTCCTTCACTTCGTGCTCCAATCCTTCTCGATTTCCTTCTCCTCCGCGACCATGATCAGCGCCTTGTTGAGGCATCGCCTCGCCTGGCGCAGCTCGTCGCAGATGTCGCAGCTCGTCGCGACATGTCGCACTCCTGTCGCAGCATGTCGCAGCCGGTCGCGCTCCCTGAGCGACCTCTTCGCGTCCTCGAGCCTGCCGACGGCGAGGTCGATCCAGTCGGCAGGTCCGCACCTGTAGCTCACCGCGACTCACCTCTCACGCCGAAGATGTCGGCGAGGATGTCGCCCGGCGTGGCCATGAACGGCTCGGTGCTGATCGGCTCGTACTGCACCTCGAGGTAGTTCGGGTAGCCGATGGTCACGCCCGTGGGCTCGCGCCCGGGCAGGCACTGGTAGCCCCAAATCACGCTCACCCTGTGCTCGTCGAGGATGGTCTCGGTGCGCTCAACGCGCAGCCTGTAGCCGCCCACCCTCTCGGTGTCGTACGTGTCGTCGGCCCAGGGAATCCGGTGCCTGTCGAGGGCGTCTCGGTAGGCCCTCATCACCGCTGAGATCTCTGCCAAAACTTCTCTCACTCTCCTTCTCAAAAGAATTAGGTGTTCTTTGCGCCGGGGGCTTCCCCGACGGCGCCATTTCCGCCCTCTAGCGGCGGGAACCCCATCGCCTGCTGGCCCAGCTGCCCCGCCGCCGTTGGCACACCTTTGGCATACCTCCAGCTCGGTTCCTTGCCGCGCGCGAGCTTGGCGATGTCCTCGTACAGGTCGGCCTTCTGCTTCCGGCTGGCACGCGCCGCGGCGAGCTTCTGTTTCTTGGCCAGCAGAACGGCCTCCCTGCTCGACATGACGTTCGCCATGTAGATGCGCGTTATGTCGAGCGGCCGGCCGTGGGCGGGGTCGGCCTTCTCGTTCCTGAGCATCTCCATGAGGGTGATCATGACGCCTCCGCTATCTGGCGCTCGAGCTCGGCTATGAGCTCGTCATCGGTCTTCACGGGCTGCCACACGGCGGCGCGCTCGACCTCCTGGGAGGTCTGCCCGCCGCGGGCCTTGCGGTCCGCGTCGAACCCGACCTGCTTGCGGCTCCAGTTGCGGGCGAGCGCCCACACGTCGGTCACGGGCAGGCCACTCGGCAGCGTCCACCCCTGCGCGGCGTAGTGGTCGAAGAACTGGCGGGCGTCGCCCCGGAGGCAGTTGGCGGCGAAGTACGCCTCCACGTCCTCGGCCGACGGGGGCTCGAAGTCATCGGGTGCTTGGCGGGCCGCGCTATAGCCCGCTAGGGCTATCTCCTTCTCCTTCTCTTTCTGTCGGCTACCCCCTCGCCCGCTGGGTCGGCCACCCCCTTGGCTACCCCCTTGGCTACCCCCTTGGGTAGCGGCAATGCCGCCTGCCTTGGCGGCCCTCGCCTGCCCCCCGAGACTGCCGTTGACCATGGCGTCGATGCGGCCCCTTGCGAAGCTGAACGCCGCCATGGTCGCCGGCTTCAGCTTGGGCTCGACGCCCTCGTAGCCGTAGCGCAGCATCGCCCACGCGAGCGCCATGCCCTCCCTGTCGCCCAGGGCGCGGCAGCCCTCGTAGAAGTCCCTGTTGAAGTTGAAGTTATTCATCCGTATCACCTCCGCAGATCGAATCGGTAAAGGCCGCGGCGGCGGCCTGGTCTCGGCCCGGCATGACCGAGCCGTAGATGTCGAGCGTCGTCTTGACGCTCGCGTGCCCCAGACGCTCCTGGATGGTCCTCATGTCGAACCCGTTCATGAGCAGCCACGAGGCGTGCGTGTGCCGCAGGGAATGGAACACCGTCTCCTCCGGCAGCCCCAGGTCCCTCACGAGCGACTTGAAGCGGCTCGTCACGGTGGACGGTCGCGCGATGCCGCCTGCTGGCCCGAAGGTCACCACCAGCGCCGCCGGGCCCTTGCGCGAGAGCCACGTGTCCTGCCACTCCAGGTGGCGCTGCAGCTGCGCCTCCACCGCCGGGGCGAGCGCCACGTTGCGCACGCGCCTGCCCTTGGTGTAGGCCTGCCGGTGCAGCTCGGGGTGCTCGACCGCCTGTCCCACGACGTGCAGGTCGTGCAGGGAGCGGCGCCAGTCTCGGCGCTGCAGCCCGCAGATCTCCCCGCAGCGCAGGCCCGTGTTGAGGGCGAGGTAGACCGCCATGGCCTCGGTGCGCCGCGAGACGTTGGCGGCAGAGGCAGATCGCGAGGACATGGCGGAGAGCAGCGCCCGGGAGAGCTCGTCGGTGTCGAGCTCGGACAGCGCGAAGGGCTCCACGGGGTCGGGCGAGGGCGCGGGCACGTCGAGCATGATGTCGCGGCCCAGCGCCGGTCGCCACGAGCGGTAGGCGCCCTTCAGCAGCGCGTGCATCTTGAGCAGCGTCTTGGGCGACAGCCCCTTGCCGCTCCTGGGGGCGAGCAGCAGGCGGTACGCCGCCGACACGTCCCAGGGCTCCAGCTGGTCGTAGGGCAGGCGCCCGATGGTCGGCTCCACCATCGTCCTGACGACGGAGCGGTACGTGGCCACCGAGTTGTCGGACAGGCCGTTGACGGGGTCGGAGATGTACGTCTCGAGCATCGAGGACAGGCGCTTGGAGCTGTCGTGCGCGGAGGAAGGGTCGAACGTGGCCGCCCACCTGTCGCACTCCGCCTGGGCCTGCTCGCGCGTCAGCTCCGCGTCCCACGACCTGTACGGCCTGATCCGCCTGCCGGTCACGCGGTCGGTGCCCATGTAGGGGCGGGCGAACCAGCGCCCGTCCGCCCCGCGCTGCACGAC
>CABSLA010000007.1 GCA_902478545.1 uncultured Collinsella sp.
AAGGCATTTAATGGCGGTGCCGAACGGCAATATTCGGTCGGGTGGGCGGCGGTGCTGATTCGCAATATAGGTGGTGTCGAAAGGGCCTAGGACTCACCGGAGGTGCCACGGTCGCGCGGCGCCTGCAGGAAGCCGAGCCACGAGTCATGCGACTCCGTGTCCACCACCGATACGCCGAGCACCTGCCTCCAGCCGGACTCGTCGCAGCCTATCGCCGTGACAGCCGCGGTCGAAGCCGCGCGGCCCCCGCAGCGGCACTTGAAGTAGGTCACGTCGAGCCAGATTAAGGGTATCGAGCGCACCTCGAACGTCCCTCCGCCAGGTCGGCTATCTCGGCGTCGAGGCTAACGGCGATTGTACCCACACGGCCCCTGCCGAGCCTCCCGATGCCCATCTTCTCGGCTACCCTCTGCACCTTCCTAGTGCTGGTGCCGGTAGCGCACATCTCGGCCACCGCCGCGACGAGCGCGCGGTCGACGCGCCGGTGGTGCTCGAGGACGTCCTCAGGGAAGAAGCCGCCCGTCCAGAGTTGAGGGACACCCAGGTTGAGCATACCCACGCATGTCACGAGGCGGCCTCTGTTGCCGTTCCTATTGTTGGCCCCATCGCCGCAGAGCTGGTCAACCTCGGCGTCCATGATGGCGGTAACCACCTGCACGGCAAGCGGCATGAACAGAGATTGGATGTCCACCACCCCGTCCGCCAACTTCAGCATCGCAACGGACGCGGCATCGCGTCTGACAGCATCACCATAGCGGTCACCGCTCTTTCCCAGAATCCGTATTATGGTATTCCGGATTCAAGAAAAGGGGCAGTTTTCCCCTTTTCGACGGCAGGCCGTCGGCGGATTTACATCAACATATCCGGTGCGATCGAAATCATAAGTCACATTAAAGCAGTGATTAACACTTATTTCTTCAATGCGCAGGACCACTGCATGAGACCAGCTCTAATCAACGCAAAATAATGGGAAGAGAATTTACGCGCAAGGTATATAGGCCATTTCCAATTATTATATGCAAGCTGAGCGGCCCCATTACCAACCACAAGCGCCCAGACGCCCATGCCAGTAAAGGAAATTAAGACATACGACAATACAAAACCTGCAATAGCCGAAACTATATAAGCCGGGAGATAGGGGATTTCATTCGTACTGATAATGTAATTACAACACAATGAATGATGGTTCCAAACCGCAAGATAAACAACCAAGGCGAAATAAAGAAGCCCGTCGGGGGAAAAACCTTTCTTAACTAGGAACAAGACTGGGAAGCCGACAAACCAGACACCGATCGTGCATACAACAATTAAAATCCAATATAGAGACAGACTTTTTTCAATAATTTTTCGTGCAGTCTGAACTTCGCCACCAGCATAAGCAGATTGAAACATTGGAATAAAAGATCGAACGTAGGCGCTGGCAAACCCGTAAATTGCACCGCCAACTTGAATAATTAATGAATACTGAGAGTTAACCTCCACACCAAGAAAATAGGAGCAGAGCAGCGAACTCAACTGAGTGGAAGCATAGCAGCAAAGTTGAACAACGCCGTCCCTCCACGCCAAATAAGCCACTGAAATAAACGTTTCTTTTATTTCAGAAATAGAAACACCCGTACAAGCATCGTTTGCTTTTTTTATCGCCTCTGAGTGAACCTCCAGAAAGCGACCGCAAAAAAATCTCAGCACAATGTCATTAAACAGATAACCGATGGCAGCGCCAATGATGCCAAAACCCATAAACAGCAAAAACGCAGAAACCACAAGCTGCCCAATGCGACCATAAGACTTTGCCCTGCTTTCAGCGGAAATATCCCCGAACCCTCTCAGGCAGGTCGTATAATGAAAAAAGAATAGATTAAAAAACACATCAAAACAAAAAATTAACCATGCGGTCCAACAAGAAAAGGGATCAATAGCACTTGAAATTGAAGAAATGTAGGCAGTTCCAACTGTAGCGGTAAGCATCAGGACAACGCAAGAAATTAACGCGTAAACAATCCGGGATGTTTTAATCAATTTGCCAAGCAGCTCATAGTCTACAGAATCACCAACTTGAGATGAATCGTAGCCGCTCTTGCTAATGCTACGCGCACCGCTAAGACAATAGACAATATTTCTCGCAAAAGTTGGTGTAAAGCCAAATTCAAATAACAGCGTTAAATTCCCAATGGCAACAAAAGTGTACCAGAGACCAAGTTCGGCGTTAGATAAGTAAGCAAGCAGAAACGGAAGAAGAAGGAAGCTGCTCCCCATTGAAAGAACAGTGCTTACATAGTTCCATATAATGTCTGACTTGGTAGTATTAATTTTTGCCATTATTTAGCCATCTCCACAACATCCTTTGATGGCACCCTGGATTGACAGGGCCCCTTATCTGAAAAGGCGGGCAGCGCCATAAGCATAAAGAAATTACATGCTGGATATAACATTCCGCATTCAACAAACCCCATTAGGGAATACAAGACCAAGCCCATGAATGTCACGTGGGCCGAAATACGCGCTTTATTTATCGCTACGCAATAGAAAGCAACAAACGCGGTAAATGGGATCAAACCGTATTGAATAAGTAGTCGACAATATGCATTGTCAAGCATGACTCTTGTTTGTATTAAATAACCACCCGTTGCAGACGGCAGCGAAACTATGGCCGTTAAGTCATTACCAAAAACAGTCAGAGGGTAGTTTTCAAAATAATAGGCGGAATAAAAAATCCGGTTGGTCATTAAATTATCAAGCTGAACAAGACATTTATTGGCACCATGGGACCACATAAAGGGCAGGGCTATACTAACAATCGCCAGAAAAAGCGGTAAAAAAGTAAATAGGGACCCATATGGTTTTGAACGGGGGCTTCTGAATGAAATAACCGAATACAAGGCCATTACGAAAATGCCTGCTGCAGAAGTTTTTGAATCAGCTACGAAAAAAGCAATTGCGAAACAGAAGATGCCCGCAAGACCGCTTCTGCCTTTCAGCTCAAAAATAGAAGCAGAATAAGCAATAAACAAAAGCTGTCCAAAATTATTAGGATGGGCAAAACCCATCGAATTTCGTACAAAATTGCTACCGCGCGACATTAATACAGAAGGAATGGCACCGACACTATTGAGACCAACAACCATCAATAGCATAAAGACGGACGATACAAGAATAGACCTTGAGATGTAGTATTCAGGGACGTCTTCAGCGCAAAGGCAAAACAGCGCCAACCAAATAATCTGAGGGGCTTTATTTGATTTCAGCGACCCGACGCAAATTAAAATCAGCAGCAAGCCAACTAGCACTTTCACATGAGAAGTCTTTTGTAGTAAAAGCTTCAGCAGTAGAAACGCTAAGGCAAACAACTCAAGGACCAGCGAAAGCACCGCAAGAGAAATCCCAAACACATTGGTAGCATTTACTGATCCAATATAATAGGAAACTGAAAATAAAGCCAAAGCAAAGCTGAACAGTACAGCCCCGGCATTTGCTCGTATAATCTCAGTCCATGATCTTTCCACATTAGTCAAATTCAATTAACGTACCCCATAAACAAACTTAGTAAAGCCAATTGCAGCCATAACACGCCTCGCAAGAAGAAGACGGATCGTAATGCGATTTTTCACTTCAGAGATAAATCGACGTGAATAGCGGTGAGAAGCAAAGCCTTCCATTAAATAGCTGAAATACGACTGGCAGACCATATTAGAGACAGGCTTAAAAAGCTGATTCGATTCCAAACGTGCACAATTACGAATCAAAGATAAGACTTCCCTGACTGCAGATTGCTTATATAGTTCGCTTAAATCCGGATTCACGTGACATAGCTCATATAGTTTTACCAGTAAATTATCAACACTCTCGATAGCCGAGATATCAGTATTTCTCGTTACTGAATCACTATTGTTGACATAGCAATAGACCGCCGAGTCCACTACTTTTACACTTTCAGCCAGACGATAAGCATCTACCATAAACAACGCGTCTTCACCGAAACGAATGCCATCTTCAAATTTAAGAAAACCATTCCGGAATAATGATTTCTTAAATATCTTTCCCCAAACGCTTCGGAATACAACACCTTTAGTAAAGCTCGAAAACGGAACTTTATTAACATTATCCCAAAATGCAAGGCTAAGAGAGCATGCTGTTTTCCAGTCGATGCTTATAGCCTTGCCCGAATAATCGCCATGCTCATTCAGTAGAGCCCCGATAACCAAGCTACAGCCATCTGAGGATTCAAGCAACAGCCTAACTGCATTTATAGGCAGCATATCGTCAGCATCAACAAATGCCACCCAATCACCGGAGGCCTCATCGATACCCCTATTACGCGCCACGCATACACCACTATTGTTTTGACTAATCAGCTTAATCCGGTTGTCGCCCTCTGCAATAGCCATAACTAGCTCAGCGCCACGATCTGTCGACCCATCATCAACAATAATTATTTCAATGTTGCTCACACTCTGACGCTGAAGACTATTTAATGTCTTTTGAATCGTTTTTTCAGCGTTATACATCGGCACAATCACGCTCACGAGAGGATTGTCGACCAAGGAAGATTGACAGCAATTTACTTGCTTGCTTGTTGACGTCATAAACAGACGCCCCCCCCGCAAGCTTATTTGGACGACCCATAGAAATAATTGCGTCAATCCATTCGGCAACATTAAAGGAGCACTTTAAAAATTTATCAGAAATATCAGCCGCATCTGGAACGCCAAATGAACAGACACAAGGTAATCCGTTAAGCTGGGCTTCAATTGCGGCAACACCAAGTCCCTCAAACGTAGATGGAAATACAAAACAGTCAAATGAAGACAGAATGTCTTTAATATCTTTTCTTTCGCCTGCAAACAAGACACTAGATGAGATACCCAGCTTAGCCGCAGATTCCTGAAGACTCTTGTGTAGGGGGCCATCGCCAACAATCATTAATTTACAGTTGGATTTAACTGTTAGCAGTTCCTTCATTATCTTTAAAAGAAAAATATGATTCTTTTGACTAGTCAAACGTCCAACAGTACCAATAAGAAAATCTTTTGACGAAAGGCCGAACTCTTCCCTAATTACTACCCTGCTGACAGGATCGTACTCCATGTCATTAAAATTTAAGGCATTTGGAAGCACCTGAAAATTATCGCCCCAGAAGAATGAACCCGCTTCTTTTGAACACGCAAGCCTAACATTAGAATTACGTAACGCCGCACGGCGATTAAAACGGCTTATAACTTGAGTCGGCAAACCGCCCAAAAAACGAGAATTGTGAGAATGAGCAATGCGGACAGAGACATTCGCCCGTTGAGCTGCTCGCAAGACATCCACATATAAAAGATGATTAAAGTTACACCAAACCGCCTGGTAACGATTTGGTTCATCTTGAAATAGATGGTCTAGATACTCAAAGCGCTTAATAGGCCTATCAATATCCGGGCAAATGTGGATTTCGGAGTTCATCTCATGAACGAATGCAACATCTGATAAATCAGACGTTGCAAGAAATTCAAACGTAGCATATGAGCTAAGGGCCTTTATATACCTACCAACAACGATTTCGGTTCCACCCAGCCCATTTGAAAGGCCAGATACTAAAACCCTAGGCTTATTGTGGTCTAAGGCAGACGAAACCATTAAAAAGCCTTCCTTCCAAATCTAAGTACCGATAGAACAGAGGAGATGAACCAAGACAGCTTGGGTCCAATTACTGGCGCAAGCTTTTTCCGCATTTCAACACGGAACTTCTTAGCGGGTGACAACCAGGTGCCTGAATAATGGTGAATAGAATATGTATCATCAGTAATTTCAAACTTGCCACTATGACTGTCTAGGGGATCAAAATAAGTAGCAGGGTATGCAGTGAAACCATTTAACTGCTGAAATGAACCATCTCTCTTAAGAGCACAACTCACTTCCAGGTAATCAGTTAGTACCCTCGGAGAGGTATCCATAGAGTTGCGGCCTTTTCGCATCTCAAATCTCATAGATTCATATAATTTTGCGACATCGCTCATGACATGGCTTCCGGCCTCAGAACCCATGATGAGGCCGGGATTCAAGAAGAAATTATTCTTCATGAATCCCGCAAAAGCCTCATTATCTAAAAGCTCGTCCAGAGGCTTCAGGACTTCGACATCTGTATCGAGAAGGATTCCACCCTCTGAATACAGTATTCTGTAGCGCGCATAATCGCTGACAAACGCCCATTTTTTTGAGGCATATGCCTCACGACAAAATTCACATTGATTTATATCGAAATTGCTTTCGTCCCATCTACGAATTTCCCAATCAGGCATGATCTTCGACCAAGACTCAATGCATTTTCTTTCAAGTTCAGGAAGCTCACTTCCACCGAACCAGATGTAGTGCAGAACTTTAGGAATCATCAATTCCCTTTCGAACAATAGGCTACTTCTTTATGATTTTTTTAACCAGACGCTTCATCGGGTCATAAATTCCAAGCTTTTCGCATGTATGCCTAGCAAAGCGCTCGGCTTTTACTTTTCCGGAATCGGGGAACCACTTATTCATAAGCTCCTCACCATCCAGATTCGCCACATCAGCCATGAATTCATCGCGACGCGGATTCGGCTTCACGGACTTAGTAAGTTCACGAACACCTTCTACTGCAGCCTCAACATCAATCTCCTTCATACGGGCATAGCTTGAGGCTCGATCAAGCAATTCTTGTCCCTCATCGCTTTGGATGAGAACTCGAGTGACGCCTCGATTGTCGTCGAACTCTTTCGAGAGTCGATAAACATCGAAGAAATCCCAGCAAGTCAAATCAGTAACGCGATAACGCTTTTTAAACGGGCATTCGTAACAAATGGGTCGATCTGAAAGATCAGCAAAAAAGGCCCTTAGGTAAGGATCTGTTTCGACACCTTCACTGTACAGCCGTTCACCATACAGAGTCTCGCCTTCGAGCTCGCACATATTTGAATAGCGATAGCCAAACCGTGATTTATCTCTAAAAAGAACGGTCTCACCTTTTACGCCAACCTTTGCGTCAAGCCATTCGACCTGCCGCGCGAACACAGCGCGAGCGGGGTTCGCGCGGCAGACGAAGTCTGCCACGCGTAAATTTGCCGGCTTGCCGCCCAAAAATCGAAGCAGACCTTCGCATTGACAAGGGGTACCAATAAAGAGAACTTCACGTCCAGTTTTTAGTTGTTGTTTGACCTCGGGATACGCAGGGCCAACAACGCTCTGAACATATTTACTGTTGCGGAAGCGCCAAAGTTCATCAACGCTTTCCACAGAAAAATGTCCGACCTTAAGTCGCCCAGGGGCTCCTTCGGCTCGCACAAGCTGTTCACCGCGCAAATAACCTGCACCAAACACAATACCGCCGTTGGCAATCACGGCCTGAGCAAGGGCAGTGAAGGCTCCACCAGAAGTGCTTTCAGCAAGCACCTTTTGATCATTATGCTGGACTAGAAAGGCTCGTTGGGACTTAGGCTCGTCCTTATCAACATTAAGCACTGGGCAAGCCTTTTCGCATAATCCGCAATCAATACACTGGTCAGCATTGACTACGGGGTACTCGCAGCCCTCGGCGTCATATTCCATTGATATGCACTGCTTGGGACATTTTTGAGCACAGGCAGCGCAACCGCAGCATTTACTTTTGTCCGTGATGGAGATCATACTGTTCCCTACAACTCAAGAGCTGATTTAAGCCAATTGGCCGATTCATTCCTATACACATTAAGTCGTTGACGTACTGACACAAAGTCGATTTCATTTGCCATTGCGGCACGGAAAGCATCCTTCGATTCGCAAATACGATCGGAGTTTCCAAGGACACGCAACAATGTATCAATACGTGAGTTCGTAGACTGAGCACCCATATTCTCGTGGCGACGGAACGAGAAGAAGGGCACCTCAAAAATATTTGAGAAAACGCTTCCGTGGAAAGAGTCAGTACAGACATACGAAGCATGGGCAATCAAGTTGACCCACTCAGCCGGACCGGCTTCCCAAGGATAAAAATCCGCGTAATCGTCATCAGCCTTAACATACTCATCGGGATGAGCAATGGCGACGATCTTCAAATTATGCTGCTTGGCAAGCTCTTGGGCACATTCACGATTCCATGCATTCTTACCCATGAAATAGCAGAAAACATAGGGCTCGTCAGGAACGTCAATCGAAGAGGAACAAGCAAGGCTTGCCCACTGATCTCTAGCCAGCAGCATCGTAGGGTCGCATACAACAGAGCATCGGACGCCCGTAGCTTTCTCTACCAAATCCGCTCCCGTATCCTCGCGAACAGAAATGGCCGAAAAATCGGAAAGAAAATCTTTTGTTTTACGAAGATATTTTTCAGAAAGGGAAGATACTCCAAAACTAGTGGAATAAGACACCTTGCGGACAGGAGGCTGCACGAAAGATAGTGTAAAGTACCTACCAGCAATGTTAACAGGCAGCCAAAGCTGATCGCTGCCAACAACAACGCTGTCATAATCAGCCACAAGCGCCCCAAGTTCTTCAAACGAAGCGGCTTGAGGAGTAAAACTAAAATGTGTTGACTCGAAAGATGAAAATGCACTTTTCCTCTTTGCCATTTTCTTTCCAAAGTCAGCATCAAGCTTCTGCTTGATGCGATGCTTTACAAAACCCAGCTTTGCACGATAAAGATCTACATCAAATAGATGCTCAAGATAGTAATCATTGCGTCCTTCAGAAATAGCATGACCCAGGCCACGTTTATCAATAGTATTGACTTCAACTCCCAGCTCCTCAAGGGCACGCTGGGTCGCGTACGCCTGAAGAACGCTGCCAAAGTTGATTTTGTCATGACACGACGCGACTGCGACTCGCTTAGAACATGTAATAGTCAAGCTATCCCCTTAATCAACAGAACCTAAATAGGTCATATAACAATCCAATAACACTCTGGCCGCAGCATTAATTTCAAATACCTGCAAACCGGCATCGTCGCCAGGCGCGAAGACCTCTGTGCTCAACTCAATAAGTCTTTCGGCCCACTTTATACAGGAGCTAGAAAGTGATTCAAATTGCATCATGGATGTAACAGCGGTCTCAGAGGTAACGGTATCAGACGCAAGAATGGGTGTATGCGATGCCTGGCATTCAACTCCGACCATTGGGAGGCCTTCATACAGGCTCGGCAGGCAGAAAACATCAAATGCTCGATATAAAGATGCTGCGTCGCTTCTAGTGCCCAAAAACCGAACAGAATGGCTAATCCCCAGACAATCAGCTTGGTCCTTTATCTGTTCAACCAACGGACCAGAACCAACCAAAACTAAAACTGCATCATTACGAATCTTTAAAACCTGATCGAATATATTAAGCAAATATGAGTGATTCTTCTGCTCTGTAAAACGACCAATGTGCCCAATTAGAAGCTGTCCATCAGCAACACCAAGCGATCGCCGCGTCCTTAGACGATCCTCATCATCTGGCGCGAAAACAGACAAGTCGACAGCATTACGCATGACTACAAATTGAGAACTCGATCCAAATAACCATTCACCAGCGAATTTACTACATGCAAAACGGTGAGTCGGATACCGGTTTGATTGCGTTTTCAGCACGGCCTTCAGGGCATTCTTGGCATACTCACCCCTACCACTCGTAGAGTGGCTATGGGCGATACGCACGGGGACACCCGCCTTCTTCGCAGCACGAAGAGGAAAGACCGAAAGCGCGTTGATGTGACTATGGACAATCTTCCAGCCCTCTTGCTTAAAGAGACGCTGAAGCTCTCGCTGGTATTCAGCTACATGCTGATAGGGCGGTATCTCAAAGACCCTGCCACCGAGCGATTCGATCTCGTCACGGGGAACAAGCGTCGAATCGGAATCAACAAGAAAGTCAAACTGCACTTTACCGCGATCGATGTGACGATAGTAATTCATAACGACAGCTTCGACGCCGCCACCAACCATCTTGCCAACAACCTGAGCCACCCTAACCGGTTCAGTCATTTAGCAAGCACCTCCACCGGTAAAGACCTCAACGACCGTGAGGAGAACAATCTTCAAGTCCGTGATGGGGCCGCGCTTGGCGATGTACTCCAAATCACGGCGGACCATGCCGTCGAAGTCGGTATCGTTGCGGTCAGTCACCTGCCACCAGCCGGTAATGCCCGGCTTCACAGCCAAGCGCTGCAGGTCGTACTCGGTATACTCCGCGACCTCGTTGGGCAGCGGCGGGCGCGGGCCGACGACGGACATCTGGCCCAGGAATACGTTAATGAACTGCGGGAACTCGTCGATGGAGTGCTTGCGGATGAACTTTCCAATCTTGGTGACACGCGGGTCATTCTTCATCTTGAACATGGCGCCGGCGATCTCGTTCTGCTCCCTGAGCTCGGCGAGGCGCTCGTCGGCGTCCTTGTACATGGAGCGGAACTTCCACATGCGGAAGGTAGTCAAACTACCGTCGGGACGGGTGCGGCCAACGCGGATCTGACTATAGAAGGGGCTGCCCTCGCTCTCCAGTCGGATGGCCGCGGCCAGCACCAGGCTGGGCACAGCGATGACAACGAGCACGGCACCGCTGAACACGATGTCGAATGCGCGCTTCACTGCCCTATATGCCAAGCGCGAGCGGTCCCAGTCAATGATGGATTGCATGGCCTTGTAACGGCCGGCGCCCTCGCGCCGGTCCATGGCCTGGGCAATCAGTGCCGCCCCCGCAGGCGCACAGCTCTTTGTTACTTCTTTAGCAGCCACAGTCAAACTTACGTCCCCGTTCCCCAGGGATCCCCCAATCGGTAAATTCAAAAATGCGAACGAATAGCTGATGCAACGTCTCCCTTACGTCTTACTGGGAACGTCCAGCGCAAGCAGCTCCCTAAAAGCGGAGTCGCCTTCGCCCACGTCCACCAGGCACCAGCGCTTATGACGGTCGATTTTATGCACGCGGGCTTCTTGCCCCACCAAGGGCCCCTGTTCTATGTGCAGCACGCCGTCTTCTATGCGCGCAACGCTGTTACGCACCACGCCGTCTTCGTCCAGCACGCTGCGGTACCAGTCCTGTGCGTCGTCCGGCATGGGCATGTACGCCCGCTCCCTACTGCCGGCAATGCGGCAGCCAAAGCTCAGTTGTGCCAAAGCCCTATCGAGCGCTGCGGCATCGTGCGTGGCAACGAAGAAATATTCCTTGTACATGGGTTTGGTTTGGAGCGACCATGCGCCGTCCCGCTTAAACCAGAACTCCTTTTGCATCACAAAAGCGTCCTGCATCAGCTCGTGCGGGATAATGCGGCGGACCTTTTCGCAGGTCTCACGCTCTTTACCATTGGGGGTGTGAACCAGATACCAGCGGACGCGGCCATGCTGACTGTTGCTAGTTGCGCCGCTGAATGCGCCCGGCAGCTGCTCTTGGCGCCGCGCCGTCTGCTCCATGTCCTCGCCCCCTTTTCTTGCTTTGCGACGCACGCAAATGCCGGGGCGTTTAGAACAGCCTTAACTCTCGCAGCTAGGCGCAGTCGCAAAAGTACAGGTTTTTGTAGAGGGGTATGGAGATGCACCTACTGGCAGTACATTTTGTGTAATCTGGGCAAACGCTGATTAATTGCTCGTATAATGTCGTCTGTCGAAAGATACAAAAACCTGTACCTTTTTGTGCAACAAAAAAAGCCGCTCAACCAGCGGATTTTCTTATTTCGGCATGAAAAAAGGCGACCGCCCTATGCGGACGGTCGCCTTTGTTAATTGTTGTGAAGCTTGCCTTAGGCGCGAGTCTTGATCTCCTCGAGCACCTTGGCAACAAACTCGTCAACGCTCATCTGAACGGTCTCGTTGGAGCGATCGCGGACGGAGATGTTGCCGGCCTCGACCTCCTTCTCGCCCAGGATGAGCATGTAGGGCACGCGGTCGATGCTGCGGGCCTCGCGGATCTTGTAGCCGATCTTCTCGTCGCGGTCGTCGCAGACCACGCGAATGCCGGCCTCCTCCAGCTTGGCGCACACCTCGTGAGCGTAGTCGCGGCTCTTCTCGGACACGGGAAGCGCCTTGACCTGCACAGGAGCCAGCCAGGTGGGGAACTTGCCCGCAAAGTGCTCAATCAGAATACCGATGAAGCGCTCGATGGAGCCAAAGCACACGCGATGCAGCATGATGGGGCGCTTCTTGGTGCCGTCGGCGTCCACGTACTCCAGGTCAAAGTTGAGCGGCATCTGGAAGTCGAGCTGCACGGTACCGCACTGCCAGGTACGGCCGAGCGAGTCCTCCAGATGGAAGTCGATCTTGGGGCCGTAGAAGGCACCGTCGCCCTCGTTGACCTCGTAGTCCATGCCCAGCTTCTCCAGAGCGGTGCGCAGGCCCTCCTCGGCGCGAGCCCAGTCCTCGTCCGAACCCATGGAGTCCTCGGGGCGGGTGGAAAGCTCAACGTGATACTTAAAACCAAACTTCTGGTACACGGAGTCGATGAGGTTGACCACGCCCACGATCTCGTCGGTCAGCTGGTCGGGACGCACAAACAGGTGAGCGTCGTCCTGGTTAAAGCAGCGCACGCGGAACAGGCCGTGCAGGGCGCCGCGCAGCTCGTGCCGGTGCACCAGGCCAATCTCGCCGGCGCGGATGGGCAGCTCGCGGTAAGAGTGCGGCTTGGAGGCGTACACCAGCACGCCGCCCGGGCAGTTCATGGGCTTAATGCAGTACTCTTCGTCGTCGATGACGGTAGAGTACATGTTGTCCTTGTAGTGGTCCCAGTGGCCCGAGGTCTTCCACAGCTGCTTGTTCATGATGAGCGGCGTGGAGATCTCCACGTAGCCGGCCTTGTGGTGGATCTCGCGCCAGTAGTCCAGCAGCGTGTTCTTAAGGATCATGCCGTTGGGCAGGAAGAACGGGAAGCCGGGGGCCTCGTCGCGCATCATAAAGAGGTCCATCTCGCGACCGATCTTGCGGTGGTCGCGCTTCTTGGCCTCCTCCAGCATGTGCATGTGCTCGTCGAGCTCTTCCTTGGTGGCAAAGGCGACGCCGTTGATGCGGGTGAGCATCTTGTTGTCCTTGTCGCCCTTCCAGTAGGCGCCCGAGACGCCGGTGAGCTTAAAGGCCTTGAGCGCCTTGGTGTAGCAGATGTGGGGGCCGACGCACATGTCGATGTAGTCGCCCTGCTGGTAGAAGGTAATGCGGGCGTCGTCGTCCAGGTCACCGATGTGCTCGACCTTGTACTTCTCGCCGCGCTCCTCCATAAGGGCGATGGCCTCGGCGCGGGGCTTCTCGTACACGGTGAACTTGAGGTTCTCCTTGACGATCTTCTTCATCTCGGCCTCGATCGCGGGGAAGTCGTCCTCGCTGATCTTGACGCCCTCGGGCAGGTCGACGTCGTAGTAGAAGCCGTTGTCGGTCGCGGGGCCGTAGGCAAAATCGGCCTGGGGGTACAGGCGCTTGATGGCCTGCGCCATGATGTGTGCGGCGGAGTGGCGGATGACGTGCGTGACCTCGTCCTGCGGGAGCTCGGCCACCGAACCGTCATTGTAGAGTGCCTTCATGGGTATGTTTTCTCCTCTCGGATGCCTGATGCAAGTGCGTGCGATGCGCTCGGCGTTTTTGACTTGCATCATTATAGGCAGGTTGCCTTGGTATACAAGCGCCCGCCGCACCTTAATGGCACGGCGGGCGATTTTCTACGCATGCTTCATCGTGTGGGGGCGGGGCTGCGGGGCGCGCGTGCGGCTTGCGCGTGACGCGCTGTGCCCGTGGCTTGCGGCCGGCCCGGCGATGGATGCGTTACTGAATGCGAGTTCGGCAGTAGGGACAGACCTTCCAGTGCGCGTCGAGCGGGCGATGGCAGCTGGGGCACACGTTGCGAACCTGGGTGTCGCACACCGGGCAGACGACAAAGTCCTTCTCGATGGGGGCGCCACACTGCGGACAGGTGCCGTACTGGGCAAGCTGGCGCTCGCGCAGGGCCATGTCCAGCTCCTGCTCCTCGCGGTCGGCCGCGTAGGAGTGCGGACGCAGAACCAGGTAGGCGATGAGACCCACAAACGGAATGAGGGCGATGATGCCCCATGCCACGTAGGCGCTGGCGCCGCGGCGGCGAGCGTCGATGAACACATAGACGACCGACAGCACGTACAGGGCGATGATAAAGCCCACGAAGGCATAGATGACGCCCATAAGCTGCGGTGACATGAGCTCGTTGATGTATTTGGACATTGAGGTGTACCTTTCGGAATATTTACAGTCCGGTCAAGTTTACCACGGGGTTTGTTTATATGGGACCAAGGCTGGGTACGGGGCTGGCGCGGACACAAACATCTCAATCTGTAACAACAACTCGGCAAAAACAGGTCTAACCGTTACAGATTTAGACATTCGAAACCGACTGATAGGTTCATCTAAATCTGTAACATCTAGCCCCTAAACGGTCCCCAGATGTTACAGATCGAGACAGAAGAATCTCTCCCTGACTTTAAATCTCGATCTGTAACACATAGGATCGATCTTCCCCTCTTACTGTTACAGAGCGAGACAAACGGAGGGCCCGCCTGACAAACGTCTCGATCTGTAACATCTGGAACCCAGTTCTTCTGCTTACTGTTACAGAACGAGACAAACCTCTGGCACCAGGAGCGGCAGACGAGGTCGCCGATGGTCCTGAGTCTCCCCACGCCTGCCGTTGGCGGATGCAGCGGAGCTGTTCGCCGCATTGCCGCTGCACCGGAGATGTACAGACCGTAAGATAGACCTATTGACAGCCTGTCAACTTGTCTGGGAGGCACCGTGGCAGAAACGTTTGATATCGCAATTGTGGGCGCGGGCATCACCGGGTGCGCCATCGCGCGGCAGCTCGCGCGTTATGACCTGTCCATTTGCGTGGTCGAAGCGGCCAACGACATCGCCCTGGGCGCGTCGAAGGCCAACGGCGGCCTGGTGCACGCCGGCTACGATCCGGCTCCGGGCACGGTAAAGGCGCAGGTCAACGCCCGCGGCTGCGAGCTATATGGCACGTGGGCCCAGGAGCTGGGCTTTTTGTTCCGCCGCACCGGGTCGATGGTGCTGGGCTTTAGCGACGAGGACCGTGCGCACCTGGAGAAGCTGCGCCAGAATGGCCTTGCCAACGGCGTGCCCGAGCTGTCAATCATTGGCCCCGAGCGTATCCGCGAGCTGGAACCGCGTGCCAGCGCCGACGCAACGTGCGCGTTGTGGTGCCCTTCGACCGGTTACGTTGACCCGTTTGAAGTGGCCATCGCCGCGCTGGAGAACGCGGTCGCCAACGGCGTGACGTTTATGCGCTCCGCACCGGTTGAGGCGATTGAGGTTGCTGGCTCGAATTACGGAGCCGTGCGCTTTACGTTGGCAACGCCCGCCGGCCACGTGCGTTGCCGTTACCTGATCAACGCCGCGGGCAACGGTGCCGCGGACATCTCGCATATGGCCGGCGCCGAAGAGTTTCAGATGGTCTGGCGCCAGGGAAACATCGTGGTGCTGGACAAGGAGCCGCGCGCGCTCATGCCGCTCTACCCAGTGCCCACGCCGGTGTCCAAGGGCGTTATCGTCACGGGCACCGTGCACGGCAACACCGTGATCACCGCAACCGCTGCCGTGCGCGAGCCGGGCGACACACAGACTTATGCGAGCGATGTGAACGCGCTGCTGACGGGAGCGCGCAAGCTGGTTCCCGATCTGGACACGCGTCGCGTGGTGCGCGCGTTTGCCGGCGGGCGTCCGGTCATTAAGGGGACGAACGACTTCTTTATTGGGCAGTCGGCCGTGGTGCCAGGCCTGTTCCAGGCGGCGGGCATTCAATCGCCAGGCGTAGCAAGCGCGCCGGCCATTGCCGAGCGCATGGAGCACGTGATGCGCGAGGCGGGCGTTGCTTTGCGCGAGCGGGCCGATTGGGATCCGATTCGCCGCGCGCCGGACGACTTCGACCGTGCGCCGCTTGCACGCAAGGAAGAGCTCATTGAGTCCGACCCTGCATGGGGGCAGATCGTCTGCCGCTGCGAGACAGTACCCGAGGCCGAGATTGTTGCCGCGATTCGACGCCGTCCGGGTGCGGTTTCGGTCGAGGGCGTCAAACGCCGCTGCCGCGCGGGCATGGGCCGCTGCCAGAGCGGCTTTTGCCAGAGCCGCGTGGTGGCGATTCTGGCGCGCGAGCTGGGGTGTGACCCCAGCGAGGTGCTGCTGGAGGACACTGGCTCGTGGCTCGTTGAGGGACCTTTGAAGGGGGTGCGCTAGGATGGCGACGTTTGATATGCGCAACGAACGCGCGGAGGCAGGAGCTACGGAAGCGGTGCAGACGCAGGCGTTCGACGTCGTCGTTATCGGCGGCGGACCTGCCGGCATGGCGGCCGCACTTGCCGCGCACAAGGCCGGCGCGCGCGTGGCCATCGTGGAGCGCGAGCAACACTTGGGCGGCATCCTGCGCCAGTGCATCCACCCCGGCTTTGGCCTTTCGCACTTTAAGCAGGAGCTCACCGGCCCCGAGTATGCGCAGCGCTTTATCGACCAGGTGCGCACGACCAACATTGCGCTGTTCTTGGACAGCATGGTGCTTGGGATTGATTCGGGCGCGTCCACGGAAGATGCCGCGGTCCACACCGTCACGCTCATGAGCCCCACCGGCATGTTGCAGCTCACCGGGCGCGCGGTCGTCCTTGCCATGGGTTGCCGCGAGCGCACCCGTAGCGAGATCAAGATTCCCGGCAGCCGACCTGCCGGCGTGTTTACGGCCGGCCTGGCGCAGCGATACATCAACATCGAGAACCTCAAACCCGGCTCGCGCGCCGTCATTTTGGGCTCGGGTGACATCGGACTGATCATGGCGCGCCGCTGCACGCTCGAGGGGATTTCGGTCGAGGGCGTGTACGAGCTCATGCCGTACGCCAACGGCCTGCGTCGCAATGTGAAGAACTGCCTGGACGACTTTGGCATTCCGCTGCACCTGTCCACCACCGTCACGCGCGTAATCGGTCACGATCGCGTGGAAGCCGTCGAGGTGAGTCAAGTCGACGAGCACCTGGCACCCATTCCGGGGACCGAGCGCGTTGTTCCGTGCGACACGCTACTGCTTTCAGTGGGCCTGATTCCCGAGAACGAGCTTTCGGTTGCCGCGGGCGTGGAGCTGGATCCCCGCACGCGCGGTGCCGTGGTGGACCAGAACCTGCAGACAGGCGTTCCGGGCATCTTTGCCTGCGGCAACGTGCTGCACGTGCACGACCTGGCAGACAACGTGACGACCGAGTCCGAACGCGCAGGTGCAGCCGCGGCGGCATACGCGTTGGGTGTCGGCGATAGCATGGGCGCCAGCTGCGAGCTCACGGTCTCCCCCGCCGGCATTGCGGGCTACGCACTGCCGGGACGCATTACGGCTGTGGCACTCACCAAACTCAACTTCCGCGTGCGCCGACCGGTCGATTCCGCCCGTGTGCGCATTCTGGCAGGCGACGAGGAATTGTTCGCAGGCAAGGTCCGCCCGTTTAAACCGAGCGTAATGGAAAGCTTCCCGCTGCCGGCAAAGGCGATTCAGCGCGTACTCGACCTGGGTGTTAGTGAGATTGTCCTGTCCGTCGATCCCGTTGAGGAGGCGTAAAGCCATGAGCGCAAATGTGATCGAGACGCTGCAGTTCAACTGCACCACCTGTCCCTCCGAGTGCCTCCTGACCGTGGAGGTCGAACGAAGCGCAGACGGCGCCGTGGTAGAGGTGCGCTCCGTGACCGGCAACAGCTGCCCGCGCGGCGATGCATTCTCGCACCAGGAGCTCACCTGCCCCATGCGCGTGCTCACCACCACCGTAGCCGTATCCGGCGACGACGAGGCGCTGCTGCCCGTGCGCACGGCCGAAGCCATCCCGCTCGAACTCCATGCCCAGGCTATGGACCTCATTCGCGGCCTGGTCGTCGACGCCCCCATCCGCATGAGCGATGTAGTCCTCCCCAACCTCCTAGACACCGGTACCGACCTCATCGCCAGCATGGACATCGACCCTGCGTAGGTAGCTCATTTGGGACGGGGCTCTTTTAGCTACCCCGCCATCCACCCCGCCCCTCCTCAATTGCGGTGAAATAGTTCCTGATTTCCGCCAAACCCCGGCATCCGGGAACTATTCCACCGCAACTATCTTTGGAATTGGTATTTAGCCTGTGCCTACTTTAGTGCCATTTCAAAACTATGCCGGATTACGGGGCTGATTCGGATACCCACATCCATACCGGCGATTTTCGATTTTTGATAAACCCTCTACCTGCGGTTTTAATTTCGCGATTTTTCCCATGATCAAGTAATACAGGTCCAGCCCCGTAATCCGCCATACTTTTGAAACCAGCCCATTTGGGACGGGACCATATTGACTACTTTTACCTATCAGCCCGCATGTTTGACGCATCTAAAATAGCCCCGTCCCAAATTGACTACCCTGGCATTGGGGATACCATGGTGGCACCCTAGCGAAAGGACGATGTATGGCACATGTCGATGACCAGCGCGTGGCGCGCGTGCTCGATGCGCTCGAGGCTCAGCACCCCAGCGCGCAGCTGCTTGTGAACGACCCGTGGTCGATCTACTATCTGACCGGCTTTTATGCCGATATGTTCGAGCGTTTTTGCGGCGTGCTGCTCGCACGCGATGCCGAGCCGGTGATCTTGGTCAACGCCCTGCATCAGCTGCCCGAGTACGACAATGCCCGCGTCGCCTATCACACCGATACCGACGTCGTGACCGACGCCACCGCACGCGAGGTCAATCCCGCCAAGCCCCTCGGCATCGATACCGTTATGCGCTCCGGCTTTTTGATGCCCCTTATGGATCGTCACGCCGCGAGCGAGTTCTTCCTGGGCGACTTTGCCGTCACCGCCGCACGCACCCACAAGGATGAGGCCGAGCAGGAGCTCATGCGCGCGTCCTCGGCCGCTAACGACGCCGTGATGGCCGACGCTATCAAGCTCGTTCACGAGGGCGTGACGGAGCGCGAAATTGCCGACCAGATGCTCGGTCTGTACCGCAAGCACGACTGCGAGGGCTTTAGCTTTCCGCCCATCGTGAGCTTTGGCGCCAACGCCGGAGACCCGCATCACGAGCCCGACGACACCGTACTCAAGTGCGGCGACGTGGTGTTGTTCGACATAGGCGGACGTCGCCGCAACTACTGCTCGGACATGACGCGCACGTTCTTTTGGGGCGAGCCGGACGAGGAGACAGCGCGCATCTACGACATCGTGCGTCGCGCCAACGAGGCCGCCGAGGCGCTCATCGCCCCGGGCGCGCGCATGTGCGACCTGGACCGCGCCGCGCGCGACGTGATTGAGGACGCTGGCTATGGGCAGTACTTCACGCATCGCCTGGGCCACTCGATCGGTCTGCAGGACCACGAGCCTGGTGACGTCTCGCTCGTCAATGAGCAGATCGTAGAGCCGGGCATGACGTTCTCCATCGAGCCGGGCATCTACCTCCCCGGCCGCACCGGCGTCCGTATCGAAGACCTGGTCCTGGTCACCGAGTCCGGCGTCGAAATCCTCAACACCTACCCCCACGACCCAGTCCGCCTAGACTAGCCCCTTCCCAATAGCCCCTCAATAAGTTGCGGTGGAATACGGACTGTTTAAGGCTTCTAGCCCATAAAACAGTCCCTATTTCACCGCAACTGATGAGGGGATGGGTTAGCGAAGCAGACCTGCTACTTCGCCGGCTAGGGTGATGGTGCCAGCTGCTACGAAGGGCTCGCCCGCGGCCTTGAAAGCCGCGAGGGCCTCGGGCACGCTCGGGTACACACCGGCAAGCTTATCGGCGTCCACCAGGGCGGCGAGCTCCTCTGCCGGCAAGGCGCGATCGGAATCGGTCTGGGTCACAACCACGCGCGGAAAGGACGGGATCAGCACGTCAACGATGCCCGCCACGTCCTTGTCGGCCAGTGCAGCGCACAGCAGCGTGGGGCGATTCTCCACGCACGGATCGATCTCGTCCAGCGCGCTTACAAAGTTCTCGCAGCTCTGGGGGTTATGGCAGGCATCAATCAGCTTGAGCGGATCGGTCCCCAGCACATCAAAACGACCCGGCGTGGGACAGCCCATAAGCGACGCATCAAGCACATCGTGGTCGAGCTCGCGGCCCAGATACCCCTCGCATAGCATAATCGCGCACGCTGCATTCTGCGGCTGATAGGCCGGCTTGACCATACTCGACGTATAGATCGCACGCGGCGTGGTGCAGCTAAACTCAACCGTGTCGCCCACATGCGCCGGCACCTTAGTCGTGGCGTGGCTCACCACGAGCGGCACCACACCGCACTCACGGCAACGGGCATCCATCACGCGCTGAACACTCGCCTCATGCGTACCCTCGCCCAAAACAACCAAGCGCCCGGGTTTGATAACCGCAGCCTTCTCCCCCGCAATGGCCTCGAGCGTGTCGCCCAAAATACGTGTGTGATCGAGCCCAATGCCCGTAATGGCAACGGCGACGGGATCGGTCGCGCTTGTGGCGTCCCAACGCCCACCCATGCCAACCTCGAGCACGGCATCATCCACCGCGGCCTCGGCAAACACCACCAGTGCGGCAGCCGTCAGCAGATCAAACGGCGTGATGGTATAGGCACGCTCCCCCGCCGCCACACGACGGGCATTCACGCGATGTCCCGCCTCAACAGCGGCAGAAACACCACGGGCAAACGCCTCGTCGCTTACGACGCACCCATCGACCTCCATACGCTCGGGATAGCGCACCAGCTGCGGCGACGTATACAGCGCGGTCTTGAGCCCCTCGCCACGAAGGATGGCAGCCGAAAAACGCGTGGTCGAAGTCTTGCCATTAGTACCGGCAATCTGAATGCAATCGAAATACTCGTCCGGACGTCCCAGCTCATCAAGCATATCGACAACCGTCTCAAGCAAAGGACCAGCATCCCCAGAAATCCGCCCCGTATCAGCAGCAAGTCCCACAGCCTCATCAAACGAAAGCAGCTCAAACGAGAAAGGAACGACATACGACCCCGAACGCTTAGCCATAACCCAAAGTCCCCTCAACATAAAAAGAGGCCCGCAATAAACAACGAGCCCCTCCCATACATAATATCAGCCAAACACCGCTTTGCAGCGAGATCAAGGCCATGACCAAGTAGCCCTTACATGCCAGATGCAAACAACCACGTAACCGCACTAGGAGCGGCCCGACGCTTTGCTCGATACAAGTTCCGCACGCAAAGGACAGCACTAAATGTGCTGTCCGTCTTGCGCAGGACTGTTCGCAGTAGCGAGCAAAGCGTCGGGACGCGCCCCTCAGTAAGACCTACGAGAAGTCAGCAACCTGAGCAGTCAGCGCCGCCAGGATCTCCTTGAGCTCAGCTGCACGGTCCCTCTTCTTCTGGACCACCGCGGGCGCGGCCTTGGCCACAAAGCCCTCGTTGGCAAGCGTCTTCTCGCAGCTGGCGAGCTCCTTCTGGGCCGCGGCGATCTCCTTCTCCAGGCGCGCCTTCTCAGCCGAAAGATCGACCTTGCCCTCAAGCACCACAAAGACCTCGACGCCGCTGTCGACCACGGCGATGCTCGCGGCCGGCTTCTCGACATCGGTACCCATGACCAGCGAAGCGGTGTTCGCCAGCGGCTCAATGGTCGAGCGCAGGCTCTCGAGCTTCTCGATGTCATCGGCACCGGCGCGCACGACCACGTCGAGCTCGGCCTTGGGGCTCAAGCGATAACGCGAACGCGTGGCGCGGGCGGCGGACACGACGGCGCGGCACAGCTCAAACGCGCGCTCGGCGTCCTCGTCGACATACTTGGCATAGTCGACGGGCTCGGGCCACTTGGCGATCATGAGCGCCTCGGCGCGGTTCACGTTGCCCTCGGCATCCAGGTCGAGCACGCTCGCCGGCATGTTGTCCCAGATCTCCTCGGTGACAAACGGCATGAGCGGGTGCATCAGGCGAATGGAGGTGTCAAGCACAAAGATCAGGTTGCGCTGCGCCTGCAGACGGCCCTCGCCCTTCAGGCGGGCCTTGGTGACCTCGACGTACCAGTCGCAGACCTCGTTCCAGAAGAACTGCTGCACGCCGCGAGCCATATCGCCAAAGGTGTACTTCTCGATACCCTCGGTGACCATCTTGACGGCCTTGGCCAGACGGCTGAACATCCAGGCGTCGGCCGGCGTCTCCACGACGGGCTCGCCGGGCGTGTAGCCCTCCATGTTCATAAGCAGGAAGCGGCTGGCGTTCCAGATCTTGGTCACAAACGACTTGGCCTGCTCGGTACGCGGGCTGTCGATGAGCTTCTTGGTCTTCTTGTCGATGTTCGCGTCGAACTTGACGTCCTGGTTGTTGGTGCAGAGCGTCAGCAGGTTGAAGCGCATGGCGTCGGCGCCGTACATGCCGATGAGGTCCATGGGGTCAACGCCGTTGCCCTTGGACTTGGACATGCGGCTGCCGTCCTTGGCAAGAATCGTCGGGTAGATGACGACGTCCTTAAACGGCACCTCGTCCAGGAAGTACAGCGAGCTCATGACCATGCGGGCAACCCACAGCGCGATGATGTCGCGTGCGGTGACGAGCGCCGTCGTGGGGTGATGTCCCTCGAGCAGCTCCGGCTTTTGCGGCCAGCCCTGCGTGGCAAAGGTCCACAGCTGCGAGCTGAACCAGGTGTCCAGCACATTCTCGTCCTGATGCACGTGATGGCCGCCGCACTTGGGGCACACGTCGGTGTCCTCGGTAAGGGCGTCCTCCCAGCCGCAGTCCTCGCAGTAGAACACGGGGATGCGGTGGCCCCACCACAGCTGGCGCGAAATGCACCAGTCCTTGAGGTTCTCCATCCAGGTGGTGTAGGTCTGCGTCCAGCGCGCGGGGTGGAAGGTGACCTTGCCGGAGTTGACGGCGTCAAGCGCCGGCCCCTTGAGCTTGTCGACTGCCACAAACCACTGCTCGGAAAGCCACGGCTCCAGCGCGGAGTCGCAACGGTAGCAGTGCATGACGGAGTGATCGAGTTCGTCGACGTGATCGAGCAGGTCGTGCTCCTCAAACCACTTGATGACGGCCTCGCGGCACTCGTCGCGGTTCATGCCGGTAAACTCGCCGTAACCCTCGACGACCACCGCATGCTCGTCGAAGATGTTGATCTGCGGCAGGTCGTGGGCCTGACCCATGGCGTAATCGTTGGGGTCGTGGGCCGGGGTGACCTTGACAAAGCCAGAGCCAAAGTTGGCGTCGACATGCCAGTCCTCAAAGATGGGGATCTCACGGTCGACGATGGGGAGCTTGACGGTCTTACCCACAAAGGCAGCCTTCTCGGGGTCCTTCGGAGAGACGGCGACGCCCGTGTCGCCGAGCATGGTCTCGGGGCGCGTGGTGGCAACGACGATGTAGTCCTGGCCGTTAACCGGCTCGGTCAGCGGGTAGCGCAGGTGCCACAGGTGGCCCTTCTCGTCCTTATACTCGGCCTCGTCGTCCGAGATGGCGGTGGTGCAGTTGGGGCACCAGTTGACGATGCGCTTGCCGCGGTAGATCAGACCGTCGTGGTACCAGTCGCAGAAGACCTTGCGCACGGCCTGGGCGTAGTCCTCGTCCATGGTGAAGCGCTCGTTATCGAAGTCGACGGAGCAGCCCATGCGCTTGATCTGCTCGACGATGATGCCGCCGTACTCGTGGGTCCAATCCCAGCAAGCGTCGACAAATTTGTCGCGACCGATCTCCAGGCGGCTGATGCCCTCGCTCTTGAGCTTCTTGTCGACCTTGGTCTGCGTAGCGATACCGGCGTGGTCGGTGCCGAGCACCCAGCGCGTGGACTTGCCGCGCATGCGGGCCATACGGATGATGGCGTCCTGGATGGAGTCATCGGTGGCGTGGCCCATGTGGAGCTTGCCGGTCACGTTGGGAGGCGGAATGGTGACGGTGCAGTCGCCCACGCCCTCGCGGCGCTTGTAGTAACCGCCGTCGAGCCACTTCTGCAGGATCGCCGGCTCGTTGGTCGACGGATCGTAGTTCTTGGGCATCTCTTCCATATATCTCTCCCTGTCCCGCCGGCGTGTCCGCCTGCTTGGTTTTCGCTCGGTCAGGTCCTGGCTCGCACGAAGAGCACATTTAGTGCTCTTCGGCTCGTGCGGAATCTACGAAAACCAAGCAGGCGGACACGCCTTAGGTATCGATTACTTCAGTCTGAAGGTACTAACTTGACAATCTCACAGAATAGCACAGGCATACCTACCGAAAAGGGACAGGTTTATTTTGGTAGGTTTTATCAGGGGAAACGACATTTGCCCATATAAAAACCGACCAAGATAAACCTGTCCCTAAAAGGCAGGCCCCGCGGTGGTTGCCACGAGGCCTGAATTCAAGCTATTTAACCGTAGATGCGTTGGGGCTGCTCTTCGCCCTTTACGGAGGCTTCGGTAACGATGACCTTGGCGACTCCCTCCTCGCTGGGCAGGTCGAACATCGTCTGCTGCAGCACGTCCTCGCAGATGGAGCGCAGGCCGCGGGCGCCGGTCTTGCGGGCGAGCGCCATGCGGGCAATCTCGTGCAGGGCGGCGTCCTCAAACTCAAGTTCAACGTCCTCGAGTTGGAACATCTTGCGGTACTGGCGCACCACGGCGTTCTTGGGCTCGGTCAGAATCGACACCAGGTCGTCCTCGTCGAGCGCCTGCGTCTGGGTGACGACGGGCGTACGGCCCACGAACTCGGGGATCATGCCAAAGGCGTTGAGGTCCTGCGGGAGCACCTGGCGCAGCAGGTCGTTCTCGTCGACCGAGGTGGGGCCGGCGATCTCGGAGTTAAAGCCCACGCCCTTGTTGCCCACGCGATCGGCAATGATCTTGTCCAGACCCACAAAGGCACCGCCGCAGATGAACAGGATGTTGGTCGTGTCGATCTGCAACAGCTCCTGCTGGGGATGCTTACGGCCGCCGGTGGGCGGAACGCTTGCCACCGTGCCCTCAAGAATCTTAAGCAGCGCCTGCTGAACGCCCTCGCCCGAAACATCGCGGGTAATGGAGAGGTTCTCGGCCTTGCGGGCGATCTTGTCGATCTCGTCCACGTAGATGATGCCAACCTGCGCGCGCTCAATGTCGCCATCGGCGGCATTGATGAGCTTGAGCAGAATGTTCTCCACGTCCTCGCCCACGTAACCGGCCTCGGTGAGCGCGGTGGCGTCGGCGATGGCAAACGGCACCTCGAGGATGCGCGCGAGCGTCTGGGCGAGCAGGGTCTTACCGGTGCCGGTGGGACCGAGCAGCAAAATGTTGGACTTGGCGAGCTCCACCTCGTCCATATCATCGTCAAGCTGCGAGCCCAAGCCATCGTCAAAGGCCGAAAGCGCGGCGCCGCCCTCGATCACGCGGCGGTAGTGGTTGTACACGGCAACCGACATGGCGCGCTTGGCGTCCTCCTGGCCCATGACATAGGCCGAAAGCTCGTCATAGATCTCGTGCGGCGTCGGCACGTGCGTAATGACCTGGCGGGCGTCGTCCTCGAGCTCAAAGCCCTCGGCCTCGGGATCCACGGCAGGCTGGGACGCAGCCTGGCCGTGATCGTTGAGGAAGCCCGGCAGCTTGCCGTTGCGGGCAGCATCCATAAAGTCCGAAGCCAGCGACTCCTCCAGGATCTCGGAGCAGGCGGCGACGCACTCGTCGCAGATAAAGATGTTGGTCGGACCCTTTACGAGGCGGCGAACCTGCCCCTGCTCTTTTCCGCAGAAGGAGCAGCGGATGGGGTTGCCGTTCTCGTCGAAGTTGTCCTGCATGTTACCGGCCATCCTAGGCGTCCTTCGTGGCGAGGTCGCGCGAGGTAACGATACGGTCGATCAGACCGTAGTCGAGGGCCTCGGCAGCGGTCAGGTAGTTATCGCGCTCGGTATCGGCCTGGACCTTCTCGATGGGCTGGCCCGAGGCGTCGGACAGGATCTGGTTGAGCTCGCGGCGGGTCTTCTTGATCTCCTCGGCCACGATCTCGATCTCGGTCTGCTGGCCCTGGGCACCGCCGCTGGGCTGGTGAATCATGACCTTGGAGTGCGGCAGGCAGAAGCGCTTGCCCTTGGCGCCGGCCGAAAGCAGCACGGCGGCCATGGACGCGGCCATACCGACGCAGATAGTGGAGACCTGCGGCTTAATGAAGTTCATGGTGTCCAGAATTGCCAGGCCGGAGTAGACCTCGCCACCGGGCGAATTGATGTAGAGCGAGATATCCTTCTCGGCATCCTGGCTCTCAAGATGCAACAGCTGGGCAACGACCAGGTTGGCGCTGACGGAGTTGATCTCCTCGCCCAAGAAGATGATGCGGTCGTTGAGCAGGCGCGAATAGATATCGTAGCTGCGCTCGCCGCGCGGCGTCTGCTCGATAACGTATGGCACGAGGGCGGAATCGAACTTAGCGATCATACGCATCTCCATTTCTCTTACGGACCAATAGTGGTTCTAGACAAACGTACGGTGCCCGCATGCTATGCATTGGCTGGCACCGTACGAAGCAACCGGATAACCGGCTTATAACTTTACCCCATCACGGGCGCGTACATGCGCTCGCAGAAAAGGTGGCGAGAATTACTCGGCGTCCTTGGCGGTCTCGTCGACCTCGGTCACCTTGGCGTTCTCGACCAAGTGGTCGACGGCCTTGGAGCGACGGATGGACTCGCGGACGGCAGGCATGCGGCCATCGGCGATGAACTCGGCCTTGGAAGCCTCGACGTCCTTGACGCCGGCCTTCTCGAACTCGGCGTTGATGTCGTCCTCGGTGACCTCGATCTTGAGCTCGCGGGCGAGGGCGTCGAGCGCCAGGGACTCACGGGCAACGTCGTTGGCCTGCTTGTGCAGGTCGCCGATGAACTGCTCCATGGTCAGGCCGGAAGCGGGCAGCCAGGTGTCGAGCGTCATGCCGCGGGCAGCGAGGTTGGACAGGAAGTTCTGGCCAAGCTCCTCAAAGACAGACTGCTCGTAGTCGGCGTCCATCTCGTCGAGCTGCAGACGCTCGGCGAGAGCGGAGACGCAACGGTTCTCCTTCTCGGCCGGGAGACGGGAAGCCTTGTCCTGCTCGATCTCGAGCTTGATGGCGTCGCGCATAGCGTCGATGCTGTCGAAGCCAAAGTCGGACTTGACGAGCTCGTCGGTGAGCTCGGGGGTGTTGCGGACCTTGATGCCCTTGACGGTGACCTCGACGGTGTGGGTCTCGGCCTCCTCGCCCTCCACGACCTCGTCGGTCCAGGTGACGGTCTTGACGTCGTCAACGTTAGCGCCGATCAGGGCCTCGTTGAACTCCTTGGGGTTGCTGTCGCTACCGGCGATGAGCATGCGGCCCTCGGCGGCGAAGTTGTCGGCGTTCTCGACGGCCTTGAGGTCGACGGTGACGTAGTCCTCGGCCCCGACGGCGCGACCCTCGACGTCCTCGAAGGTGGCACGGTAGTTGAGGAGCATCTCGACCTGGTTGTTGATCTCGGACTCGGTGACCTCCGCAGGGGGCATCTCGATCTCGACGGCGTCGAAGGAGGAGAGCTCAGCGGCGGGACGCAGGGAGAACTCGACGGTGTAGGTGTAGTCCTCGTGATCCTTGGCGAGGTCGAGCTCCTTGTAGTCACCGTTCTTGGTGGGGACGATGTCCAACTCGTTGAGGACGGCGGGCTCGTTGGCGGCGATCAGGTCGTTGGTGGCCTGAGCGAGGGTAGCCTCGGCGCCAAGAGCGGAGTCGATGACCGGACGGGGAGCCTTGCCGGCACGGAAGCCCGGGAAGCGGTACTTCTTGGCGGTGTCCTTGTAGGCCTTCTTGATCGCGGCGTCGACGTCGGCGGCCGGGATGGTGACCGTAGCGGTGAGCTTGGCGTCCTTGACGTCAGAAGCGGTGATGTTCAACACGTTCCTCCTCATACTGCCCAGCTTATCTGAGGTGCTGGTACCTTTATGCAACAAAGTGTCGCGACGGCCAGGGCCGACGCAGGTGCGATGGTGCGGGCGAAAGGACTCGAACCTTCACGGGAATCCCACCAGAACCTAAATCTGGCGCGTCTACCAATTCCGCCACGCCCGCATGAGCGCACAGACTAGGAATGATAGCAGATACGAACGACAAGCGCACGCACACCTTTTACAAGCTCACGACCTCACCACGAGTACGCATCGGATCCCCCGCCGCCCCATCGAAGTTGCGGTGGAATAGGGACTGTTTGGGGCTCCAGTCCTCCAAAACAGTCCCTATTCCACCGCAACTTCGATGGGACCCGGCAGTCAGGCGGTGCTGGCCATGCGCCGGAAAGCGTGTCCCGGTTTGGGGCCTCGGAATGGGATGCAATTTCCGCTATAGCCATCAACCGGAAACTGCAACCCGTTTTGAGCCCCTATTCCGGGATGCACTTTCCGCCAAGGCCCTCAAACGGAAACTGCAGCCCACAATTCAGTTGAAAAGTGGGCTGCAGTTTCCCCGGGCTAGGCAATGAGCGGGTACAGCGCCTCCTCGCCTACTCCCCCAGCAGGGCCTTCTCGGGCGTGATCGGCAGCGAGCGCACCTGGTGGCCGGTGGCGTGTGCCACGGCCGAGGCAACGGCGGCGAGCGGCGTGTTGATGACGACCTCGCCGATCGACTTGGCGCCAAACGGGCCCGTCGGCTCGTAGCTCGGCTCAAAGGCCACGCGAATGCTGCCGATATCCAGGCGCGTGGGCAGCTTATAGCTCATAAAGTTGCCGGTGCGCAGGCGGCCGCGGTCGTCATGCTCGACGATCTCGTAGAGCGCGTGGCCGATACCCTGGGCAATGCCGCCCTCGGCCTGGACGCGCGCGAGCGCCTCATTGATCACGGTGCCGCAGTCCACAGCCGCCGCATAGTCCACCACGGTCACCTTGCCGGTGGCCTTGTCGACCTCGACCTCGGCAATGCCGGCCATAAACGGCGGAGGCGAAACGGGCAGGCAGGCAGAGGCATGTGAGGTCAGCGCGTCGCCGCCCGCGATGTTCTTGACGCACAGGTTGGCAAAGTCACGCAGCGTGAGGTAGCGGTTCTGCTCGCGCGCGGCACGCTCGTCGGACAGACGCACGTACTGGCCATCGAAGACCACGTCGGCGGCGTCCACGTCCCACATCTGGGCTGCCTTGGCGCAAATCTTCTCACGCAGCTCGGTCGCGGCGTTCTTGGCGGCAAGGCCCGTCACGTACGTACCCGAGCTCGCGTACGAGCCGGCGTCAAACGGCGACACATCGGTGTCAACGCCGCGCACCACGATCATCGAACTCTCCACGCCCAGCTCCTCGGCGGCAATCTGCGCCAGGATCGTGTCGACGCCCATGCCGTTATCGGTGGCGCCGGTGCCGATGGTAATGAAGCCGTCCTCTTCCAAGCGCATGTCGATGCCGGCGATATCCACGTTGGAAATGCCCGATCCCTGCATGGTGAGCGCACACCCCAGAGCACGCACGCGGTCGCCCAGGTCGACGGCTAGCGGCTTGTCGCGCCAACCGATCATGTCCATCGCGCGCAGCAGGCAGCGGTCGAGCGCGCAGGCGTTGAGCTTCTCGTTGTAGTACTGCGGCATGATCTCGCCCTCGCGCACCATGTTCTTAAGGCGCAGGTCGGCGGGGTCCATGTGCAGCATGTCGGCGAGCTCGTTGACGGCGCTCTCCACGGCAAACTGGCCCTGGGTGGCACCGTAGCCGCGATACGCGCCGCCGCGGTTGGTGTTGGTGTAGACGGCGTCCCAGCTAAAGCGGCTCGCCTTCACATGGTTGTAGATGGGCAGGCTCTTGTGGCCCGAAAGGCCAATCGTCGTGGTGGCGTGCTCGCCGTACGCGCCGGCGTTGGACAGCGTGTGCAGATCGATGGCCGTGATGGTGCCGTCGTTCATAGCGCCCAACTTAACGGTCATCTGCATCTGGTGGCGCGAGTTGCCCGCGGTGATAGTCTCCTCGCGGGTGTAGCAGCAGTAGCTCGGACGGCCGGTCTGCTGGGTCACGAACGCCACGAAGATCTCGCAGCAACCCGTCTGCTTGGAGCCAAAGCCGCCGCCGATGCGCGGCTTGATGACCTGCACCTGCGACTGCGGAATATCGAGCGACTGCGCGACCATGCGGCGCACGTGGAAGGGCACCTGCGTAGAGGTGGTCACCGAGATGCGCCCAAACGCGTCGGTCGTCGCGAAGGCTCGGAAGGTCTCCATGGGCGCGGTCTGCGTGGCCTGGCTGGTGTAGGTGCGCTCAAAGACGATATCGCTCTGGGCGAACGCCTCGTCAAGGTTGCCAAAATCGCTCGTGCCACTGCACACTAGGTTGCGCGGAACGTCGCCACCCTGCGGGAACATAAAGGTCACGTCGCCCTCGGGGTGTACCACGATGTCGTTATCGAGCGCCTGGGTAAAGTCGAGCAGGGGCTCGAGTACCTCGTAGTCGACCTTGATGAGCTTGAGCGCCTTGTCGGCGGCCTCCTCGGTCTCGGCGGCGACGATCGCCACCTCCTCGTTTTGGTAGCGTACGAGGTTCTCAAGGATCAGGCGGTCGTAGGGACTCGGCTGTGGATAGCTCTGGCCAGCGATGGTAAAGCGGCGCTTGGGCACGTCCTCGTAGGTGTAGACGCCCACCACGCCAGGCACCTTCAGGGCGCGCGACGTGTCGATGGAGCGGATCTTGGCGCGCGCATACGGGCTGCGCTTGAGTTTGACGATGAGCGCGCCGGCGGGCACCAGGTCACCCGTGTAGACGGGACGGCCCTCGAGCAGCGCCTTCGAGTCCTTCTTGGGCTGCTTGTGGGTGATCTGCTTGTACGCAACACCATCGCAGCTGGTGTCGTTGACCGGCAGCTCGGGCATCTCAAAGCCCACCTGCACGCCGGACTCGTTGAGGAAGCGGACGATGGCGCGCAGCTGGCTCTCGTAGCCGCTGCAACGGCAGAGGTTGCCGGCAAGCTGACGTGAGAGCTCCTCACGCGTGGCGACGAGGCTCGGGTCCTCCTTGGCGGCGCGGGCAAGCGCCAGCACGTTCATGATAAGGCCGGGGGCGCAAAAACCGCACTGCTCGGCGCCTTCGGCAGCCATCGCACGGGCAAGCGCCTCGGACTCGGCCTTGAGGCCCTCGAGCGTGGTGATGGAGCGGCCCTCGACGCGCGCGGCGGGAACCGAGCAGCTCAGAACCGGGTCGCCATCGAGCCACACCGTGCACAGACCGCAGTTGGTGGTCTCGCAGGCACAGCGCACCGACGCGCAGCCCTGCTCGCGCAGCAGCGCAAAGAGCATGGTGTCGGGGGCAATCTGAACCTTGACCTTGCGGCCGTTGAGCGTAAAGGAAAGATCGATGAGTTTGGCAGCCATTAGCGCACCTCGCTAGAATCGACGCCGGGCACGCGGCGGCAGGAATACTCGTCCGTGGCAAACTTAGGAATCTGCACGCCCTCGAGCTCGCGGGCAAGCGCGGCCGAAAGCTCGATGCCGGCGGCGCGACGCACAGCCTGAATCGCCAACGGAGCCGAGATGCGGCGGCGGTAGTCGGCCGAGCCCCACAGGTTGGTGCCATAGCTCAGCGCGCGTACGGATGCGGCAAGGGCGCGAAGCTCGTCCTCGGAAGGCTGCTCGCCGGTAAGGCCACACGCCTCGCCCTGCAGCAAGGTCGCGCGCAGCGGGCGGGCGCCCACGGTGACATGCCAGCTGTTGTCCCACCAGGCGGCGGTGACGTTTAAGGAGGGGAAGTCAGTCGCGGCCTTGCGCACGGCCTCGTAGCTCGCACGGTAATCGTGCTTAACGACCACGACATGCTCGATCACGTCGCGCACATAGCCCATGTCCACGAACTCGGCGAGCGGCACGCGGCCGGCACCCGTCAGCTCAACATACGAATCGAGCGCGAGGAAGGCAGAGAGAACGTCCGAGAAGCCAAAGCGGCCGTAGATGCTGCCGCCCACCGTGGCGGTATTGCGCAGCTGCACGCCCACGATGTCGTGGACGGCGAACTCAAAGACATTGTTGACAAGCGCGTTGAGCCCGGCATGACGCTCGAGCTGGCGCAGGGTGCACATGGCACCGATGCGAAACTCGGTCTCGGTCTCCTCGATCTGATCGAGTCCGCAGGCCGAAAGGTCAATCGCCGTCGCCACACGACGCGAACCCAGACGCATCCAGATGCCGCCGCCCACAATCTTGTTGTTGCGGTTCTTCTGCAAGAGCTCATAGGCTTCGGCCGCGTTTCCAACACGGACGTAGGTACCGAACTTGAGCACGTTCTCCCCCATCTCTTCACTTGTCCAGTACATTTAAGTGTACCAAACGAGGGGCCGCACACCGTTTTAGGACAAAATCCACCCACCCATCCATAACTTGCGGTGATATACGGACTGATTAGCCGTTCTGGGACGCTTAACAGTCCGTATATCACCGCAAGTTATGAGGAGTCCTCCGGGATAGAAAAGGCTCCCAGCCGGAATGAACTGGGAGCCTCATCACATGCTATGTCGAGCGTAGATTTAGCAGACGCCCTGGGCGAGCATGGCGTCGGCGACCTTCAGGAAGCCGGCGATGTTGGCGCCCATGACAAAGTTGCCCTCCTCGCCGTACTTCTTGGCGGTGTCGTCCACGTTGTGGAACATGCCGCGCATGAGCTGCTCGAGCTTGCCGTCGACCTCCTCGAAGGTCCAGGACAGGTGCTCGGCATTCTGGCTCATCTCAAGGCCGGACACGAGCACGCCGCCGGCGTTGGCAGCCTTACCGGGCATAAAGGCGACGCCGTTCTCCTGGAAGTAGGTCGTGGCCTCGATGGTCGTGGGCATGTTCGCGCCCTCGCCGACCACCTTGCAGCCGTTGGCGACGAGCGCCTGGGCGTCCTCGAGCAGCAGCGTGTTCTCGCGAGCGCAGGGCAGCGCGATGTCGCAGGGAAGCTGCCACACGCCGCGGCCGTCACCCTCGTGCCACACGGCGTTGGGCTTCTCGTCAACGTACATGGCGAGCGTGACGCCCTTGTCGTGGCCGGAGCGCTTCTTGTTGTAGACATGCTCGAGCACGGTGTAGTCGATGCCGTCGGGATCCTCGACCCAGCCATGGGTGTCGGAGCAGGCCAGCACCTTGCCGCCGAGCTGGGAGACCTTCTGGACCGCGTAGATGGCGACGTTACCGGAGCCGTGAACGACGACGTTCTTGCCCTCGAAGGAGTCGCCGCGGCTCTTGAGGTACTCGTCCACAAAGTAGGCCAGGCCGTAGCCGGTTGCCTCGGTACGGGCGAGCGAGCCGCCAAAGGAGAGGCCCTTGCCGGTGAGGACGCCGGTCCACTCGTTGGTCAGGCGCTTGTACTGACCGAACAGGTAGGCAACCTCGCGGCCGCCAACGCCCAGGTCGCCGGCGGGAACGTCGGTGTTGGGGCCGATGTGGCGATAGAGCTCGGTCATGAAGGACTGGCAGAAGTGCATGATCTCGTTGTTGGACTTGCCCTTGGGGTCAAAGTCGGAGCCGCCCTTGCCGCCGCCCATGGGAAGGGTGGTCAGGCTGTTCTTGAGGATCTGCTCCAGGCCCAGGAACTTGAGCATGCCCAGGGTGACCGTCGGGTTAAAGCGCAGGCCGCCCTTGTAGGGTCCAATGGCAGAGTTGAACTCGACGCGATAGCCGCGGTTGACCTGAACCTTGCCCTGGTCGTCGACCCAGGGAACACGGAACATGACGATGCGCTCGGGCTCGACGAGGCGCTCCAGCAGGGCGGCCTCCTCGTACTCGGGGTGGGCGTCGAGCGCCGGTTGGATGGTGCCGAGGATCTCGGTCGCGGCCTGGATGAACTCAGGCTGCTCGGGATAGCGGGCCTTGAGCTCTTCGAGAACTTTCTGCGTGTAGCTCATGCTTCCTCCAATTGATGGAAAAGAAAGGTGTCGTTCGCGGCGCCCCATGCGCCGTGAGCTTTATCGAGTATGGATAATATCGCACTGTTGCAGCAAAGTTACGCATAAGCCGACGAGCAGATGTTTCGTTTTGATTACGATGCAGGTAGAAGCGTTTTTGAGCACTCGATGTACAAATCGCGTGTTTCGAAGCTGTTTCGTCCACATGTTCCAAACCACCACATTGGGCACCTTTGTGGTGGTACTGGTGGTTAGAGGACGAGCTGATGGTAGTCGGCGGGGGTTATGCGGCCTTCGGTGGCAGCACGGAAGGCGGCGAGCGCATCGCCCGAGAACGGCATGGCCCAGCACAGCCCGCAGCCTGCGGTAATGGAGCCGGGCAGCGGCATGATGCGCCCGGGCACACCGGCGGCAAGGCACAGCTGCTCGCATTCCATCACATCGAAAGTGCTGTCGAACGACACGATAATCTTGCGTTCGTGGTCGAGGGCATCACCGGACGGGCCTTCGCGGTGTGCCTCACGATACGCCGCGGCGGCCGCTTCCTCTTCCGCAGTATGTCCACAGCCGTCACAGCCGCAGGTGCAAGGCTCGGACCCATCGCAAGTGCAAGGTTCCCCGGTATCGGGGCAGATATCGTGAGACATGGCAACTCCAATCGTCTAGGCGAGTAACTCGGCCGCCGCAAACTCCTCGGGCGTATTGACGTTCTCGAAGCAGAGCGTCGAGCCCGCGGCCTTAACGGTCTGCGGCTCATCCATATAACCAGCCTGAACGCGATTGATCAGGCAGCGAATGCGCTGGCGGTCGCAGGCGAGCAGCTCATGGGCGACCGGCGCACACGCGTCACGGCGCCAGACGGCGCAAAGCGGCTCAATCCCCCGTTCCTCGCGCGGGACGCACACATCGAGCGCCTCGGCCTCAACACGATCGGCAAGCGCACCGATCAGTTCTGGTGAGACGAACGGCATATCGCAGGCGACGATCGCCGCGAGGGGCAACCGGGCGGCAGCCAGCGAGCTCGCGATGCCACGCATGGCACCCGCCGACCCCTCAAGGTCCGGCACTATTCGCGGCACCAGGCCGCCAAACGCGCGCTCCTCAAGATAGGCAAGCTCGCTGGGACGCGAAGTCGTCACGACCAACTCGCCGGCAACTGGCGCCAGCCGACCCAGCACGCGCTCGATGAGCGGCTCGCCGCAAAACGCCATGCGCGCCTTATCGCAACCCATGCGCGATGACAGCCCGCCCGCCTGGACGACGCAAGAAAGATCGGCTCGTCTTACGGTAGTCATACGGCAAACCACCCCCATCGGCATGCTCGAAACCCTATGCACGAAGCTAAATACCGCCGCCGAAATAGCGGCGCTACGAAAAGCTCGTGCAAAAACAAAACAGCGCCTTTGCGGCACGCAGCAAGACCGCGAGCACAAAAGCGCTGGTAACGTATGGCGGGAACGTATGTGAATCGAACACATCCAAGACGTTTTGCACGCCTCGCAACGGTTTTGAGGACCGCGGAGCCCACCGGAGCCCATCCGTTCCCAAGTGCGGCGGTATTTTACCAAACCGAGCAGCCAATCTAGCGCAGGGAGCGCAGGCCGCCGGCTTCTTTGTCGAGTACCGTAAAGCGCACGGCATCCAGGTGCTCCAGGATACTGATGGCTCGCTTGCGCGACACACCAAGGGCCTCGCGCAGAGCGCTCGTGGTGGCAGCACCGCGGGCTGCCTCAATGGCGGCGGCGACGAGCTCACGCGCATGGGCCTCGGCAGCAGCAGACAGGGCAACGTCGCGCTCGACCTTAACGATCGCGCGGTTGAGCGAAAGCTCGCGCAGGGCTCGCGTCATGGTGCCGCGATCGAGCTGCAGTTGCTCGCCCACCTCGGGCAACGTCGGTGCATCGAGGCCGGCTTCGTCCAGCAAGGCAACGATACGTTCGCAGGCCTCGCGCACCACACGCGCCGCGGCGGCAGCGGAGTGCGGATCGAATACCTCGGCGCCCTCGGAGGCACACACGCCGCGCGAGCAGCCCTCGGAAATCAGGGCTGCGGCAACTGTATCGTCAGCGGTAGGCCACGCAGCATGGGCAACGGCGCCAGGCGTAAAGCCCGTCTCCTTGGGAGACGCCGCATGCATGGCTGACAGGGTCGCCGCCAGTGCATCCATCGCGGCGTCGAGCACCACGGTGTCCGCCAAGAGGTCCGCATCACCCACGACAAGCTTGCGAACGGAGCCCTGTGCCACCAGCCCGCGCAGTGCGGCATCGACCTCGCCGACACCAAGATCCAAAGCCTCGGCAACATCAACCGCCGTAACCGGCAGCGTCTGCAACGCTAGCCAAGCGCCCACACCGCCCGCGATATCGCCGGACTCGAGCGCCGCGTACAGCATGCACTCCCCCTCAGTAAGTTCGCGCGAACGACGGCAGCGCGAAAGCAGCACGCGCCCGCCGCCGATGAGCATAACGGGCGAATACGACAGCACCACGGCATGGTCTCCGGCACGCAGTGGCAGCGGTTCCTCCAAGCGTACCTGCACCACTCGCGTCTCTCCCACCGCCATGGGGGCCTCGCCCTCCATGAGCATGATACGGCCGACGACCTCGGCCGTACCGGCCATCACGTGCACGCGCGCACCCGACTCGAGCACGCGCGGCTTGGTGCCCTCGCGACCCAGATACGTAAACGTCATCATAAAGCGCAGCGTCTGGCCAAAGCGACCCTCCACGCCGAGCATCTCACCGCGTTCGAGCGCAGCAACGCTATCGCCCACCAGGTTGAGCGCCACACGCTGACCGGGCAGCGCCCGCTGTGTGTCGCCATGCACTTGGATCCCGCGTACGCGGCAGGCCGTACGCGACGGCAAGGCCATCAGCTCGTCACCCACCGCAACCGGCGCATCGTGCAGCGTTCCCGTCACAACGGTGCCGACGCCCTTGATCGTAAAGCAGCGGTCAATCGGCAGGCGCGGCGAGGCATCACTCCGCTCAGCACGGTCACGGCAGGCATCCCAGCAGGTACCAACCTGATCGTCAAGCGCAGCCAGCAGCGCGCCAATCCCCTCGCCGGTCTTGGACGACACGGGGACGATCGACGCGCCCGCAAACACGGTGTCCGACAAAAAGTCATCGACATCGAGCTCGGCAAGCTCGGTCATCTCGGCGTCGGCCAGGTCGCACATCGTCAGCGCGACCACCATGTGAGTGACGCCCAGCAGCTCCAGCACATGCACATGCTCGCGGGTCTGCGGCATCACGCCCTCGACGGCCGAAACCACCAGCACGGCCACGTCGATACCCGTGGCACCCTGCACCATGGCGCGCAGGTAGTGCGCATGGCCTGGCACGTCAACCAGGCCAACGATCTTGCCACTCGGCAGTGCCAGCCCGCCAAAGCCAAGCTCAACCGTCATGCCGCGACGACGCTCAACTTCCAGGCGGTCGGGGTTTTTGCCCGTCAGCGCCTCGATGAGCGCCGACTTACCGTGGTCAACATGCCCTGCCGTGCCAACGATAACGGGACACTCCACCAGCGCTTCGGCCCCACTCATCGGCGCACCGCCTTCTCAACGCATGCGGCAAGCGTCGACGCCGCCGTCTCGATATCGCGGTCGCCCACGAGCGTGCGCACATCAAACAAAATGCGATCGTGCGAGGTTCGCGTGACAACCGGAGTGTCGAAGTCTTGGACGAGCGAGCGCTTGAGCGCGTCGACGGACAGGCGCCCGTCGACCGGGCAGATGGCAACGCACATCGTGGGCAGCTCCACGGTAGGCAGCGAGCCGCCACCGGGGGTCGACGATTCCTCGACGATCTCCAACTCAACGGCGCACGGGCAACCGGCCTTATCGAGCCCGGCGACCATACGATCGCGCAGCTTGCGGGCACGTCGCTCCAGATGAGCCTGCGGAAGCGTGAGCATGCTGAGCACCGGAATATCGCGATGGGCAACATCGGCGCCATCCATGTAGATACGCAGCGTGGCCTCGAGCGCCGTCAGCGCGAGCTTGCCCGGGCGCAGGACGCGCATAAGCGGATGTGACCCACAGGCCTGGACCAGATTGCGACGGCCCATGATAATGCCCGCTTGTGCGGCACCGAGCAGTTTATCGCCCGAGCACGACACCAAATCGAGCCCCGCCGCAACCGAAGCCGGCGTAGGCTCTTCGCCGCCGCGCACCAAGATGTCGTCGGGCAACAGCGCGCCCGACCCCTGGTCCTCGTAGAACAGCAGGCCATGCTTGTGGGCCAGAGCGGCAAGCTCCCGAGAGCCCACCTCCTCGTGAAAGCCCTCGATGCGATAGTTAGAAGGATGAACCTTCAGGATCATGGCCGTATCGGGCGTGATGGCGCGCTCATAGTCGTCCAAATGCGTGCGGTTGGTGGCGCCGACCTCGACGAGTTTGGCGCCCGAAGCCGCCATGACATCGGGGATGCGGAAGCTGCCGCCGATCTCGACAAGCTCGCCGCGGCTGACGATAACCTCCTTGCCTGCGGCATGGGTCGCCAGCACCAGCAGTACCGCGGCGGCGTTGTTGTTGACCACGAGCGCGTCCTCGGCACCGGTGAGCGAGCGGATCAGCTGCGCGGCGTGCTCCTTGCGCGACCCGCGCGAACAAGTGTCCACACTGTACTCGAGCGTGCTATACCCGCGCGCGACCTCGGCCACGGCCTTGGCGGCCGACTCCGCGAGCGGGGCGCGGCCCAAGTTGGTATGGATGACCACACCCGTAGCGTTGACGGCGGGGCGCAGGCTCGGCAGCGCGGAGCGATGCGCACGCCACTCGATAGCCGATGCCAGCTCGCGCTTGGAACGCGGGGCGGCACCGGCGCGAATGGCGGCACGCTCCTCGTCGAGCTCGGCCGTCACGGCGGCATGCACCACCGCGTCGCAGGTCTCCCCCGCCGCCTTCACCACCGGCCACTCGGCAAGCAGCTCGTTGACGGAAGGAATGGCGCGCAGGCGGGCGCGCACCTCATCGGACATGTTCTGGCTATCGCTCATGTGCGGCCTTTCAAAAGAAACGTGGATCAGTCGAATACATCAGCTGAGTCAATTACTCGTCATTATCCCCGCGCGCGACAATCTTTTCCACGCGAACGGCGTTTTCCTGGGTAAGCGCGGCACCCGTCAACGGGTCCCAGCGCAGCGGCGTGTGATCGAGCGGGCCAACGCCGAGCGCTTGGGCGCCATCCGCGCCGGTGCCAAACGAACGCCCACCGGGAGCGGCCGACGTAAAGATGCACGCCGGATGCAGATACGGCGTCGTCTCCACGCGCACGCGGTCGCGGCCCAAATCGCTCACGAGTTCGACGATCTCGCCGTCGGCGATGCCCATGTGCGCAGCGGCATCGGCATTCATCTGCACGGCGTCCAAGTCGGAACCCGCCTCGGCGGCACCTTGGGCCGCGAGTCTGCGCGAGGTATGCGACTCAAAGGGACGGTTGCCGCTAATGAGGCGAAACATTCCTGGGCCGGGCTCAACCATGGGAGCGATCCAGTTGGGTACACGACCCAGGCCGGCTCGTTCCCATACGTCGCTTGCCAGCGCGATCTTGCTGCCGTTCAAGGGAATCACCGGCTCGCCCGTGCGCATCGGCAGCGCCATGCCTGTATCGGCCCAGCCGCGCTCCTTGAGCTCGTCTAGTTCGATCCCAAAAGGCGCCACCTGGGCAGCCGCCAGATTGTCAGACGTAAACTGGAAGTACTCGCCCACGCCACACGCCTGCGCCAGACCGGCAAAAATCTCCCGACCGGGACGTGTGTCGTCATGCAAAATGGGCAGCACGGCGTTGCGGTAGAACACGCGCGCGTCGTTGCGACCCACGACCGTACCCACGCCGCGGTCGGCCTCCAGATACGTCACATCGGGCAGCACGAAGTCGGAAGCGCGCGCCGTCTCGGACCAGCGAATATCAATCGTCACGAGCAAGTCGAGCTGCTGCAAAATACTCAACCAAGCCTGTGCATTGCCATAGCCCGCACCGGGATTACTGGCATAAACGATGAGCCCACGCAAATCGCCGGCAAGAATCGACTGACCGATGGTCGTACACAGGCCACGCACCGGATCGACCAGTGGATAGCGCTCGGACCCCAGCTTGGACATGCGCGGCACCGGCGGCGTCGCAAAGCGTGCGGGATCAAGGTCGCCCAGCGCAAGCGGTGTGGGTGGATTGAGCGCGCCGCCCGCATGTCCAATACAGCCCAGCAGCACGTCGACCATACAGATAGCTCGCGCCGTCTGGGTACTGTTGGCATACGCGATGCCGATGCCGCCATGAAAGCCTGCATCTACCACGGCGGCAGGCGCGGCGGCAGCGAGATCGTGCGCCGTGGCGACAATCTCTGCGGCCGGCACGTCGCACATCGACTCGGCCCAATCGGGCGTCCAAACAGCGGCCGCCTGCGCCAGCTCGTCAAAGTCTGTGGTGTAGCGGGCAACGAACTCGCGGTCGTACAAGTCCTCGGCAATGAGCACATGCGCAATGCCCAGCAGCAAGGCCAGATCGCAGCCCGGGCGCACACGCAGCCAGCGGTCGGCAAGCGCGGCCGAGCCGCTGCGCCGGGGATCGACCACGATAATCTTCGCCCCACGGCGACGGGCATCGTTGAGCGCATCAACCGCCTCCATCGTCGATGAATCGACAATGGAACGCCCCAAATACATGATGCAATCAGTATGTGCCAGGTCGGAGGCGGGGCTGTAGCCCAGACTGTGCTCCCAACCGGTAAGTCGGCTTACCTCGCAGGCACCGTCGGCACCGTATACGTTGGGCGAGCCAAGCGCACGCATAAAGCGATACGCCCAGTAGCGGTCGAACGAGGGCACGCCGAGTGTCATGCCCAGCGCACGCGGACCATGCCCGTCAACAATCCCCCCAAGGCGCGCAGCGATCTGCGCGAACGCCTCGTCCCACGAAATCACATCGAACCCCGAGCCATCAGCTCGTCGGCGCATGGGGTGCACAATGCGATCGCGCTCGTCAAACGGCATTGCCAGACGATGCCGTCCGCGGGCGCACAGGGCTCGTGCCGCGCACGGGTGCCCCGGCACCGGCAACTCGGCCACCACGCGACCGTCCTCAACGCGTGCCGCAAAGGCGCAATCGGCATAGCATCCCCCGCATGTGGTCACCACGGCGCGACCGTCACGCTTCACAGCAGATGCCATCTCGATTACCCCTTTCATCAGCCAAACACAACAGGCCAACAGCCCGGCAACGAGTCCCGGACCCAAAAAGCCTCCCGCACGGCAACGCCCCGCGGGAGGCCCAACGTCAAACAGACGATACCTTACGCCTCGGACTTCTTGGCGTAGATAAACCAGTAGCCGAGCGCGATCAGAACCGCACCGCCCACGATGTTGCCCAGCGTGGCGGCGGACAGGTTAAACGCAATGCCCGCGGCGTTGAGCGCATCGGCGCCGGCGACCTTGGCACCATAGCCGCACGCGTGCATCACGGCGCCCATGGGCAAAAAGTACATGTTGGCAACGCAGTGCTCAAAACCGCAGGCCACAAAGGCGGCAATGGGCAGCAGAATGCCCACGACCTTATCGACCACGGTCTTGCCGGCGGTGCCGATCCACACGGCCAGGCACACAAAGATGTTGCACAGGATGCCGCGGAAGAAGATCGTCACCCAGTCGATCGTCACCTTGCCGGCGGCGACGCTCACCATGGAATTGGCGACCGCCTCGCCGTTGAGCTTGTAAATGCCGGCCATGTACACCAAAAAGACAATGAACAGGGCACCGACAAAGTTACCGACCCACACGACGGCCCAAGCCTTGAGCATCTGGGCCAAGGTGATCTTTTTGCTCTTGAGCGCGCAGACCATAAGCGAATTGCCGGTGAACAGCTCGGCGCCGCACACCAGCACCAGCACCAGGCCCAGGCAAAAGCACAGGCCGCCCACGACGCGCTGAGCGCCCCAGCCCAGCGTGCCGTCGCTCAAAAACACCGTAAAGAACAGGCCGCCGAAGGCGATAAACGCGCCGGCGAACATTGCCAACAGAAAGGCCTTAGCGACCGGCAGGTTAGCCTTGGTCACGCCGGCGGCCTCGGTCTTGGCCTCGATCGCGGCGGGCGCCAGGCAATCGGGAGCGGGGTACTCCACCTTGGAATCTGCCATGTCAATCACTTCTTTCCTATTCAGCAGTGGCAAGCGCTCCTATTGCTCTTGCCCCAAGCGGACAAAGTGGGAAAAGTCGTTGGCGGCCACGGCGTCGTACACGGCGTCGACGGCCTCAAAGACCTCCGGGGACATGGGGTTATAGAACTCCGTATCGCCCGGCTGAATCCCTATGAAGACGATATCTTCGCACGATTGCTCAATCTCTTCGATCAGAATCGACAAGGGAAGCGAATGCGTGGTGAACATCGACTTGCGGGCCACGTCACGTTTGTCGAGCAGGCGGATGGCGCCAACGGGCAGCGCCATGTCGGCGGCATCGACCAAAACCAAACGCGGCGGACGCTCGCGCTTGACCTCGATGATGTCATCCTCGGGCGTCTGACCACCGTCGATGGTGTACCAACCGGCGATGGGCGCGTCCTCCATCTTTTTGGAGAGCACGGGGCCGGCGGCATCGTCGGCGCGCAGCACGCTTCCCGCCGTGAGCACGATACCCGCAAACGGGGCGCCGTTCACACGGCCATCCACAACGCGGCCCATTACTGCAACCTCCCCGTCAGATAAACGCCCGACACATCGCGCACGCGCTCAACCAGATCGCGAAACTTCATTAAGAACGCGACCTGCTGGGCGTGCAGGCCAAAGTCGTTATCGAACACCGAGATGCCGGCCTTGGCCGACCCGCGAAAACCGCGCTTGTCGAGCAGCGCATCGCAGGCCTCGAGCAGTGACGGCACCGCCGCCTTGTCGAGCTGGCACTCACCAAAGGAGCGGATGGCCTCGAACTTGGTTTTGGCCTCCCCCTCCGGCAGCGCGTCGACGAGCGAATAAAACACGTCCACCGGCACCGACAGGCGCGGTTCAAAACAGTCGAGCACGCCGGTGTGGTGGCCCACGGCGAGCGTGTAGTACAGCACGTCGCAGGCCTCCTGAGGAACGTCTTCCTCGGTCTCCACAAACTTACGCGTGAGCTCATAGAAGACCACCTGGTCGGGCGTATGGCCCAGGCAGGGGTCGGCGACGCCCTCGGCGGCCTCGTCGCTTGCGCGCGAGGCATCGCCAAAAGAGCCGCCGAGCATGCCGGGACCCGCAAAGTAACCAGAGCGGTCCGTGAGCTCCATCTAGCGACCTCCGGCCAGCACCAGATCCTGCAGCGCCGAGTACACCTCGACGCGGCGCGGATCGTCCTGCTTATCGATGAGCAGCGCCATGGCGCCGCGGATATCGCCCTTGGGCGCGCCCTCGAGCGTATCCATAAACTCGTTGGCCAGGTCACGGCCGTAGCGGTAGCCGCTCATGGCGCGAGCTTCGCGCTCGATGGCCACACGCAGCTTGTACGGCACGCCGGGGTGCAGGATATCGGCCTGCTCGCCGGCGGTCTCCACCGTGGTCTCGGCATGGAGCTTTTGGTCCAGCAGACCGAGCGCCATGGCAAAGCCGTAGACGGTCTGCGCGGGGCTGGGCGGGCAGCCGGGGATGTAGACATCGACCGGCAGAATCTTATCCGTGCCGCCCCAGACGCAGTAGTTGTCGTAGAAGATGCCACCGGTGCAGCCGCACGCGCCATAGGACACCACGATCTTGGGATCGGGTGCGGCCTCAAAGGCGCGCAGGGCCGGCATGCGCATGGCACGCGTCACGGCACCGGTGTACAGCAGCACATCGGCGTGACGGGGCGAGGGCACGACCTTGATGCCAAAGCGCTCGACGTCGAAGACGGGCGTGATGGAACCGAAGATCTCGATCTCGCAGCCGTTGCAGCCGCCGCAGTCAACGCGGTAGACGTACACCGAGCGCTTGATCTTCTTAAGAAGGGTCGCCTTGGCCTTCTCGATGCTCTCGTCGAGCTCGATCTTGGTCGGGCGGTACTGAAGCCGCTCGGGCAAAAGCGTGGGTTCGGCCATGGTTACTCCTCCTTCGTTTCAAAATCCATGATGACGCCCTCGACCGGCGCCGGACCGGCGGGAATCTCGGGCGCATCGGGGTTGAGCTCGCGGTCGATATACTCCGGGTTCACGCCGTGGCCGCCCAGATACTCCATGCCGGGGCCCTGGGGCTCACCGGACGCAAGCGTCTCGTTGGCAGCCATGCCGTGCGCGTTGCCGGTCTTTACGGCCGAGGCGGCGCGTAGGGCGTCGAGCTCGCGCTTGCACTCCTGGCACACGCGCACGGTACGGGCGGCCTGCTCGGCCTCCATGCCGCCGGCCTTTTGCAGCAGGCGCTTGGCGTAGTCGATCTCCTTGTGCGGGGCAAACGGCTTGCCGCAACGCGAGCAGTGCTCGAGCGTGTAGACGCTCTTGCTGGTGAGGTCGTCTTTGCTCATGACGGCCAGCTCAAACTCCTCGGTGAGCTTGATGGCCTCCATGGGGCAGGCTTCCTCGCAACGGCCGCAAAAGATGCAGCGGCCGTAGTCGATCGACCAGGTAATGGTATCGGCCGCAAGGTCGGTGTCCATGCGAATGGCATCGGCCGGGCATGCCACGCCGCAGGCACCGCAGGCGATGCAGAGCTCGGCATTGTGCTCGGGCTTGCCGCGCATGTCCTTGTTGGTGGGGAACGGCGCAAACGGGTACTTGACTGTCGCGTCGCCGGCCTTGGCGTTAACCTTCCAAAGCTTCAGCATATTAGAGCGCCTCCTCATCGAGCGGGGCGGCCATGGTGCCCTCGCCCGCAAGCGGCGACTTGTCGCGCCAGACGTTCTCGAACTGCTCCTTGTCGAGCACGTGGTCGCGCTTGGCGGCGACATCGGTCACCGTCACGCGGTCGGTGCAGGAGTAGCACGGGTCGAGCGAACCGACGATCAGCGCCGCGTCGCCCACGGTGTTGCCGCGGAACATGTAGCGCAGGACCGGCCAGTTGCTGTACGTGGCGGCCTTGGCGCGCCAGCGGTAGCACTTCTGGTTGTTGCCGAGCATGGCCCAGTGCACGTCCTCGCCGCGCGGCGCCTCGGTGGCGCCGATGGCGTACTTGTGCGGGGTGTACTCCCAATCCGTGGTGAGGATGGGGCCCGACGGGCAGTTCTCGAGCATGGTCTCGATCATGTCGATCGAATCGTAGACCTCCTGGATGCGAACGGCGGTACGGCCGAAGGCATCGCAGGTGTCGGCCGTGGCGGCGTGCATCTTTTGGACGTCCGGATCGGCGTAGCCGTCGAAGGGATGGTCAAAGCGCACGTCGCGGGCATAGCCCGAGCCACGCATGAGCGGGCCGACCGGCGAGAAGTCGCGTGCGATCTTGCGGTCCAAGATGCCGATACCGCTCGTACGCTCAATAAAGTTGGGCGTGGAGAGCAAGACGTCGACGAGCTCCTGAACCTCGGAGCGCAGCTGGTGGATGGTCGTGAGCGTGGAGAGCTTCTGCTCGGCCAAAATGTCGCGACGCACGCCGCCGATCACGTTGAGGCCGTAGGTCTTGCGGTGACCGGAGAGCTTCTCGGCCAGGTCCATGGACTTCTCGCGGACGCGGAAGAACTGCTGGAAGCCGGAGTCGAAGCCCGTGTAGTGCGATGCGAGGCCAATATTGAGCAGGTGCGAGTGCAGGCGCTCGACCTCGAGCATGATAGCGCGGATGTACTGGGCGCACGGCGGGACATGGATGCCCTGGGCACGCTCGACGGCCTCGGCATAGGCCACCGAGTGGGCGCAGCCGCAGATGCCGCAGATGCGGTCGGCGAGGAACGTCACGGCGTCATAGTTCAGGCGCGTCTCCGCGACCTTCTCCATGCCGCGGTGCACGTAGAACAGACGGTAGTCGGCGTCGACGATCGTCTCGCCCTCAACGAACAGGCGGAAGTGGCCAGGCTCGTCGGAGGTAATGTGCAGCGGGCCCATGGGGACGAGCGTGGTCTCCTTGCCCTTGGTGTCGGCCAAGAACTCGTAGTTTTCCATGTCGCTCGCGGGAGCGGGACGGAAGCGGTAGTCCATGGAGTCCTTGCGCAGCGGGTACAGGCCGCTGGGCCAGTCATCGGGCAGCACCAGGCGACGACGATCGGGCAGACCCTCGGGGATCAGGCCGAACATATCGCGCAGCTCGCGCTCGCCCCACACGCAGGCGGGGACGAACGGCGTCACGGACGGGAACGTCATCTTGGCGGGATCGACCTCGGTGCGCACGGTCACCCAGCCGGGGTCCTCCCCCTCCATGGAGATGACGTAGTACACGGCGTAACGGCCGCACAGGCTGCGCTCATCGTTGCCGATGATCACGGGAATCCAGCCGTAGCGCTCGTAGTACAGGTAGTGGACGGCCTCGGGCAGCTTGTCCTGCTTGACGGTAATCGTCAGCTGGTCCTCGCACTGCCACTCGACCTTCTCGATAGCGCCCGGCACTGCGGCGCGCAGGGCCTCGACGTGGCTTTCGCAACGACGAGCGTAGTCCTTCTTTTCAGGTTCTGCCATGGTGCTAATTCACCTCGCTTGTCTTGGTCTGGGAACTGAACACCATGCGGTAGAGAGGAGCCTCGTGGAGCTCTTCGACGCTCTGGTTCAAAACGACGGACGTTGCATCCTCGACGCCGCTCGTGATGGCGACCGGGGTGGCGATACCGAACCACATGACCACGATCGCGAGGGCGATCTCGGGGATGATCATGAGGGCGGGCACCTCGTGGCGCTTCATGCCCTCGGGCGCCTTGCCGAAGATGGACTTGAGCGCGATGCCGGTAAGGGCAAAGTACACGCCGGTGAGGCCAATGGCCACGAGCACGACCACCCAGATGGGACCGGACTGGACGCCGGCCACGAAGGTGAGGAACTCGGAGATGAACAAGGCGAACGGCGGGAAGGCGGCGAGCGCGAGCAGGGCGATGATGGCGAGCGCTGCCGTGACGGGAGCGATCTCGACGACGCCCTTGATCTTGTTCAGGTCGCGGGTGTGGTAGATGTGCTGGATGTTACCGGCCATGCAGAAGGCGAGCGCCTTCGTGAAACCGTGGAAGATGCAGTGCAGCAGGCAGGCGGCGATACCGAGCGGACCACCGATACCCAGGCACAGCGCGACCACGCCGACGTTGTCGACGGAGGAGTACGCGAAGCGGCGCTTGATATCGTCCTGCTTAAAGATGCACAGGGCGGCCACCAGGATGGACAGCGTGCCCAGGATGAGCAGGAGCGTACGCGGATAGGTGTCGCCCACCGTGATGATGGACAGGGAGTAGAAGCGGATGATCACCAGCATGGCGCACTTGAGCAGCACGCCCGAGAGCAGCGCGGAGACCGGGCTCGGAGCCTGGGAGTGCGCGTCGGGCAGCCAAGTGTGCATGGGGAACAGGCCCGCCTTGGTGCCGAAGCCGATGACGATGAACGCGAACGCGAGGCGCACGAGCATCGGGTCGAACTGGTCGGCGTAGGGCATGATGGAGGTGAGGAAGGCTGCCTCATGCGCGTTGGGCATGATATCGGCGGCGTTCGCGTAGATGAGCAGCGTGCCGAACAGGCCGAAGGCCACGCCGGCGGTGCAGACCATCGCGTACTTCCAAGACGCCTCGAGCGCCTGCTTGTTCTTGTAGATGCCCACGAGGAACACGGTCGACAGCGTGGTGGCCTCGACCGCCGCCCAGGTGAGGATGATGTTGTTGGACAGGCAGGCGAGCAGCATCGTGAAAACGAACAGGCTAAACAGCGCGTAGTACTGCTTGGTGCGCTCGGCCGGCATGGTCTTCTCCTCGATATCGATCTTGATATAGGAGATGGAGTACACGCCGGTGATGAACCCGATGATGCCTACCAGAAGGACGAAGATCGACGAGAGCGAATCGAGATGGAGCCACAGGCCCAAAGCGTCGATATTCTGCCCGCTCGAGAGCATGGTTCCCGCGGTGACGACCGAAAGGACGAGGGTCGCCGCGACGGAGATGGTGTTGAGCCCCGCAAAGACGCTGTAGGACGTCGTCTTGGGGAGCGCAGCCATAATCAGGGAGAACACGAGGGGACAAGCGAGCAGGGCGACCGTCAGCATTGAAACATCCATGGCCTACCCCTTCAATTCGGTCAGGTCGTGGGAGTCGAGCGACTTGGTGTCGTTCCAGATCCTCACGACGACGGCGGACATGATGATGACGGCGAAAATGGCGTCGGTGGCGATGCCGATCTCGATGATCTCGGGGGCCGTGGGCGCGAGCAGGGCGAGCGTCACGTGGCTACCGTTCTCCATAAGGCAGTACCCGAAGATTTGCTTGAGGATGTTGCGCTGGGAGATGATGCACGTGAGGCCGACGAAGAAGTGCGCGAAGCTGATGGCGAGGGCCGGAGTAGCCACCTCAGCGGTGGGCAGGCTCAGGCGCGTGACCACCGCGAAGCAGATGGCCACCTCCAGACCGGTGAGGATGATGGTCCAGGCCGGCTTGATGGAGGAGGTCAGCGTGCTATCGGCAGGCGAACCCATCTTTTTGTAGGCACGGTTGAGAATGAACGGAGCGAGGATCACCTTGGTGACGAAGGCCGACGCGGCCCACATGAGAAGCTCGGTGGCACCGGTGGTGAGGCCCAGGGTGAGCAGCACGCCCACCAGGACAACCGACTGGATCGCGTACCACTTAATGGCGGACGGGATGGTCTTCGAGACGACCACCATGGTGGAGGTCACGATCAGAAGACCGCCCAGGATATTGACTAACGAATAACCCATGTCCTACCTCCTAACCCATCCAACTAGAGGACAGAGGACCGGCGACGACGACCATGATCATGAGGACGACGAACACGAACGCCATGGCGCGCGGAAGGGGCTGGCCGGCGGCCACGGTCTCGCTCGGCTCACCGGGCAGGACCTTACCCATCCAACGCAGGAACCATGCGAAGGTGGCGACGGTCTCGACGACCATGACGCACACGAGGACGAAGATGACCGTGTTGGAAGCACCAACCGCGAAGCCACCGGAAATAATCTGGAACTTGGAGAAGAACGTGCTCATGGGGGGCACGCCGGCGATAGCGGTCGCGGCGACCGCGAAGCCCACGCCCGTGACCGGGTACTTCTTCATGAGGCCCTGGATCTTGGGCAACATACGGGTTCCCAGCGTGAAGCTGAGGGAGCCGGCGATGAGGAAGAACAGGGTCTTGGTGAACGCGTGGTTGAAGATGTGCTCGACGGCGCCGTTGAACGCCATCTGGCTTCCGAACACGGAGAGGCCCAGGCCGAAGAACACGTAGGCGAGCTGCGCGATCGTCGAGAAGGCGAGCAGGCGCTTCATATCCTTCTGGGGCAGGTACATGAGGAAGCCGAAGAGCATGGTCACGACGGCGTCGATGATGGCGACCCAACCGACGATCTCGGGGATATCGCCGGCACTCGCAAGAGCGCGGGCGAACACGCACACGCCGACCTTCACCATGGACGCGCCATGGAGGTAGGCGGAAACGGGCGTGGGGGCCTCCATTGCGGAGGGCAGCCACATGTAGAGCGGGAACTGGGCGGACTTGGCCCAAGCGGCGAACAGGATGAGCAGCAGCACGACGGTCTTCATACCGGAATCGAGCTGGGAGATCGCGCTCAGCGCGAACGTGCCGGTTCCGGCGAACAGGAAGGCCGCGCCGATGTAGAGTCCCAGAGCGCCGATATGGGTGATGATGAGCGCCTTCATACCGGCCTTCTTGGCCGTGGGCGTCATGTAGTAGCTGATGAGGCCCCAGGAGCACACGCCGGTGATCTCGAAGAAAACGAGCTGGCCGACGATGGTGGAGCTGTAGGCGAGACCGGCCATGGCGCCGATGAACGTGGAGAAGTACACGTAGAAGCGGCGACGGGGCGCGTCGGGATGCTCCTTGTTCTTATCGCTCATGTACGGGAACGAATAGATGACGACGAGCAGGCCGATAGCGACGAACGCGGGTGCGAGCAGCGTGCTCATCCGGTCGAATATGAAGCCCATGACCAAGGTCTGGCCCATACTCGCCCAGGTTACATCGACCGCGTTCATGCCGTTTCCGGCAAACGTCGCGGCCAAGCCAACGGAAGCGACCGTGGCGATGCCGCCGGCAAAGGCGCATATCCATTTAGCGTAGGGACGCGGCAGCATGACGATGAGCAGGGAGCCCAGCATGGGGACGGCGATCGCCACCATGGCAAAGAGGGACAAGCTCGATTCGATTGACATAGTTTCTCCCTTCTCCCTACACGCCTACGACGACGAAGACGAACGCGAGGACCGCGATGCCGACGACGGCCCAGGTCTGGTTACCGAGCACCTTGAAGCGCGAACGGGAAACGGAGTTCTCGAGCACGCCGCAGACAACGAAATCGACCAGGCACTTGACAAGGAAGACGACGGCGCCCACGAGAGCGGTGACGCCGATGGTCGCGGGCTCTCCCCAGGGGATGAAGATGGAGGTGAACCAAGCGACGACCACGACCTGCTTCATGCCCATGGCGAGCTTCATCATGGCCAGGGACGGGCCGGAGAGCTCGGCGAGCGGGCCCTCCTGGAGCTCCTGCTCGGCTTCGGCCTGATCGAACGGAAGCTTGCCGAGCTCCATATAGCAGGCGGCCGCGAAGGCGACGCCGGCGAGGATGACGGCGACGACGCTCGAGACGTTGCCCGTAACGATGTGCTGACCCATGGTCGCAATGTCCGTGGAGCCGCACACGATGGCGACGGTAAACAGCGCGATGAGCATGGACGGCTCGATGAGCACGCTCATGAGGAGCTCGCGGATACCGCCGAAGCCCGCGTAGGCGTTGGAGGAATCCACGCCGGACAGCGCGAAGAAGAAACGGGACAGCGCGAGCGCGTACATGATGGTGATGGCGTCACCAAAGACGGGCATGGGGCTCTCGAGCGTGAACATGGGCAGGCCCATGGCGAGCATGAACGACACCGCGAGGAACAGCGGCGGCATGATGCGCAGCACGAAGCTCGAGTCGGAACTCACGGACTCGGGACGCGCCATGAGCTTCGCGAGGTCCCGGTAATCCTGAAGGATGGACGGACCGCGGCGATTGTGCATCTTCGCGCGAATCACACGGGCGAGGCCGGAGAAGAAGGGCGCGACCAGCATGACCACGAGGCCCTGCGCTATCGCAAGAACGATGTTCATAATATCCTCTCCCCTCTCTAGACCATGACCACGGCGAGCACGAGGAAGACCACGAGCGCCGCGACGATGTAGCAGATGTATACGGAGTAGTTGCCGCCCTCGATCTTGGAGGCGAGGCCGGCCAGCTTATCGGCACCCTCGCTCGGTGCATCGACCAGGAAGCGGTCGGGCAGGGGCTCAACGCCCTGGGCGACACCGGTGAGCTTCTGGAACACGTGCGCGATGGACCAGCAGATCTTGGTGCATACCTCGCGCAGGGTGTAGAGCGGGCCCATGAAGAGCTCTACGTCTGACGCGAAGCTCGTGGCGACGACGGGCATGTGCTCGTTGGGCTCGTAGCCGCACGCCCAAGGGTCGGTCTTCTTAGCGGGGGCCTTGGTGCCGAGGCAGGACCTCAACACGAACGCGAGGCCGGTGAGGACCACGAGCGCGATGGCGATCGCGGGGGTGGAGGTGGCGGCACCGGAAATCTCGTTCACCAGAGACACGCCCGAGGTGGCTGTGACGGCAGAGCCGGCAAGCACGCTCTGGGCGACGTCGCCCAGAACCGGGGCGATGACGGGAGAGCCGATTCCCAGCACCACGCAGATGGCCGCGAGGAGCATCTGCGAGAACAACATCGGAGCCGGGGACTCCTTGGCGTTCGCGGCCTCCTGGGAACGAGGGCTGCTCGCGAACGAGACGCCGTAGGCCTTCACGAAGCACGTGACGGCCAGGGCACCGGTGATGGCGAGGGCGGCCGCGGAGGCGACGGCGAACACCATGACGACCGGGTCGGAGAGCGTCGAGATGTTGAACAGGGACTGGTAGGTGAACCACTCGGAAACGAAGCCGTTGAGCGGCGGGATAGCCGAGATGGCAAGGGCACCGATGAGGAAGCAGACGGCCGTGACCGGCATACGGCGGAACAGGCCGCCCATCTTCTCCATGTTGCGCGTACCCGTGGCATAGAGCAGGGAGCCCGCGCCGAGGAACAGCTCGCCCTTGAACATGGCGTGGTTGAGCGTGTGGTAGAGGGCGGCCATGAGCGCGATCGTCGCGATGACGTCGTTGCCCAGGGCGTGCGCCGTCATGGACGCGCCGACACCGAGCAAGATGATGCCGATGTTCTCGACGGAGTGATAGGCCAGCAGGCGCTTGATGTCATGCTCCTGCAGGGCGAAGGCCACGCCGAGGACCGACGAGATCGCACCGAAGACCATGACCATAAGGCCCCACCAGACCTGAACGCCCGAAGCAGAAAGCAGGTCGAGACCAACCTTGAGGATACCGAAGATACCGATCTTGATCATGCCGCCGGACATGAGGGCCGACACGTTGGACGGCGCCTCGGGATGCGCCTTGGGCAGCCAGCCGTGCAGCGGGATGATACCGGCCTTGGCGCCAAAGCCAAAGAAGGCGAGCACGAAGCACACGGAGGCGACCGCGGGGCTAAACTGCGTGGCACGGAAATCCGCAAAGGCAAACGAGCCGCCGGCGAAGTTGGTCATGGTGAGGAAGCTCGCCATGATGAGCACAAAGCCCACGTGCGCGATCACAAAGTAGAGCCAACCACCATGGATGGAGTTCTCGTTCTCCTCGATTACGACCAGGAAGTACGAGGTCAGCGACATAAGCTCAAAGGCGACCAGGAACCAAAACACGTTGTCGGCTGTGATGACGAGCATCATGGAAGCCACGAAGGTGTTAAAGAAGAAGCCGGCGCGGCCCTTTTTGCCCGGGTACTCATCAAAGTAGTTGAGACCGTAGATCGAACCGGCAAACGCGAGCACCGAGATGAGCGCCACGAACAGGCCGGACAGCTGATTGAGCAGCAGCTGGAAATGGGCAAACGGGAAAAACACGATGGTGTCGACCGACGTGACATCGCCCAGCACGGCCTGGATACCAGCCACAAACGAAAGCACCGCGGCGACGGCGCCGATAAGGCAGCCGGCGGTCTTGGCGGCGTTATCGGCCTTGATCAGCAGAACCGAGGCGAGCGCACCGATGCACGAGACGGCAAGCGATGCGATAAACAGCGTCATGCTATCCATTGTTTACGCTCCCTTCTGCTTTCTCGGACAGACCCTGGGCCACAGCGGTAACGTCGACGGACGGACCGTTTTCGATCGAGCGCAGGCGCTTGGCCTCGTCGAGTTCGCGATCGGCCGCGCCGCCCATGACGGTCAGCGCCTTGGTGGGGCACGCCGCCACACAATGCGGGCCGTCCGGATCGAAGGCGCACAGGTCGCACTTGACGGCGCAGGTGTACTGGCCAGGAGCCCACGTAAGCAGGCTGCTCAGGGACTTAGGATACGAAGGCGTCGGGTCGCACATGCCTGCGACACCGGCGATAGACGTGCCATCGGGATGGATGGCACCGAAGGGGCACGCGATGGCGCACAGCCTGCACCCGATGCACTCCTGCTCCTTGACGTGGATGCGGTCGCCATCGTGCTCGATGGCATTCACCGGGCAAACCTCGGCGCAGGGGGCACCCTCGCAATGGTGGCAGGCAAGGGCGGCCGAAATACCGCCGGTCTTCACGAGCGCCAGACGCGGCGTATCCTGAAGACCCTGCATCCGGTGGGCGTCGGCACAGGCGGACTGGCATGTTCCGCAGCCGATGCACCTCTCCGGGTTGATGTCGATGAAGCGGTTCATCCCCACTTCCTTTCAAAATAACGGGCCGGGCTCCCGAACGTACGGGACGCCCGGCCCAAAAAGCCAACGAGAACGGGACTACACGATTTGATTCACGTGCGTCTCGTCGTCGAACTTGGCGGCGCCGGGCTCAACATCCTGGGGAGCGGCGGCGTCCACCAGAGCCTGCTTGAGCTCGGTGTACTGACGCTCGACCTCGCCCTCTGCCCAGACCTGGTCGGCAATGGCGTCGACCTGACAGGCGGAGAACTTGTCCTCGGGCGTGTGCGAGACCGGGTCGACTTTGTGAATGGTCAGCTCGTTGCACTTGCCGATCCACCACTGGTAGGTCATATAGACCGTGCCCTTGTTGATACGGTCGCTCACGTCGGCGCGGCTGTATACCTGGCCGCGGCGGCTGTGGATCGAGACGATGTCGCCATTCTTGATGCCGCGCGCCTGGGCATCCGCGGGATTCATGCGGACAAAGCCCGGCTCGTCGGCAAGCAGCGCCAGCGTCTTGCAGTTGCCGGTCATCGAGCGGCAGCTGTAGTGGCCGACCTCGCGAACGGTGCACAGGATGAGCGGGTACTCATCGTCGGGAAGCTCGGAGGGCGCCTCCCAGTCGTGCGCCATCAGGTTGGCGCGACCGTCCTTGGTGGTGAACTTGCCACCAGCGAACATGTCGGGCGTACCGTGGTCGTTCACATCGGTGCTCTTGACCGGCCACTGGGCGTAACCGCCCTCGGGAGCCATCTTCTCGTAGGTTGCGCCCACAAAGTTGGGGCACAGGCTAATGCACTCGTTCCAGATCTGCTCGGTGTTGTCGTAGTGCATGGGATAGCCCATGCGCGTAGACAGGTCCGCGAAGATCTCCCAGTCGTGGCGGCACTCGCCCTTGGGCGGAACGGCCGCGTCAAAGTGCTGGAAGCTACGGTCGGATGCGGTAAAGACACCCTCGTGCTCGCCCCAAGAGGTGGCAGGCAGGATGACGTCGGCGAGCATGGTCGTCTGCGTCATAAAGATGTCCTGGCAAATGAACAGATCCAGCTCGGAGAGCGTCTTGCGCATTCCGGCCGAATCGGGCTCGGTCTGCACCGGGTCCTCGCCGTAGTTGTAGAAGCAGTGCACCTTGCCCTCGTCGACCAGGTGGCCCAGGTCGGTGAGCTTGTAGCCCTCCTCGAGCGGGAGCTTTTCCTCGGGCACGCCCCAAGCCTTGGCAAACTTGGCACGCACAGCCGGGTCGGTGACTTTCTGGTAGCCAGGGTACAGGTTGGGCAGCATGCCCATATCGCAGGAGCCCTGGACGTTGTTCTGACCGCGCACGGGCGCGAGGCCGGAATTGGGTTTGCCGATCTGGCCGGCAACGCAGGCGATGGAGGCGATGGTGTGCACCGTCTTCAGGTTCTGCTTCTGCTGGCATACGCCCATGCCCCAGCCAATGATGGCAGAGGGCTTCGCCGTGGCGTACATCTCGGCAGCTTGGTGGATCAGCGCGGGCTCGACACCCGTGATGTCCTGTACGGATTCGGGAGTGTAGTTCTTGATGGTCTCCCACCACTCGTCAAAGCCGTTCGTATGCTCGGCGACGAATTCCTTGTCGTAGAGGCCATCGTTGACCAAGCAGTTGGCAAAGGCGTTGAGGAACGCAACATTGCAACCGTTCTTGATCGGAAGGTAGAGATCGGCGATACGCGCGGTTTCGATATGGCGCGGGTCGGCGACGATGATCTTGCAACCCTTTTCTTTGGCTCGCACGATACGCCTTGCGACGATGGGGTGCGAATCGGCAGGGTTATAGCCGAAGAGGAAAATGCAGCCCGCATCCTCCATACCGGGGATGGAGCATGACATGCAACCTGAACCAACCGTGTCCATCAGACCGAGGACAGTAGGGCCGTGTCAAGTACGGGCGCAGTTGTCCACGCTGTGGGTGCCGATGCACGCACGCGTAAACTTCTGCATGACGTAGTTCGCCTCATTGCCGCCGCCTCGCGAGGAGCCGGTGGTCATGACAGCGTTAGGACCATATTCGTCAATTATGGCCTGCATCTTAGATGCGGTGAAATCCAGTGCCTCGTCCCAGCTTACGCGCTCAAGATCCGCGCCCTTAGTGCGGCGGATCATCGGGTGCAGTACGCGAGGAGTCAAGATCTTGGTGTCGTTGATGAAGTCGTAGCCGCTCATGCCCTTAAGGCACAGCTCGCTCTGGTTGGTGATGCCGTTGAGCGGTTCGGTGCCCACGACCTGGCCGTTTTGGACCAGGAGGTTAAACTGGCAACCGGCGCCGCAGTACGGGCAGATCACTTTATGCTTCTCCATGACACCCTCCTTCCTTTTTCTGCTACCGATTACTCGGTACTAATTTGACAATCATTGGGCTTGTCGCCCCAACGCTTACGCCTCGTTTTCGATGGTGGCGCGGGCACGCTCGGCGGTTAGTTCCGCCAGGCGCTCCTCGTCTACCAGGGTGAGACCCTTGGTCGGGCACGCCTCGGCACACGCCGGACCGCCGGGACGGTCCACGCACAGGTCGCACTTGAGCACGAAGCTCTTGGTCTGCGAACCCACGCGCACGTCGCCCATCAAGACGGGGACCTGCGTGGTCGCCACGCTCACGGCGCCAAAGGGACAGGCCATGACGCAGCTCTTGCAGCCGATGCAGTTGTCCTCGTTGACGCCGATACGATGGTTCTTCGGATCAAAGAACAAGGCGCCCGTGGGGCAGGCCTTGGCGCACGGGGCATCCTCGCAGTGATGGCAAGCCACCGGTGCGGAGATCTCGTAGGTGCGCGTCACGCGCAGGCGCGGCGCGGCGATGTTGCCGGGGATGTCGTGTGCCTCGATACACGCCGCCATGCAGGTTTGACACCCAATGCAGCGCGAGGAATCGGCTACGACTCGTTTATTGCCCATGTTGTTCACTCCCTCCTGAATCCCATGCCGGAGAGACCCTGTCGACGTTGCCCCAAGCCGCCCGTGGCCTGGCATCGGCGTATCGAATGCATGCGGCGAAACAGGCACTCGGTAGAATTTCTCCAACGGTATACAGGTTGAATATACGCAGTTGCAGGGGGCAAACTTGAGCATAAGCCCTGCAATACGGGTGTATTGCAGGGGTTTTGGCAGGTTGGAATTATTCTCGATAGGATATAAAGGTGAGTGTATTACACGCGTACGTTCGAGAGAGATTTCACGCCCGCTTCTAAAGGATGTAGTACGTTTGTAGTATTGTTCACACTCAATTACTCGAGTGCAATAAAGTAGTCGTTATAAAATTGGCTATTATTAGCCGATACTGTATTTGACTATTCATATTGCCCGCTCATTAAGGGAGGCCAGTGATGTCATCGACGCAAAAACGAGCCATCCTGCAGGTGCGCATTCGCGAGGAAGATAAACAGCATGCCGAGCGCCTCTACGACGCCATGGGCACATCGCTCGCCGAGGCTGTCCGTCTATTTGTCGCGCAAAGCATTTTGATGCGCAAGCTCCCCTTTCAGCCGGTCGCCGTGCGCTCAAAGGATGGCACCGCCGCCTATGAATCGCTCAAAGCATATGGTGACCCCAATCGCCGCTCCGAGGAGCGCAATGCCTGGATTGAATACCTTGCCACAGAAAGCGACGATTCGGTTTTGGGTCCCGAGGAAGTAGATATCCATGAGTAGCACCATCATCGACGAGACCGTCATACTACGTTACCTGCTGGACGACGACGAAGTTCTGTCACCGCGCGCCGCCAAGGTCATCGCCACGCGCACCGCTCGTGTCTACCCCGAAATCATCACGCGCGTCGTGGTCACGCTGCGCGACGTCTATAAGGTTCCCCGCGTTGAGATTGCTGCGGCCATGAAAAGGCTGCTCGATGACGTCATGGTCGACGAGCCCACCGTTGTCGCCCTTGCCGTCAAACTCTTTGGCAAGACCCATATGGACTTTACCGATTGTCTCCTCGCAGCCCGAACCGCCATCTACAACGATGATGTCGTGAGCTTTGGCAAGCCCATCATCCAAGGCATGATCGATTACCGCCACAAGCGCCAAACCGCAGCCGAAGCCCGCAACCGCAGCACCGACTCCACCATCGACAAGCTCCGCCACCAATCCCGCCACTAACCGACAGACAACGGCATCGCCCGCCCCTCAGCCCCATCCCCTCCTAAGTTGCGGTGAAATACGGACTGTTTCATGCCTTTAAAGGCCTCAACAGTCCGTATTTCACCGCAACTTATTGAAGGTTGGCTGCGAACGATTTCGCTATCGGGAGTCGGCGTAGGGTTTTGTTGTCGGAATGCCGTAACCGCGCATCATGGCACCGAACGATTCTACGTCGTAGGTGTCCGAAAGTTTGAAGTGAATGACGTTGTGGCCCATGGCACGAAGGTTCGCGTCGCGCATGAGGGCCGCTCGATAGGTTTTTGCCGCCGCTTGCTCTGGATCATCTTGAGCTTCGTCTTCAAACTTACCCAGCCCATGCAGCTCTGCCAGCGTCCATGAGCCGTCTGGCATCTGCCAGCCATAATCTGCTAGATAATAACCAGCGTTTCCCGGTCGCGTTATCTCAACTTGAAGCTCAGGCGCGGCAACCCCAGCGAGAATCATCGCTGCTCTCGCCTCGGACTCGCCACCATTGTCTGACCTGCCGTCCATATGCTCAAAAACGTCAAAAGCACGCGCGATGCCATGCAACCCTCGGCAATTTGCCTGCGCATATGCTCGCAGCTCTTCACGTTCGACATCGTACTCACGGGCCAAGCCATCGACATAGCCCAGCGCATAGCGAAAGGCGCTCGTTCGGGCGATATCAACAACCGTTCGATACGGATCCGTCAGCGTAAACAGACCGAGCCGCCACACTTCGCCCGCCCGCCAGCGCTTATATTCAACGAACTCATACGTATCACGCCTTGTAGACCGTGGCAGCAGCACTTGCACTTTATCCAGAAGCGAATAAGCCGAGCCGATGCCATAGAGCAGCGCTGCCGTCGATCCGCAAAACACAGCATCCGGTTCAACGACCGCAATAGCGGATGTCAGCTGAAAGATGCGATCTTCAACCCCAAGATTATTCCAATAGACCGGATCCGCATACACGTGGTTGTAAAGACGAAGCATGAGCTCTTCCTGCATAAGCTCGCGCGCACGGCGTTCTTCCCAAGGATCAATTGTTATAAGCAGCTGTCCATCTTGATGAATTCCAAGGGCCGAGAATAGCATCCTTGCATATGACTGCGGAAAATGTTTGCCTTTATCGAGCATGGCCAACCCCATAACCATCACGGCGGAGAGAATACCATTACGCTATCGCATGCTTCCGTCCGCAGGCCTTGCCAAAAGCTGACCAAAAGCTTGACGTCGCAGGTCAAGGCTTCAAAAAATATTTCCACTCTCGGTAGACGGTCGCTACGACCCTCCCAACGGCATCAAAATCCAACCTTACAAATAGTTGCGGTGAAATACGGACTACATAGGCCATAAAAGCCGAAAAACAGTCCGTATTTCACCGCAACTTAGGTGGGGCGTGGGGCGGCATCGATTCCCGACACCCGTACACTTACGAAAACGGCTCTGATTCCTAAAAGGAACCAGAGCCGTTCATCTATCTTATGGAGCGGGCGACGGGAATCGAACCCGCGTCATCAGCTTGGAAGGCTGGGGTTCTACCATTGAACTACGCCCGCAAGATATGGTCGGGACGACAGGATTTGAACCTGCGACATCCTGCTCCCAAAGCAGGCGCGCTACCAAACTGCGCCACGTCCCGAAGGTGTTGAGCAGCTAAGGTCTAAACCTTGCGTGTCCCAAAGCGAAGGAAATTATAGGGGAGACTCCCCGCCTGTGCAAGCATTGATGCCTTAGCTCCTCGAATGTGCAACAAAACGACTATGGAGCAGACCGATCACAAATGCCACCACGGCAACCGGCGCCCACGCGGCTCCAATGTCCGCCAGCGGCAGTGCATCGAATGGCAGCCACGCGCCCGCAAAGAACGCATCGCGGACCGAGGTGATCACACTCTGCACAGCAACCACGCCGCCGACCCAGACCCACACCTGCGGATGCGCGTCGCAAAAACCATGCACCAGACCCATCAGTACCAGCACAATGGCAACGGGGTACAAGGCGTTGAGCATGGGCACCGAGAACATGAGGATCACGTCGAGGCCCACGTTGGAAAGCACGCACGAAAACGCTGCGAACACAAAGGCGAGAACCGCAAAGGGACGGCGCATGACCTCCTCGGAAGCCTCCGCTCCCCCTTCGACCACATACGTCTCGCAGAAGTAACGCGAGCAGCAGCTGATAAGGCCAATGCAAACATTCATGCAGGCAAGGAAGAAAATGGCGAAGACCACGACCGTGCCGGCAAGGCCAAAGTGCATGGAGGCAGAGCGAGCAAGGATGGCAGCGCCGTTGGTGGCATCGGGCATTACGGTGCCGAGCTGCATACCGGCAAGGCCCAAGCCGCAGTAGATGATGGCCATAAGCACGCCGGCGATCACACCGGAACGCGAAATCTCGAAGGCCACGCGCTTGTCATCGGTAACACCCAACTCGTGGATGGTCTCGGCGATGATGATGCCGAAGGCGAGCGACGCGAGCAGGTCCATGGTCTGATAGCCAGTCAGAAAGCCCTGCACGGCGGCGCCTGCATCGTAGGGAGCCTGAGGCGCGGCAGCCGGTCCCAGCGGCGAGATCACGGCAGCACCCACGACCAGCACGATGAGCGCAATGAGCGCGGGGCCCGTAATGCGGCCGAGCACGCGCGTGATGACACCTGGGCGCAGCGTGAGCACAAACGCGACGACGAAGAACCCGATGGCAAACACCAGACGTGCTGCGCCGAGCGAAACGCCCTCGGGCAGCAGCGGCACCAGCATTTCGAACGCTGTAGAGCTTGTACGCGGAATGGCCAGGCACGGACCGATGGCCAGGTAGACCGCCGCAACGAAGAATTCGCCAAACTTAGGATGCACGCGGCCGGCAAGCTCGCGCGCCGTTCCGGCGAGCGCGACGGCGATAAAGCCCATAACGGGCAGACCGATAGCGGCAATCAAAAAGCCGATCATGGCAAGCGGCGTGGCTGTGCCGGCCTGAAGTGCCAGCAACGGCGGAATGATGAGGTTACCAGCGCCAAAGAGCATCGAGAACAGCGCAATGCCGACGGTAACGACATGGTCGGAGCGCAGGCCGCGCGGGGCGGATGAGGCCATAGGCACACCTTTCGGGTCGAAACAAAAACGGGACGGGCAAAAACACCCGTCCCGCAAGTATATACGCTCTAGTAGGCTAAATCGCGCAAAGCGTCAACCGCGGTGTCGACTTCCTCGGCCGTGTTGAAATACCCAAACGAGAAGCGAACGATACCCTGGCGCTCGGTCCCGAGCGCGCGGTGCATGAGCGGAGCGCAATGGGCACCGGGGCGCGTCGCAATCCCCCACCCTTGCATAAGCGCGTCCGAGATCTCGGCAGAGTCGATATCGCCCACGTTGAGCGACACGATCGCCGAGCGCGTTAGCTGGTCAAAGGCGCCGTAGAGCTTAATACCCGGAATCTCGCGCACACCGGCAAGGAAGCGATCAGCGAGCGCACGCTCACGCGCCGCAATCGCCTCGACCCCGCCTTGTGCCTCGATAAAGTCGAGGCCGGCAGAAAGTCCCGCGATGCCGTGACCGTTGAGCGTGCCCGCCTCAAGTCGCGTGGGCCACTCAAGCGGCTGCAGCGCATCGAAGCTGTGCACGCCCGTGCCGCCCATGGCCCACGGAGCCACGTCAACGCCCTCCGCCACGGCCAGCCCGCCGGTGCCTTGAGGTCCCATGAGCCCTTTGTGGCCGGTAAAGCACACAACATCGAGCCCCATGGCATCCATGTCAATCTTCGCCGTACCGGCAGACTGCGAGGCGTCGACGATCACCAGCGCACCGGCCGCATGGGCCATGGCCGCCACGCGCGCAATGTCGACCGCGTTGCCGGTCACATTGGAGGCGTGCGTCACCACCACAGCACGCGTACCGGGCGTGACCAACCGCTCGAGCTCGTCGTAGTCGAGCACGCCGCTCGCATCGCAGCCCGCATGCTCAACCGTCACACCCTGTTCCGTCGCCAGGCGGTTGAGCGGACGCAGCACGGAGTTATGCTCGAGCACCGTCGTGACCACACGGTCGCCGGGACGCACCACGCCATTGATGACGGTGTTGAGCGCCGCGGTGGAGTTGGGCGTAAAACAAACATGGTCAGCACGCGGGCAGCCCAGCAAGCGCGCAAGCTTGGCGCGGCAACCATGAATCGTACGCGCGGCATCGAGGGCACCTGACGTGGCGCCGCGCCCGGCATTGCCGAGCGAACACATCGCCTGCGTCACGGCGCCGATGACCGTCTGCGGCTTGTGCATGGTCGTCGCCGCGTTATCCAGGTAGATCACCGCACGACCTCCCACATATCGATCACGGTAAAGCCCTCGGTGGGAACGCCTGCCGCGGCAAGCTCGCCGCGTAGCAGCTCCTCATCTGCAGGCAGGGCTTTCCACGCCAGACCGCAGCCAGCGGCGACCTCCCCGGGCACGGGAATCGTTCGCCCGGGAAGGCCGCGCTCGATACACAGGGACTCGCAGCCCATGGCGGCCGCCGTGGTGGGAAACGTGATGACAAGCGCCGGGCGCTTCTCCCTCATGGCAACTCCAACCAATACGCTACGGGCGCACGACGCGCACGGCCTGCTCCATCTTCTCCACGATCACGTACATGTTGGTGACCTCGCCCACCGCAAGCTGGTCTTTAATGCCATAGTGGTCGAGGCAGGTACCGCAGGTGAGAATCTCGACACCCTGCTCGGCCAGGCCCTTCAGGTCATCGAGCACCGGCGAGCCCTCGACGGTGAGCTTGGCGCCGCCGTTGTAGAACAGCATAGTCGCGGGCAGCTCCTCCTGCTGCGTCACGGCAAAGATAAACGCCTTCATGAGCTTGTGGCCCAACTCGTCGTCGCCACGGCCCATGCAATCGGTGTAGACGGAAATGACGAGTTTGCCCTTGCCGGCGCTGGCGTCGCAAAAAGCAACACCGTCCTGCTCGGGGTCCGCAACGGCCACGGCACCGGCGGTCACGACAGTCACGTGCCACTCGGCGTCCGAGATCTTCTCGACCGAGGCCGTGCAGCCCTTCTCCTGCGCCATCTTGGAGATGTTCTTGACGGCGGTCTCGTTATCGACCGCAGTCACGACGGCGCCCTCGCCATTAAGCTGTTTCAGGGCTTTGAGCGTCTTGACGACGGGCAGCGGGCAGGCATCGCCCATGGCATTGACTTCAATCTTGGTAGACATAGCAAATTCCTTTCGAAAGAACCGTTCTAGAGAACGGCAAACAGTTACATAAACGTGCGGGCTAGCGAACAACGCGGACGGCAGGACCGCCCGGCTCCGCCTCGCACACGCGCCCGACAACGGCCGCGATGCGCCCCTCGGCATGCAGGCGACGCGCAAGCTCATCCGTATCGGCAGCAGGCGCCGCGATGAGCAAACCACCAGACGTCTGCGGATCGTATAGCGCGTCGAGCATGCCCGGCTCCAGGTCCTCGCCGGCAGCTACACGCGGGCCAAAGAAGTCCTGGTTGCGGTAGGAGCCCGCGGGGATAATGCCAAGGCGTGCCATGTCGAGCACTTGGTCAAAGAGCGGCACCACTCCCGACGCAAGCTCAATCTGCACGCCCGAGCCCTCGGCCATCTCGCACGCGTGCCCGATCAGGCCAAAGCCCGTAATGTCGGTGCAGCCGTGAAGTTCGAGCCCCTCGGCCAGACGAATCGGCGCCTCGTTGAGGGTGCGCATCGAGTCGAACATCGGACTGGCGTCATCCTGTTCGATGAGCTCGCCCTTAATTGCCGTAGTGATGATGCCCGAGCCGATCGCCTTGGTCAGCAGCAGAACATCGCCCACGCGTGCGCCGCTGTTGGCGAGCATGCGGTCGAGCGCGACAAAGCCGCTCACGGACAGGCCGTACTTGGGCTCGTCGTCGTTGATGGTATGGCCGCCCGCGATGGAGCAACCCGCCTCGACGCATTTGTCGGCGCCGCCCGCCAGAATCTGACCGGCAACCTCGATGCCCAGACAACTGGGTATGCAGAGTAGGTTCATGGCATGGCTCGGCCGCCCGCCCATGGCGTAGATGTCCGACAGCGAGTTGGCCGCGGCAATCTGGCCAAACAGAAACGGGTCGTCGACCATCGGCGGGAAGAAGTCGATGGACTGCACAAGCCCCAGGTTCTCCCCTACGCGGAAGACGCTCGCATCGTCAGAGGTATCGAACCCCACGAGCAAGTTGTCGTTATGCACATTGGGTAAATCGCCCAGGACCTGGGCGAGGGCTCCGGGGGCCAACTTAGCGGCTCAACCGCTCGCGGCCGTCATAGACGTGAGCTTAATCTGATCGTCAGCCATCGATACCTCCTCTCAAACACAAACAATGCATCCCAGTATACGCATGAACGCGCTTCCACGGCCGATACATCACCCTAGCGCCTGTGCGCGAATCGCCGCCTTGATTATCGACTTCATCCGAACACTTCCCACATTCATCCGCACATGTACGGA
>CABSLA010000008.1 GCA_902478545.1 uncultured Collinsella sp.
GCGCCGAATGCTCGCCATCGAAATTTATCGGTGGCCCACTTCAGACTGTAATGGGTGGCGTGAGCGGAGTCGCCGCGTTGTATAAGTCTGGCCGGCCCGACTGATGTGTCGATCTGTCGGGCCGGCCGAGAATGGTGAAGAGATCTCGCTGTTGAATGAACGAATGTTACAAGCAGCTCTTCAAGGCGCTTTGGGCGTTGAAGAGCTGCGCAGTCAATCGCATGCAGTGATAGGCGAGGCGATTGCTCGATGAGCCGGCGACTAGTTCTGTGCTGCACTCGTCCCGGTGCCGTCGTTGTCTGCCGAGTACCAGAATGCGTAGGCCGCAACGACGGCATCATAGACGGCTGCGACTACGTTATCCACGACGGCTGCAAAGTTGACCACAACGGGAACGGGGCCGGTTTTGGAATCCATCTTCTCTACTTCTGGGGTCTCATACATGGGAACATCTCCTTAGAATTGTGACAGGACGCTCAGGTCGCCTAGATCATCGTCGATCAGGTCGATATAGAGGTCGCCGTCCATATTGATGTCTGCAATCAACGATGAGATCTCTTCCATCTCGTCAATCGAGTGCATACGATTGGCCAACGCGGTAACAACGGGCTTATCCCAAACGGTTGCCATTCCGGCATCGTAGTATTCCTGAAGGCTGTGTTTGCGAACGTTTCCGATGATGAGAGGTATATAGGGGGATGCGACGATATCGCCATTGGCGTGGATGGCCACTTGGTCAAATTGCATTTGCAGTTGAGGGAATCTGACCAAGTGGTCGATGGGGTCGCCCCACTCAAGCATGAAATAGCCTCGATAGTCCGGATCGTATCGAAGGTCATTGATCGTGTTGACTAGCCGACGGTATTGATTATTCGAAGGGCGAATCGTGCGGTTTCTTCGGGCTCTACCGAGGAGCATGAGCGGCTGAACTCTAAGGTCAATTCGGTCAGTTCTACCCGACGATTTCAGCTTGTCTCGAAGCATCGTGCAAACTGGTTTGAAATCGTCGACATTGAACGATGTCGGACAAAAGGCAATTGAAAGGTGCAGTGAGGTTTCGTTCAGCGTGATATCGATGGCGTCGAGCACCCGGTCGTATAATCCCGAGAGTCCTCGCATATGTTCGTGAGAATCGCGTAGGCCATCGAGGCTAAACTGTATGCCGTTTAAACCGGCGCGTTCGAGCTCATGCAAAGTATTTGAGTTTGCGAGCAGACCGTTTGACACGAGGTTGCATTTGACGCCAGATGCGCTGAGCCGCCGCAAGGACTCGATGACAAGATCCTTTCGCAGGAGGGTCTCGCCTCCGCAGAAGCAGAAGCTAAAGGGGTGCATTTGACAAATCGAGTCGACGAGTTCGAGGACTTCGTTGTCGGATAATTCGTTCGCGACGACATCGTTTTCTCCACTGTTGTTGAAGCAGTGTAGACAACGAAGGTTGCATTTGTTTGTAATGTCGAGCGCAACGCTGTGGGGCGCTCCGATTATTGCCGGCATGCTCATTATTGCTTCTTATCGAGCGGGCGAACAAACAGCTTGACGTCGCCCGAGTCGAGCTCATTGGGCAGGGTGCCGACTAAGGAAAAGCCAAGGCGCTGGTCGGAATGGTCAAGTTGTTCGGCGATTGGGGTGGAATCAGGCGCGTCAATTCTGAGCGCGCGGTAGGCTTTGGGAGCGGAAGATCCGTAGTATTCCGCAAGGCGGTCGAGCACACCGGCAAGCAGCGTGGAGCTGCATGAGATAAATTTGATGATGACGCTGCGGCCGGCGGGATTAGTGGCCGGCTCGCATATTATCAATCCATTAATTTCTCCGGACTGGCTCGTGAGTAGAAAATAATCATGGGTAAAGGAAAAGAGCCTTTGGCGAAGAACCAGAAAGTTCTCCAATTCGGGCTCAACGTCGAACTCAGAGAAATAGATCCTATTGCCATTTTTGAACTGTTTTGCAGAGAGGGATTTTGCAGCCGCCTCTTCGATTTCAGCAAACCTGCTCGCGTCCGCGAGAATAAGCAGCTCGTCGGGATTCACCGATGTTAGGTAATCGGAGCCGAAAGGGTCGTTCATATATCTCCCTTCTTTCTTCCAAACGATAAGACAGTTTACGGTCAGGCTATGCAGGGTTTGGGCCAGGTCATGCGCTAGCGTCTCGCGCGGTTGATCTGGGTATTTTTCTTGGAACAGACGGAGAATTTTGGGCAAATCGCAGGTGCCGTCGCATAAGTCAAGAATCTCTTTAGCGACCCTGTTGAGGATCGTATAGATTTGTTTCCCATCTGAGCTTAGGACGCTCAGGCGGTTATTTGGTTCACTGCGAAGGTAGCTTGGGTCGAGGGGGATAGGGATGACTCCAGGCAATGATGAGATTTGCGCGCTCCAAACATTCACGGATTCCATTGATCTCCTTTGGTTGTGGCCTATCTTCCTCGAATAGCAACTCGTTCGATAAAATATCACAAATCGAAACGATATATAAAAGAATATATTTATATCGATATACAATATTAGGTTAAAAAAAGTTTTGATGTTTGTCGATAGGGCTGGTATTGAAGGAGTGGACTGGAGTGATGGCGATGTCGGACGTTGTGGTTTCAATGGTGGGGTCATGCCTGCTGCTGTTGTTCGGAATAATGATATATCGAGGCAAGCTCACGGGATTGCTTGCCGGAATGTCATTGCTATCGGGAGAGCGTTTAGAGGAGGCAAAGCGGACGGCCGAGTCTCTAGGCGCAAACCGAGTGGTGGGGGCGTCTATAGTTTTCTCCGCAATATGCCTTTTTCTCTCGTCCCTTTTTCCGGACAAAAGGGCTATTCTCGGTCTGATGGTGGCTGCTGTTATAATCGCCGCGCTTGCCTATGCAAATAGGGGGCTTATTCGTATGTATATAAAGGTGAAATGGAATCCTGGGCACCGCAACCCGAGATAATGTCTTGAGCAAGGATTAACAACAAGGGATATATGGGAGCGATTAAGCGGCGAGCAAATTCAGTTTTGGATAAAAGGCCGCTTGATGGGAGCTGGCATGTTTAAGAAGACGGTTCACGAGTTGTTTCGGTGTAAAGGGTCACGGCTTTTCGTGATTCTCATGCTGGTGAATTTTGCTCTCTCGTGCGTCATGCCCGCCTTAAACGGTGGGTTTGTAGACTTTCTCGTGACGAATAGGGATCCATCTCGCGTCGTGTGGTTTGCGGCCTTTGTTGCGGGCATAGGGATATCGGCCTCCTTCATGTCGTATGCGATGGGTGTGAACGTATCGCGCGTCATCTTGGAGATGACGACGAGACTGATGGGGACCACGTGTGAGTCGTTTGAACGGGGGCCCCTGGAAAAGGGGGAGCAGGCGGATCCATCCTATACAACGCAGAGGGTGTATGCGGATTCGAATGCGGTGTCATCGTTTGTCGTGAACAACTTCCTAACGATCGGGCTTAACATCGTTCTGGTTGTGTTGATATGCATCATCCTGTTTTCGATTAATCCGGTGTTCCTGGTGTTAAGTGCATGTTCGCTTGTTGCGTACTTCATTTTATTCAGGGCGTTGAAAAAGCCGTTGTACAACAGTTCGCTTGCGAACAAGGAGGGTTTGAGTAAGCTTTTCGCGTCCGTGAGCGGCGAGCTGTCGCAGTTGTTTGACATTAAGTGCGATGGCGCATATAACCAGAGCGCTCGGACGCTCAAAGGGGTATTCGAGGGGTACTACCCGATTTACATGAAAGCAAGTAGGGTCTCGAATCTGGCCACATCAAGCGACGGCCTGATCTCGTCTTTGTTTCGGGGGGCACTGCTCGTGATCTCCGGGATGGAAATATTGAGCGGAAGAATGAGCTTAGGCGAGTTCACAATGGTGAACTCGTATTACTCGATGGCGTTCGGATGCTTCAAGTATTTTTTGAATTATTTCAAATCGTATCAGGACGCAAGGGCCTCGTTCGACCGATTGGGGGCTCTGACGGAGGACGCCGAGGACCGCGGCACCTTCACGGTTGGGCACGTGGAGAGCATATCGTTGTCCAACATCGCGTACCGATACGCGGGAAAGCCCTACTTATACCGCGACCTCTCCGTGGAGGTGGAGGAAGGAAAAACCTATGCCATTACCGGGCCGAACGGATGCGGAAAAAGCACGTTTCTGAAGGTGCTCCTTGGACTATATTCTGCTGGGGGACATCGGGCTTTGGGGTCGGTGCCATATGAAGAGCTCGATATGGAGACGATCCGACGGGACCTGTTTGCGGTGTGCCCGCAAAAGCTCTTTATTCCGAACGAAACGGTGGAGAATTACCTTGAGAGGACGTCGATTCGGGGATCGAGCGAAAACCTCCGAGAGCTTGTGCCGAGTTTCTATCGAACCGTCGAATCGTTAAAAGGCAAGAATTGTAGAGACCTTTCTGGTGGAGAGTATCGAAAGCTAAGGATATTCGCAGCACTTCGCAGGCAGCCGGAAGTGCTTGTGTTCGATGAACCAACGAACGATTTAGATGAAGAAAGCCGTCGGGAGTTCACGGAGTATATTCATCGAAATCCCTTCGATCAGCTAATTCTTGTTGTAAGCCATGATCAGGATTTGATTTCAGCATGCGATAGGAAGCTGGATTTTGATTTCGATCCGAAAAATGGGCAATGCTGATGGGAAACGCTTAGAGTTCGGGCTTGCGCGTCATGGAGTAATCTTTCCTCTTATCGAAAATCGTTACAATATAAGAAAAACAGTAAGCAAGAAGAAATGGCTCGGGGAAGAGCTCGCTGCTGTCAGTGATATTGGGTCTATATCCAGATAACACGGAAGGGGCCGTCCTCTACAACGGGGTATCACAGCGTCGCATCGACCGATACGCATTGCGGCGGTGCCGAGTTGGCATTACGGAGCAAGAGCCCCCTATTGTTGGGGGGACGATCCTCGATAATCTTACGCTGCTTTCTGATGATTTCGAGGCCGACAAACTGAATCGGATGCTTGCCATATTGGGGTTAGACAAAATGATTGCCGCTGCGGAGAACGGGGCGGCAGCGATGCTTGGCAGCAAGAAAGGAGGGGTGTCCGGCGGGGAGAAGCAGAACATCGCAATTGTGCGGCAGATGTTGAAATCGCCGGACGTCATGTTGTTTCTTGAGTCAACTTCAGCGCTTGATGCGAAGAGCCGGAGCGCGCTAATTAAATTGCTTCATGAGGTTAAGAGAGACCATATTGTAATTGTTGTCACTCATGACGAAGAGATGCTTGCGGCTTGCGACGAGGTCATTCCGATGCCCGGATGCTTATCGGGACGTGGCGTTGAAGGCCCAGAAGATCGAAATGGCGTGGGTGTTGGGTAAGTCCCTACGCGTACGACGTTGGGTTTCTGATCTTCATCGTCCTGCAAAGAAGGCTTTGTAACACGTTTCCCCTGGGAGGCCCCTTTTGTCCGTAGTGGCAAAGAGGGGCTTTTTCGTTTCCCTCTTGCGGCGGAGGGGGACACCATGCGCCTATACAGGACGACCTGCGCGCTTTCGTCGGATGACGGGCTATGTGTCGAGATGGGGGTCTCGGGTGGAGGCCGCGTCGCGGTCGCGGTCGGCCAGCGACCATCGGTACGGCTCAATCGTATTACCAGAACTAGTAAGGAGCCGCCCTTTCGGACGACTCAAACTGTAATGGGGCTTTTTTAGCTACCCCGGCCGTTACTCCGCCAAAGCATTCGCGCTATCTGCCGGGGTGGCTAAAATAGCCCCGTCCCAAATTAGCTACTCTGACCAAAATCCCTGGGACAAATACTTCTGATAGATTTTGTCTTTCTTGGCTATTGCGTAGTTTAAGAGATTCCATTCCAATAATTACAGCCTTTTGCTAAAGCGTTTTAGCAGTTTATACCGCTTTTGACCTGCGACTACGTTGTACTGGTATCTTCATAAGGTAACCACCTTTACCTACCGTTTACCGCCAGTTTTAGCACGTTTACCAAACCGCGCAGCCTCTGCTCAAGCCCGCCCAAAACCCGCCGTATAGTTCCCTCACGGTCCGCATCCGGCGGGTCGATTCGTTACCACGGTCGTGTGTGCGAACACATAGAAGGGGAAGTATCGTGAGCGATTGCAAGAGGGTTTACCGTTTTGGAACCGACGCCCAGGGCACTTGTGTCACCGAGGGCGACAAGTCTATGAACTTTGTGCTTGGCGGCAAGGGCGCTAACCTTGCCGAGATGAGCCGTATCGGCCTGCCGGTCCCCGGTGGCTTTACCATTACCTGCCAGACCTGCGTTGAGTACTCCGGTGCCGGCAATGTTTGGCCTGCCGGCGCGCTTGACGAGATCGTTGCCGCCGAGGCCGACCTCGAAGCCCGCTGCGGCAAGAAGCTCGGAGATGCCAACGATCCGCTGCTCGTCTCGGTGCGCTCTGGCGCTCCGTTCTCCATGCCCGGCATGATGGACACGGTCCTCAATCTGGGCCTCAACGACGATTCCGTCCTGGGCCTCATCGCCCAGACGCAGAACCCGCGCTTTGCTTGGGACAGCTATCGCCGCTTTATCCAGATGTTCTCCAACGTCGTCATGGGCGTCGACGCCGACCTGTTCGAGAACGCCCTGACCCAGGCCCGCCTGGTTGCCGGCGTCCGCGTCGATTCCGAGCTTTCGGCCGAGGACCTGCAGGAGCTCGTCGAGACCTTCAAGGGCATCTTCTCCGCCAACGTCGAGGCCGCCCTGTACCCCGAGCTCGAGGTCGCCGATGGTAAGCCCGTCTTTCCGCACGATCCGGAGCTCCAGCTTCGCCTTGCCATCCAGGCCGTCTTTGGCAGCTGGATGAACGAGCGCGCCTGCATTTACCGCAAGCAGCACGGCATCTCCGACGAGCTCGGCACCGCCGTCAACGTCCAGGCCATGGCTTTTGGCAACAAGGGCGAGACCTCTGCGACCGGCGTCGCCTTCACCCGCAACCCGGCCGACGGCACCAAGGAGTTCTACGGCGACTTTCTGGTCAACGCCCAGGGCGAGGACGTCGTCGCCGGCATTCGCAACACCGAGCCCATCGCCGATCTCAAGACCACTCCGGGGCTTGAGTCCGCAGGCGAGGAGCTCGAGCGCGTGTTCCTGACGCTCGAGGATCACTATCGCGACATGTGCGACATCGAGTTCACCATCGAGCAGGGCAAGCTCTGGATGCTCCAGACCCGCGTGGGCAAGCGAACCGCCACCGCCGCCCTGCGCATCGCCATCGAGATGGTCGAGGAGGGCCTCATCACCCGCGAGGAGGCCGTGGGCCGCATCGATCCTGCGCAGCTCGATCAGCTCCTGCACCCGCAGTTCGACTCCTCCAAGAAGTACGAGGCGCTCGCGACCGGTCTTAACGCCAGCCCCGGTGCCGCCGTGGGCGAGGTCGTGTTCTCGAGCGACGACGCCGTCGCGCGTTCCGCCGAGGGCCACAAGGTCATCCTGGTCCGTTGGGAGACCAACCCTGACGACCTGAAGGGCATGGTTGCCGCCGAGGGCATCCTGACGAGCCACGGTGGCAAGACGAGCCATGCCGCCGTTATCGCCCGCGGCATGGGTACGCCCTGCGTCTGCGGCGTTGAGCGCTTCCATATCGACGCGGCCGAGAAGGTCGTGCGTATCGAGGATAGCGATCGCGTACTGCACGAGGGCGACATCATCTCCATCGACGGTACCCAGGGCATCGTTGTCGACGGCGCCGTTGACTTGGTCTCCGCCGAGCTTACTGGTGACCTGGACACTATCCTGTCCTGGGCCGATGAGATTCGTCTGGATGAGACCTGCGGCCACGCCAACCACGTGCGCGTCAACGCCGACAACCCCGAGGACGCCGAGCTCGCGCTCGAGTTTGGCGCCGAGGCTATTGGCCTGTGCCGCACCGAGCATATGTTCCTGGGCGATCGCAAGAACATCATCCAGAGCTTCATCCTGTCCGATGACGAGGCCGTGAAGCAGCAGGCCTTGGCCGATCTGCTCAAGGTCCAGACCGAGGACTTCCTGGCCATGTTTAAGACCATGACCGGCCGCGACGTGGTCGTTCGCCTGATCGATCCGCCGCTTCACGAGTTCCTGGACGATCCCCGCGAGCTCGAGGTCGCCATCACCAAGAAGGAGGCCGCTGGCGCTCCCGAGGAGGAGCTCGCCGCCCTGCGTGCCCGCCTGCGTCGCATCGACGGCATGGTCGAGTCCAACCCCATGCTCGGCCTGCGCGGTGTGCGTCTGTCCGTCGTCTTCGGTGACCTGCCGCTTATGCAGGTCCGTGCCGTGGCAACGGCTGCCGCCCGCCTCATCAAGGAGGGCGTCGACCCGCGTCCTGAGATTATGGTCCCGCTCGTCTCCATCACGGCCGAGCATGTCCAGGCCCGTGAGGTCATCGAGCGCGTCATCGCCGAGGTTTCCGCCGAGGAGGGCGTGGAGCTCAACATTCCTGTGGGTACGATGCTCGAGCTGCCGCGCGCCTGCATGGTCGCCGACGAGATCGCCCAGCACGCCGATTTCTTCTGCTTTGGCACCAACGACCTCACGCAGACGACCTTCGGCTTCTCCCGCGACGATGCCGAGGCCAAGTTCATCCCGCTGTACCTGCACAAGAAGATCTTGAAGGAGAACCCCTTCGAGACCATCGACACGGCGGTGCTCGAGCTGGTGCGCATGGCAGTCGAGAAGGGCCGTGCCACCAATCCCGGTATGCACTTTGGCGTATGCGGCGAGCACGGCGGCGACCCCAAGTCCATCAAGGGCCTGTTCAACGTGGCCGACGTGGATTACGTATCCTGTTCGCCCTACCGCGTGCCGCTCGCGCGTCTTGCTGCGGCCCAGGCCAAGCTCGAGGCCAAGCGTAACGCCTAAGGTCTTGCGTTTCCGCGCGTAACGTAGCCCCCCTTCATGCCGCCCGTCTCATTCGTGAGGCGGGCGGTTATCATGTGCGGGTTTTGTCTTTTTGTCTGCGTAAAAAATAGTTCTTGCAGCGCAAACCTGCGCGTGTATACTCGAATACGTTTGTTCAACTACGTGCCGGCCAAGGTGGTACGGCACCTCTAGAAGAGTAAGGAATTGCACATGGATTACATCCGCGCAATCGAGCGTCAGCAGATCCGCGAGGACATCCCGCAGGTCCGCGTTGCCGACAACGTCAAGGTTCACTACCGCATTAAGGAAGGCGACCGCGAGCGCATCCAGGTTTTCCAGGGTGACGTCATCCGCATGGCCGGCGCCGGTGCCCGTGAGACCTTCACCGTCCGCAAGATTTCCTTCGGTGTCGGTGTTGAGCGTACCTTCCCGCTTCACAGCCCCAAGATCGCCAAGCTCGAGGTCGTCCGTCATGGTCGCGTCCGTCGCGCCAAGCTGTACTACCTCCGCGACAAGGTGGGCAAGGCTGCTCGCATCCCCGAGAAGCGCTAAGAAGATCGCAGCGTCTGTCCACTCGTTTGGACAAAAGGGTCACCTTCGGGTGGCCCTTCTTTTTATCTGATTTGCATGCAAGGAGGCCCCGATATGGCCAACATGACGAGCTCGGTTTCGGCATCGCAGGTTGCCGGCGAGCTGGCGAGCGCCACGTTTGAGGAGATTCCCGCCCTCGTGGAGCATTATCGTGAGGATCCGCGCCAGCAAGTGATCAAGGCTTGCGAGCGTGCTCTTAAGCGCCATGCCAAGGAACTTGCCGAGCGCGAGCGCGTCAATGATATGTACGAGCTTATGCATGAGCTTGGCGGCGATGGGGTGGTCGTTGGTGTCGACGAGGTGGGTCGCGGATCGGTGGCCGGTCCTTTGACGGTATGCGCCGTCTGTCTTCCTATGGAGCCGCGCGTCTGGGGTATCAACGATTCCAAAAAGCTCACGCCCGCGCGCCGCGAGTTGCTCTCAGTGAAGATTGCCGAGGTGGCGACGGCAATCGGTTTTTGCCATATCGCGCCTGCGGATATCGACGATATGGGCATGGCCCGCGCCATCCGCGCTGCCGTCGCGGGCGCCGTGGCCGATACGGGGCTCGAGCCCGATTGCGTGCTTATGGACGGTAACCCCTTGGGCGCCGTTCCCAACGAGCGCGACGTGGTGAAGGGCGATGCCAAAATCGCCTGCATCGCCGCGGCGTCCATCATGGCCAAGGTGACACGTGACGAGATGATGGTCGAGTACGATGCCGAGTATCCCGAGTACCATCTGGCCGAATCGAAGGGCTATGCGAGCCCCGAGCACATCGAGGCCATTCGCAAACATGGTCTTTCTCCGCTGCATCGTGTGAGCTTTTGCGGAAACTTTCTGCAGACTGAGTGCCTTTTCTAGGTCAATTGTGGAGACAGGGACCTCTGGGGATTTATAAACCTGCTGGTAGCGGGCCGTATGCAACAGCATTGCTGCGTACGCCCCGTTTTTTGTCGGCATTTGGTCAGCTTTTGGTTTGCTTCCGGTACTTACCCGCATGAAAGGTGCCCTCATCATCGGGGCACTGCAGCGTGCGGGAAAGGAGACCCCATGAGTGCCGCAAGCAAAAAGAGCAAGACGCAGCAGCTTAAGGAGCGTTGGGAAAACGGCGAGCTCGACTGCGGGGCGATGACGCCCGAGTTTATCAAGGGACTCAGTCCTCGCGAGCTGGGCATGCTGGGCGAGCTTATCGCAATCGACTACTTTAACGAGCGCGGCTACACCTTGCTGGAGCAGGGCTATCGTTGCACCGAGGGCGAGGCCGACCTGGTGCTGCTCGATGAGCTCGACGATGTCGTTGTGATGGCCGAGGTCAAGACGAGACGCGTCGCCCTGGATTGCACCACGCGGGTCTTTCCCGAGGAGGCCGTGGATGCCCAAAAGCAACGCCGCTACCGCCGCATCGCAAGCTGCTATCTCATGGAGCATTATCCGCTCAAGGCGATTCGCTTCGATGCCGTGGGCGTCACCATTCGCGGCGGGCATATCGCCGAGATCGAGCACCAGTACAACGCGTTCGATTGGCAGGTGTCGTGATGGCGTTCGAGACGTTTGCCGTTCACGCGGCCTGCATCCGCGGCGTCGAGGCGATTCCCGTCACGGTCGAGGTCTCGCTTGCCGGCGGCGTTCCGGGCATCCAGATGCTCGGCATACCGAGTATGGAGGTGATGGAGTCGCGCGGTCGTATTCGCTGCGCGATGCGCTCCGCCGGGTTCGAGATCCCGCGCTCGGGCATTACGGTCAATCTGGCGCCCGGCGATATCCGCAAGACCGGTAGCGGCTTTGATCTGCCCATCGCCATCGCGGTATTGGCGGCCGATGGGCAGATTCCCCGCGACAACCTCGATCGTTGTCTTATCGCTGGTGAGCTTGGCTTGGACGGTACGGTTTTTCCTGTCAAGGGCGAGGTGGCGTTTCAGTTATTGGCGCGTGATTTGGGGCTGTCCTTTATCGCCGGCAGGTCAGACCAGCATGTGCCACTCGCGGGCGTGGATTGCGGATTCATCGATCATTTGTCTCAGCTTGCTCATGGTATGGGCGATGCCGCGCGGCACTACTTGGATTCCGAGGGCGTCGAGGCGACCTTTGAGCCTGAGCTCGACTATGCCGACGTGCTGGGGCAGGAAGTCGCTAAACGCGGCATGGCGCTTGCGGCGGCAGGAGAACTCGGCTTGCTCATGATCGGGTCTCCGGGATCGGGCAAGACGATGCTCGCACGCCGTATGACCGGCATCCTGCCCGAGCTTTCCGTTGAGGATCAGCAGGAGGCACTGTGCATCCATTCGGTTTTGGGTGAGAACATTGATGGCTTGTTGGCGGGGCACCGGCCCTTCCGCAGTCCCCACCACAGTATTTCGACCGCAGGCCTTATCGGCGGCGGGCGCCCGGTGCACCCGGGTGAGATCAGCCTTGCCCATGGCGGCGTGCTCTTTTTGGACGAGCTTGCCGAGTTTCCCACTGGCGTGCTGCAGACGCTGCGTCAGCCCATCGAGCGCGGCTACGTCAGGATCGTACGCGTCGACGGGGCTTTTACCTTCCCGTCGCGCTTTCAGCTGCTGGCTGCGAGCAATCCCTGTCCCTGCGGCTTTTTGGGCGATCGCGAGGTGCCGTGTCGCTGCTCGGCGGCGATGGTCGAGCGCTATCGGTCTAAACTGCGCGGTCCTTTGGCTGACCGTATCGACATGATGATCGATGTGACCCGTCCCGACCCCCAAGTGATTATCGAGGGAGCGGAGGGTATGTCGTCGGCCGAGTTACGTGACTACGTTGTGCGCGGTCGCGCCTTTCGCGCCTGGCGCGAGTCCCGTATGGACGATGCGGATGCCGAGGCCGAGGATGACGAGACGCGGTCCATTGACGGCGTCGTTTCGACCTTCGAGCTCGATGATGCTGCCGAGAAATGCGTACTCGGCCTATCCAAACGCACGCATCTCACAGGGCGTGGCATCGTGCGCCTGGTGCGTATCGCGCGTACAATCGCTGACGTCGCCGAGAGCGAGCAAGTGACGCAGGACCACGTGCTCGAGGCGGCGATGTACCAGGGGAGGAGGGACCAATGATGGCCGAGGGGACCTTTGAGCTGCATCCAGGTGATGCATTGTATCCCGAGACCGTTTTGGAGCTTTCTGATGTACCCCAGACGCTCTATGTGTGTGGCAACCCCGAGGTGCTTTCGACGCCCGCGCTCTCCATCATCGGCGCGCGTAAGGCCTCGCCGTATGGTCTTGCCGTGGCAGAGCTTGCGGCAAAGGTGGCGGTCGAGGCGGGAGTGACGGTAGTTTCGGGCGGCGCGGTCGGTTGTGACCAGGCCTCGGGTTGGGCTGCGGTCAACGCCGGCGGCAAACACGTCGTGGTGCTGGGGACGGGCGCCGACGTGGTCTACCCGCGTTCGAGCGCGGGGCTTATTACTCGCACGCTCGATACGGGTGGCGCGGTCGTGTCGATCTCTCCGTGGGGCATGGGTCCGCGCAAGTTCGCCTTTCCGCGCCGCAATCGCGTGATCGCGGCCCTGTCGCAAGCCCTCTTTGTATCCGAGGCGGGTATGCCTTCTGGGACGTTTTCTACAGCCGAGGCTGCTATGGATTTGGGGCGCGAACTTCTTGCCGTGCCGGGGTCGATCCTATCGCCCGAGTCGCGTGGCACGAATTACCTCATTGCGAACGGTGCCTGCTGCATCATCGACGAGGAATCTATCGAGATGGCTATCTCACGCATCTACGGAACCCTGCGCTACTCGCGCCCCGATGCTCCCGGCATTGCCGACCTGGATCCAACGCAGCAGACCGTGATGCATGCGCTCATCGCCTCTCCGCTCAAGGTCGACGACATCGCGGCGCTCGTCTCGCTCGATGCTGTCGGCGTACTCAAACTCTTGGGTTCGCTTGAACTCGAGGGTCTTATCGAGCGCATGATGGATGGAAGGTATGCGCCCTCCAAGTTTGCCCTTCACGCCCAGACACCCTTCGGTCACAATGGAAAACGTGTCAATTAGAAAGGTGTTTGCAGATGCAGTTCGATCAGGTGACAGTTATCGGTGGCGGTCTGGCGGGTTCGGAGTGCGCGATCCAGCTGGCAGATCGCGGTTTTGCCGTAAAGCTGTGCGAGATGCGCCCCCAGGTGAGCTCCCCGGCTCACCATACCGATCACCTGGCAGAGCTCGTCTGCTCCAATTCGTTTAAGTCGACCCGTCCGGATTCTGCGGCTGGTTTGCTGAAGGCCGAGCTTGAGCGCATGGGTTCAGTCCTGCTCGATTGCGCCCATCGCGCCGCTGTTCCCGCCGGTGGTGCCTTGGCGGTCGATCGCGTCAAGTTTTCCGAGCTTGTCGAGGCCGAGGTTGCCGCCCGTCCCAATATCGAGGTCGTGCACGGTGAGGTCACACAGATTCCCGAGGGTCACGTGGTCATTGCCGCGGGCCCGCTGTGTTCACCGGCGCTGAGCGAAGAGGTTATGAAGCTCGTCGGTGGCGATGCCCTGGCATTCTTTGATGCGGCGGCGCCGATCGTCGATGCCTCCACGCTCGATATGGACGTGCTGTTCTCGCAGTCGCGCTACGAGGAGCAGGGGAGCGGCGACTATCTCAACGCTCCGCTCAACAAGGAGGAGTACGAGGCCTTTATCGAGGCGCTTACCACGGCCGACCGCGTGGTGCTCAAAGACTTTGAGGGCGGCGATCTGTTCCAGGCCTGCCAGCCTGCCGAGGAGGTTGCACGCACCGGCAAGGACGCTATTCGCTTTGGCGCCATGAAGCCCGTTGGCCTCACCGACCCGCGTACCGGACGTCGCCCCTGGGCAGCGATTCAGCTGCGTGCCGAGAACAAGGAGAAGACCGCCTATAACCTGGTGGGCTTCCAGACCAACTTGACCTTTGGCGAGCAGAAGCGCGTCTTCCATATGGTGCCGGGCCTGGAGAACGCTGAGTTCTTCCGCTACGGTGTCATGCACCGCAATACCTTTGTCGACGCCCCTCACGTGCTCGATAGCACCTTTGCCGTGCCCGGTACCGGCGTGCGCCTGGCCGGTCAGATCACCGGCACCGAGGGGTACATGGAAGCCGTGGCGACAGGTCTGCTCGCGGCGCTCAACACCTATGCCGAGGCTATCGGTGCCGCGGGCGTCGAGTTGCCGCGTGTGGGCGCCCTGGGTGCGCTCGTGGGCTATGCGACCGATCCTGCCACCGTGGGCTATCAGCCTATGCATGTCAACTTTGGCCTGGTGCCGCCACTCGAGGACGGTAAGCGCCGCAGCAAGCGCGACCGCTATCAGGCCTATGCGGACCGTGCGCTCGAGGCCCTCGATGCCTACTTGGCCACGCGTTCCGACTTGTTTGGAGGCGACCGGTCATAGCCTTTGACCTGTACGACACCGTCGACTCTTTTATCGCCTATATCGCACGCGTCGAGGGGCTTTCTCCCAACACGGTGACGGCCTATGGCTCGAGACTGGAGCGCTTTGCTGCCTGGTGCGAGCGCGAGGATATTGATGCTTTCGCTGCCGACGTGCGCACCATTCGTCGCTATCTTGCCGAGCTTTCGCGTGAGCAGGTGGCTCCCCGAACGCTTGCGGCGCACCTGTCGGCTATTCGATCTCTCTATCGCTGGATGGCTGCCGAGGGGATTGTCGAGGGCGATGCGGTCTCGGCGATCGCATCGCCCAAGCTGCCACGTGACCTGCCGGGCGTCCTTACGACCCAGCAGGTTGAGGCGCTGCTCAAGACGCCTGATACCTCGACGCCCGCGGGACTGCGCGATGCGGCGATGCTTGAGTTGCTCTATGCCTCCGGTGCGCGAATCTCGGAGCTCGCGGCGCTCAACGTGGAGTCTATTGGTTGGTCCGAGCGAACGCTGCGACTTTGGGGCAAGGGGAGCAAGGAGCGTATCGTCCCTCTGTATCGTCGCGCACTCGAGGCGACGCGTCTCTATATTGAGGAGGGGAGGCCGGAGTTGCTCGCTCAGGCAAAGCGCCGTGACCCCGCTACCGGGCCGCATCCGCTGCTTATATCGGCGCGCGGCAATCGCATGAGCGCCGCGATGCTCCGGCGGCGGTTCCATACGCTGGCGCCGCTCGCCGGCATTCCGGCCGACATTGCCCCGCATGCGATGCGCCATACCTTTGCGACCGATTTGCTCGAGGGCGGTGCGGACCTGCGCTCGGTTCAAGAGCTGCTAGGTCATGCGAGCCTGTCCACGACGCAGATCTACACGCATCTCACGCCCGATCGGCTCAAACGTGCCGTGGCTCAAGCCCATCCCCGCGGCGAATAGTGGCTGGGACGTCCCGCGCCGCACTCAGGTGTGTGGTTTTGATTGCGGGTTGGCAGGAAGATGCATTCCTGCTATCATTCATCGGGTTGCTTCACGGCAACATGTTTTTATCACGCACGCGCGGCTACTTCATACCGTGGTGCCCGGGCTTTGGTAGCACATGTCCGGGTTGGTTTTGGAGGATGACCCCGCGCGGAGGCAAACCACAGGAGGTTTAACATGGCTACCAAGATTAATATCCGCACCCTGCTCGAGGCCGGCTGCCACTTCGGTCACCAGACCCGTCGCTGGAACCCCAAGATGAAGCCGTTCATCTTCGGTGAGCGCAACGGCATCTACATCCTCGACCTCAAGCAGACCATCCTCGACGCCGACCAGGCCTACACCTTCGTCAAGAACGTCGCTAAGGGCGGCAACGTGCTGTTCGTCGGCACCAAGAAGCAGGCTCAGGAGGCCGTCAAGAACGCTGCTGAGCGCGCCAACATGCCTTACATCAACCAGCGTTGGCTCGGCGGCATGCTGACCAACTTCGTCACCATCCGCTCCCGCATCAACCGCATGGAGGAGCTCGAGGCCATGGTCGAGGACGGACGCATGGCTGTTCTGCCCAAGAAGGAGCAGGCTGTTCTCGGCAAGGAGCTCACCAAGCTCCAGACCAACCTCGGTGGCGCCCGCGACATGAAGGGTCTGCCCCAGGCTCTCTTCGTCATCGACACCAAGCGCGAGGAGAACGCCATCAAGGAGGCCCAGCGCCTGAACATCCCCGTCGTCGCTCTGATCGACACCAACTCCGATCCCGACGAGGTCGAGTACGGCATCCCCTGCAACGATGACGCTATCTCCGCTGTCACCCTTATGTGCGAGCTCATGGCTGACGCCTGCCTCGCTGGCTCCGGCAAGGAGCAGGTCTCCGAGGCCGAGATGGCCGCTGAGCCCAAGGCCGAGTAAATCAGTCTTAGTTAATTCTTTTTCATCTCTTTGAAAGGAACCACAATGGCCCAGATTACCGCCGCTATGGTCAAGCAGCTCCGCGAGATGACCGACTCCCCGATGATGGAGTGCAAGAAGGCTCTCGTCGAGGCTGACGGCGACATGGACGCCGCTGTCGACGTTCTGCGTAAGAACGGCCTTGCCAAGGCTGCCAAGAAGGCTGGCCGTGAGACCAACGAGGGCGCTGTCGCCGCGTTCGTCTCCGAGGATGGCAAGACCGGCGCTCTGCTCGAGCTCTCCTGCGAGACCGACTTCGTTGGCTCCAACGCCAAGTTCACCGGCTTTGCTTCCAAGGTCGCTGAGGTTGTCGCTACCACCGAGCCTGCTGACGTCGACGCTCTGCTCGAGAAGCCGATGGGCGAGGAGACCGTTTCCTCCGAGCTCACCGAGATGATTCACATCATGGGCGAGAACATGAAGATCTCCCGCTTCGCTGCCCGCAAGGCTGAGAACGGCGCGCTCGCTTCTTACATCCACATGGGTGGTAAGATCGGCGTCCTCGTCGAGTTCGCTTTCGAGAAGGCCGAGACCGCTCAGGCTGAGTCCTTCAAGACCTTCGCTCACGACGTTGCCCTTCAGGTTGCCGCCGTCGCCCCGATCTGCGCTACCCGCGATCAGGTTCCGGCCGAGACCGTCGAGCACGAGAAGCAGATCTACATGGCCCAGGCTGCCGAGTCCGGCAAGCCCGAGGCTATCCAGGAGAAGATGGCTGTCGGCCGTCTGGAGAAGTTCTACAAGCAGTCCGTGCTCACCGAGCAGGAGTTCATCAAGGACAGCTCCCTCACCATCAAGAAGTACGCTGAGCAGGTCTCCAAGGAGCTCGGCGACACCATTACCGTCGTTGCCTTTGACCGTCTGGTCCGTGGCGAGTAAATAAGCTCTTGTAGCTGGTAATGAGCAGGCTGTGGGTTTTACTCACAGCCTGCTTTTTCATGGCTCTTATGAGAGCCTTTGATATCATATTGAGAGTCTAATTAAAGGAGGATCGCTTTGTCCGACATCCGATATAAACGCGTGCTTCTTAAGCTTTCCGGCGAAGCACTCATGGGCGACGGCCAATATGGCATCGACCCCAAGGTTACCGACCATCTTGCCAAGCAGGTCAAGGAGCTGCTCGCCGTTGGCCATGAGGTCGGCGTCGTTGTCGGCGGCGGTAATATTTTCCGCGGCATGGCCGGCGCTGCCGGTGGCATGGAGCGTGCTCAGGCCGACTACATGGGCATGCTGGCAACCGTTATGAACGCGCTCGCCCTGCAGGATGCCTTCGAGCACAACGATGTTCCCTGCCGCGTTATGAGCGCTATCCAGATGAACGAGATCTGCGAGCCCTATATTCGCCGTCGCGCCATCAACCACCTTTCCAAGGGCAACGTTGTTATTTTTGCCGCCGGTTCGGGCAATCCGTACTTTACGACCGACACCGCCGCGGCTCTTCGTGCGTGCGAGATCGGCGCCGAGATTCTGATTAAAGCCACCAAGGTTGACGGCATCTACGACAAGGATCCCGTCAAGTGCGCCGATGCCGTCCGTTTTGACAAGATTACCTATCACGAGGTTCTCGTCCGCGGTCTGCAGGTTATGGATTCCACGGCTACGGCACTGTGCCAGGATAACCGTATGCCGATTTTGGTCCTCAACATCGATGGCGAGGACACCGTCAAGCGCGCGCTTTCGGGTGAGCCCGTCGGCACGCTCGTCTATCAGGAGGATTAAGCATGGCAGAGAACATCACCGCCCATATGGACAAGTCGCTCGAGTCCCTCAAGCATAACTTCTCCAAGGTCCGTACCGGCCGCGCCAATGCCAACATTCTGTCCGACATCACCGTCGATTATTACGGTGTTCCCACGCCGGTCACGCAGGTTGCCGCCGTCAAGACCCCCGAGGCCCACATGCTGCTCATCGAGCCGTGGGACAAGGCGCTCATCAACGCTATCGTCAAGGCCATCGGCGCTTCCGATCTGGGTATTACCCCCAACTCCGATGGCACCGTCGTTCGTCTGCCGTTCCCGGCTCCCACCGAGGAGCGCCGTCGCGAGCTCGTCAAGGAGTGCCGCGAGTACGCCGAGCAGGCCAAGGTGTCTATCCGTAACATCCGTCGCGACTTCAACAACAAGCTCGAGCGCGATGAGGAGCTCACCGAGGACGATGTCCGTCGCGAGCAGGCTAAGGTCCAGAAGCACACCGATGAGTATGTCGCCAAGGTCGAGGAGCTTCTGAAGGAAAAAGAAGCCGAGGTCATGGAGATCTAAGGTGCAATACGACGAGCATAAACTGGTCGAGTACTTTGCCGACGCCCCTGCGGGCGTCGGTTTTTCCGACCTTGACCTCAATAACATTCCGCACCATATCTCGTGCATCATGGACGGCAACGGTCGTTGGGCCACGTCGCGCGGTCTTGCACGCACTGAGGGCCACAAGGCGGGTATCGTCTCGCTGCGCGAGATCATTACCGCCTGCGTGCGCCTGGGCGTCGACGTGCTTTCGGCCTATGCGTTTTCTACCGAAAACTGGAACCGCCCGCAGCACGAAGTCAACGTTCTGATGCACCTGTTTGCCAAGACGTTCATCGACGAGTTGCCGCTTCTGAAGCGCGAAAACGTGCGCGTTGTCTTTTTGGGTGATATTTCCGCGCTGCCCAAGAAGACCCGCGACGTTTTTGAACGCGGTCTTGCCGAGTGCGCCGATCACACCGGTATGACGCTGGCGCTTGCCGTCAACTACGGCGCGCGTGCCGAGATTACCCGCGCTGTCCGTCAGATCGCACTCGACGTTGCCGCCGGTAAGATCGATCCTGCCGCAATTGATGACGACATGGTGGCTTCCCACCTCTATACCGCCGGTCTTCCCGATCCTGAGCTTGTGATTCGCACCTCTGGTGAGCTGCGCCTTTCGAACTATCTGCTGTGGCAGGTAGCTTATTCCGAGTTCTACGTCACCGATACCTATTGGCCCGACTTTGATCGTTGGGGCCTTGTCGACGCCATTTTGGCCTATCAGGGCCGTGACCGTAGGTTTGGTGGACTGAGCAAGACCGAGGAGGCTTAATCGTGTCCGATCGTCCCAAGGCATCTGCTCCCAAGACGCCTGCGCGTAAAGCTGCCACTGCGGGAGCGCCTGCAGCGAAGAGCGGTTCCGGTTCGTGGCTGGCGGGCTTTATTACCCGTGCCGCCGCCGGTATCGTCTACGCCGTTGTCTTTATCCTGTGCCTGGTTTTGGGTATCGTGCCCACGGCCATCTTTGTTTCCGTCATGAGCGGTCTGTGCTGCTATGAGTTTTTCCGTATGACAAGGCTCGATGGCAAGATGGCTAACGAGCGCATGGGTATCGCTGCCGCCGTGCTCTTTCCGCTGTCGGCGTTGGGCGATTCGATGCTGCTGAATGCCCTGCTTTTTGCCCTGATGCTCGCTGTGGGCATTTGGTATGTCTGGTCGCCGCGTACCCGCATATCCGATGTTGCCGTGACACTCATGGGTCCCATCTACACCGGTTTTATGCTGTCGGCTATCGTGCTGCTGCGCGATGCCGTGCCCGGTTTTGCCGGCGCCCTGCTTTCGGTGGGTGTTTGCGCGTCTCTCTGGGTCTCCGATTCGTTTGCCTATATCGTGGGTAGCCGTATCGGCAAACACAAGATGGTTCCCAAGATCTCTCCCAAAAAGAGCTGGGAGGGGTTTGTTGGCGGCATCCTGGGCTCGGTTTTGATTTGGCTCATCCTGTGGGCGACGCATTTCTTCAAGCTCAGCCTGCCCTATGCGCTGCTGTGCGGCGTGGTCGTGTCCATTCTGGGCGTTATCGGCGACCTTATCGAGTCGCGCATCAAGCGCGGTGTGGGCGTCAAGGATTCCGGCAACCTTATCCCGGGCCACGGCGGCATGCTCGATCGTAGCGATTCGCTTATCTTCGGCTGCATCACCGCGCAGCTGATGCTGATGATCGGAGGCGTGCTGTAATGTCATTCCAGACGACGTATGGCCCCGATGGACGCCTCCGTGTTGCCATCCTGGGTTGTACCGGCTCCATCGGCACCCAGGCGCTCGATGTGTGCCGCCAGCATGCCGATCGCCTGCAGGTGACGGCGCTGTCCGTTAACTCCAGCACCTCCGAGCTTGTTGCCGCTGCCCGCGAGTTCTCGGTTCCGGCGGTTGCCGTGGTCGATGTCGCTCATGGCGATGACGCCGTGCTGCAGGAGTTGCCCGAGGGAACGAAGCTTGGCCTTGGCGCGCAGGCGGTTTGCGAGCTCGCGCGTCGCGACGATGTCGACTGCGTGCTCGTTGCTATTGTGGGCGCCGCTGGTCTCGAGGCGAGCCATGCGGCCTTGACCTCAAATAAGCGTCTTGCCCTTGCCAACAAGGAGTCCCTCGTCGTCGGCGGCGACTTGCTTATGCCGTTGGCGCAACCGGGCCAGCTTATTCCAGTCGACTCTGAGCACTCCGCCATCTACCAGTGCTATCTGGGGGAGAACCCACGCGAGGCTCATTGTATTTGGCTCACCTGCTCGGGCGGTCCGTTCTTTGGCCGCACCCGCGACGAGCTCGACCGCGTGACGCGTGCCGATGCCCTCGCACATCCCACGTGGGCCATGGGTGCCAAGATCACCATCGACTCCGCCACCCTCATGAACAAGGGCCTGGAGCGCATTGAGGCCATGCATCTGTTTAACTGCGACCTCGATTTCATTAACGTGGTCGTGCAGCGTCAGTCCAAGATTCACTCTATGGTCGAGTTCGCCGACGGCTCCGTGATGGCGCATCTCGGTGCTTCCGACATGCGTATTCCCATCCAGTTCGCGTTCTCGTATCCCGAGCGTTGGGATACCCCGGCGCCTCGTATCGATTTCCGCGAGCTGGGGCAGCTCACGTTTGATGCTGCCGACATGGATACCTTCCGCTGTCTGGCACTGGCCGAACGTGCCGGCAAGACGGGTGGCACCATGCCGTGCGTGCTCAATGCCGCCAACGAGGTCGCCGTCGACGCCTTCCTGCACGATGGCTGCAGCTTTACCGATATCGATCGCATTGTGGAATCCTGCATGGATTCCCACGATATGCAGGCGGTCGATTCGTTTGAGCAGCTTCACGACATCGATGCATGGGCGCGTGAAAAGGCTGCGCAGGTGCTCGCCGCAACCCGTTCCTAACCCATAAGGATTGCTTTTTCGTTTTATGGATACTGTTCTGAGCGTTCTCTCATCGGTCTTTTGGGGCCTGCTGATGCTTTCCGTCCTCGTGTTTTTGCACGAGGGCGGCCACTTTTTGGCGGCGCGTGCCTGCGGCGTCCGTGTGACCGAGTTCTTTTTGGGCCTGCCTTGCCGCTTTGACATCCATTACACGTCGCGTCGCATTGGAACCAAGTTTGGCGTGACCCCGCTGCTGCTGGGTGGCTACGCTGCCATCTGCGGTATGGATCCGACCGACGTCTCGTGTGCCGATCGCGTGCTCGCGGCTATCTATCGTCATGGTCGCGTGACCGTGGCCGACCTTGCTGTCGAGCTCGAGCTATCCGAGGAGGTTGTGCTCGAGGCATGCGCCTTGCTCTTGGGTTGGGGCTCTATCGCGCCTTGGTATGAGGAAGGGGAGAAGCCCTCGCCGAGCTACTATCCCACCAAGTATCAGACGCTGCCGCGAGACGCGGCGGGTTACACCACCTTTGACGGCCGCCGTTTCGATCGAGAGCATGCGACTACCGAGGGCGATGTGTGGGAGCTGCCGTGCGGCGAAGCCGAGTTCCTTGCGCAAGAGCGTTCGCATACCTATCTGGGCCAGGGTTTTCTCAAGCGCGCCTTTATGCTGCTCGCGGGCATTCTCGTCAATATCCTGACGGGCTTTTTGCTGCTTATGAGCATCTACTCTATTGCGGGTGTCACCGTGCCGATGGATACCAACGTGATTGGTCAGGTTGACGAGGGGTCTATTGCCGCCAAGGCGGGTATCGAGGGCGGCGACGCGATCCTTTCGGTTGACGGAGTATCGTGCTCTACCTGGATGGACGTTTACGATGCCATCGGCAAGGCCGCCGGTAAGGACGATATCGCCATTGAGTATGAGCGCGACGGCAAGCAGCATTCGACCTCGGTTGCGCTCAAAGAGGACGAGCGCCTAGGTGTGTATGCCTCTACGCAGGTGGTCCGTTTAGACCCCATCACGTCGGCTCGCCTTTCGTTCTCCTGTGTCGTGCAGACAGCGGAGGGCGTGATGCGCCTGCTCCAGCCGCAGCATACGATGGAGATTCTCGATCAGTCTTCTTCGATCGTGGGCATTAGCGTTATGTCCTCACAGGCTGCTGCTGCCGGCCCTGCCACGTTCCTTTCGTTTGCCGCCCTCATTTCGTTCTCGCTTGGCTTTATGAACCTGCTGCCCATCCCACCACTCGATGGCGGCAAGCTGGTCATCGAGATCATTCAAAAGATTGCTGGCCGCGAGCTTCCGCTCAAGGTCCAGACGATTGTGAGCTATGTGGGCATCGCGCTCTTTGCGCTGCTGTTTGTCTATATGCTTCGTTCCGACGTCCTTCGATTTATCCTGTAGGGGAGTGTTTGGATTGTCTTTATCCCATCCTTTGCCTCGCGAGTTGACGCGCCCCGTGCATGTGGGCGGTGTGCAGATCGGTGGCGGCGCGCCGGTGGTGGTCCAATCCATGACCTGCACCGATACCGCTGACGCCCAGGCAACGCTTGCGCAAGTGTGCGCGTTGGCGCAGGCTGGCTGCGATATCGTGCGTGTGAGCGTGCCCACCGAGGCCGCGCTTGAGGGTTTCCGCACCATCTGTGCCGAGTCTCCGGTGCCGATCGTCGCCGATATTCACTTTAACCATAAGCTCGCCATCGGCGCCGTCGAGGCTGGTGCCGCCAAGCTTCGCATCAATCCCGGCAATATCGGCGATTGGGCTAAGGTCGATGCCGTGATCGATGCCGCGGGCGCCGCTGGGTGCGCGATTCGCATTGGCGTGAACGCCGGCTCGCTTGAGCAGGATATCGCCGAGCGCGATGGGCTTACGCAGCCCGAGAAACTCGTGATGTCGAGCGAGCGCTTCGTCAAGCACTTTGAGGACCGCGGCTTTACCAACATCGTGCTTTCCGCCAAGGCACATAGCGTGTCTACGACGCTTGATACCTATCGTGCCCTGTCGCGCGAAATCCCCCATGTTCCGCTTCATTTGGGCGTGACGGAGGCCGGTACCAAGCTCCAGGGCACCATTAAGAGCTCTGTGGGACTGGGTATTCTGCTCTCCGAGGGCATTGGCGACACCATGCGCGTCTCGCTTACGGCCGATCCGGTTGAGGAGCCGCCGGTCGCCTGGGGAATTTTGCAGTCGCTGGGCCTGCGTCGCCGTGGTCCCGAGATTGTCTCGTGCCCCACGTGCGCCCGCTGCCAGGTTAACCTGATCGCAATCGCTGAGGAAGTAACCGAGCGACTTAAGAACTATGCCGCGCCGCTTTCGATTGCCGTCATGGGATGTGCCGTTAATGGCCCCGGTGAGGCTTCTGATGCCGACCTGGGCGTTGCTTGCGGACGTGGTCAGGCCCTGCTCTTTTCGCATGGCCAGATCATTGGTAAAGTAGCTGAGGATCAAATTGTCGACGCGCTTATGGCCGAGGTCGACAAGCTTATTGAGGAGAAATAAATGACTCGAGCAATGTATATGTCTAAGCTCTATGCGCCGACGCTCAAAGAGGATCCGGCCGACGCCGAGCTTGCAAGCCATCGTCTGCTGCTTCGTGCCGGTATGATCCGCAAGGAGGCCGCCGGTCTCTATTCCTATCTGCCGCTCGCTTGGCGCTCGATTCGTAAGATCGAGAACATCGTGCGCGACGAGATGGACGCCGCCGGCGCCCAGGAGCTCATGATGCCCATTATGGTCGATGCCGAGCTGTGGCGTGAGTCCGGCCGCATCGATGCCTATGGCAAGGAGCTCGTGCGCTTTGACGACCGTCATGGTCGCGAGTTTGTGCTGGGCCCCACGCACGAGGAGACCGTCACGGCCCTGGTGCGCAACGAGCTGCGCTCCTATAAGCAGCTGCCCGTCAACCTGTACCACATTCAGGACAAGTTCCGCGATGAGTTCCGTCCCCGCTTTGGCCTGATGCGTGGTCGTGAGTTCATCATGAAGGACGCCTACAGCTTCTCTGCCACGCAGGAGAGTCTGCAGGAGGAGTACGACAAGATGAAGCAGGCCTACGCCAACATCTGCGAGCGCTGCTACATCAAGGCTCTGCCCGTTGTCGCCGACTCCGGCGAGATCGGCGGCGACACCTCCGTCGAGTACATGGCGCTGGCCGACGCCGGCGAGGCTTCGCTCGTCTACTGCGACGATTGCGGTTTTGCTGCCGATGACGAGGCTGCAAGCACCAAAGTCGTTGTTACCGAGGGCCCCGGCGACGGCACGCTCACCAAGGTCGAGACTCCGGGCATGGGCACCATCGAGGCTGTCGCCAAGTTCTTCGGCTTCCCCGAGAACGGTACGCGCAAGTCGCTGGCGCTCATCGACGCCGAGGGCAAGCCGGTCGTGGCCATTGTCCCGGGCGACCACGAGCTCAACGATTGCAAGGCCGAGCATGTCTTTGGCAAGGGCTATCGCATGATGACCGACGAGGAGCTTCAGGCGAACGGTCTGCACAAGGGCTTTATCGGACCGGTCAACCTGCCCGAGGGCATCCGTCTGGTGTGCGACGAGAGCCTGCGCGAGTCTAAGCAGTGGGCCTGCGGTGCCAACGAGGTCGATTATCACTTTACCGGCGCCTGTCCCGAGCGCGACTTTACCGTCGACGAGTGGGCCGACCTGGTCACCGTCGTCGCCGGCGATCCCTGCCCGCACTGCGGCAAGCCGCTCTCTGCTGCTCGCGGCATCGAGGTTTCCCAGGTCTTCCAGCTGGGCACCAAGTACTCCGAGGCCATGGGTGCCACCTTTATGGATGAGGACGGCAAGGAGAAGCCGCTCATCATGGGTTGCTACGGCGTGGGCGTGTCCCGCTCGCTTGCTGCCGTCGTGGAGCAGCACAACGACGAGCACGGTATCGTCTGGCCGGTCTCCGTTGCCCCGTACGAGGTCGCGGTGATTCCGCTTGATCCCAAGAAGGAAGAGTGCACTACCGTCTGCGAGCAGATTGTTGATGGCCTGTGTGCCGAGGGTATCGAGGTCGTCGTCGACGATCGCGATGAGCGTCCGGGCTTTAAGTTTGCCGATAACGACCTCATGGGCTTCCCGTATCAGGTGGTTCTGGGCAAGCGCGGCCTTAAGAATGGCACCGTTGAGCTCAAGGACCGTGCTACGGGCGAGCGCGAGGACGTGGCGATCGACGAGGTCGTTGCCAAGGTTGCCGAGCTTGTTAAGGCAGCCCGCCGTTAATCGACGATTTCGCTTGTAGTTCGATATGTGGGACGGCCCCGCATTTCTCCAATCGGGGAGATGCGGGGCCGTCCTATTATCTTGTAGCATCCTCGATATCTAAAAGGAAAACCCCACAGCCCATGCGAGCTGCGGGGTTTTCCATTATGCCTCCGATGCGAAATAAATCGCTCAGATATTACTGATAATCGACGACGTCGATCCAGTTCTTCAGGAACTCATCGTTCACGTTGCGCTTACGAGCGAGCTCGGAAGCGGCGACGATGCTCGTCCACTGACGCACGACCTGCATGGGCATGTCGGCACGGTCGCAGTAGAGCTCCAGGTAGGCCTCGGCCTGGTCCTTGCTGTTGAGGGCAAAGAGCAGGTAGGTGGTGGCAACGTCGGCAGCAGGGGAGCCCTGGGTGGCGTGTGCCCAGTCGCACACATAGAGCTGGCCGTCGTCGCCGACGATGACGTTGGAGGGGTTGAAGTCGCCGTGGCAGACCTTGAACTCCTTGGTCATGCCGTCCAGACGCTCCTGAAGGTTGTAGCGCGTGGTGGCATTGAGCTGATCAAGGCTGTCGATCATGCGGGCGAACTTGTCGCGCTGACGGTTGAGCAGCGGGGAGGTGTAGCCGTGGATCTCGATCTGGAGGTCGACGAACATCTCGAGGTACTCACCAAAGCGCTGGGGCTCGGCAGTCATCTTCTCGGCAAGGGTGGTGCCCGGAACCTTCTCGGTCACGAGCGCCCAGCCGTTGGCGTTCTCGAGCTGGGAAACCTCGAGAGCCTTGGGGCTGCGGATGCCGCACTCATTGATGCGGGCAAGATTCAAAGCCTCGTTGAACACGTCGGAGACAGGCTTGGTCTCGTTAAAGACCTTGACGATCTTGTCGCCCAGGTCGTAAACGACCTTGTTGCCACGGCGGACGAGCTCGGTCTTGGAATCGGGTAGCAGCATGGTTGCATCCTTTCAACGATGCGATAGAAGCGACGGCGGGGGTGTGTGAAACACCCGTGCACCCCCGCCGTTAAAAACCGTGCTAGAACTAGCAGACGGCGTAATCCTGAGGCTCGCGGCCGTAGTAGGCGTCCAGGTAGAGCTCCTTGATCTCGCTCATGAGCGGGTAGCGCGGGTTAGCGCCGGTGCACTGGTCGTTGAATGCCTGCTCGGTCATCTCGTCGAGGGTGTCGAGGAAGTACTGCTCGTCGACACCGTAGTCGGCAATGGTCTTCTTGACGCCGATGAAGTCCTTGAGCTCCTCGAGCTTCGTGATGAAGTTCTCGAAGACCTCCTTGTCGTCCTTGCCCTCGATGCCGCAGTACTTGGCCATCTCGGCGTAGTTGTGCAGCGCGTTGGGGTAAGGATACTGGGAGAAGGTACCCATCTTGACGGGAGCCTCGGCGGCGTTGTAGCGCATGACGCGGGTCAGGATGACGGCGTTGGCGAGGCCGTGGGGCAGGTGATGGAAGGCGCCGAGCTTGTGGGCCATGGAGTGGTTGAGGCCCAGGAAGGCGTTGGCGAAGGCCATACCGGCCATGCAGGAGGCGTTGTGCATCTCCTCGCGGGCATGCGGGTCCTTGGCGCCGTTCGTGAAGCTGGAGGGCAGGTTCTCGAAGACGAGCTTAGCAGCGCGCTCGGAGAGGCCCTTGGTGTAGTCGGAAGCCATGATGGAGACGTAGGACTCGATGGCGTGGGTCATGACGTCGATGCCGGATGCAGCGGTCAGGCCGCGCGGGGCGGTCATGCAGTTGTCGGCGTCGACAATAGCCATGTTGGGGAGCAGCGCGTAGTCGGCGAGCGGCCACTTGATGCCGGTCTCCTTGTCGGTGATGATGGCGAACGGCGTGCACTCGGAGCCGGTACCCGAGGAGGTCGGGACGGCGACGAAGTAGGCCTTCTTGCCCATCTCGGGGAAGGTGAAGATACGCTTGCGGATGTCCATGAAGTCCATGGCCATGTCCTCAAACTTGCACTCGGGGTGCTCGTACATCATCCACATGATCTTGCCGGCGTCCATAGCGGAGCCACCGCCGACGGCGATGATGACGTCAGGCTCAAAGAGAGCCATCTGCTTGGCGCCGCGACGTGCGCACTGCAGCGACGGATCGGGCTCGACGTCGTAGAAGCAGTCGTGGGCGATGCCCATCTCGTCGAGCTTGGCCTCGATGGCGCGGGTGTTGCCATTCTTGAAGAGGAACTGGTCGGTGACGATGAAGGCGCGCTTCTTGCCCATGACGTTGCCCAGCTCGTCGAGGGCGACGGGCGTGGAACCCTTCTTGAAGTAGACCTTCTCGGGAGCGCGGAACCACAGCATGTTCTCACGGCGCTCGGCCACAGTCTTAACGTTGATCAAGTGCTTCACCCCAACGTTCTCGGAGACGGAGTTGCCGCCCCAGGAGCCGCAGCCCAGGGTCAGAGACGGCTTCATGCCAAAGTTGTACAGGTCACCGATGCCGCCGTGCGAGGACGGGGTGTTGATGACGATGCGGCAGGCCTTCATGACGTGCTCGAACAGGCTGATCTTCTCGGCCTGGGCGGGGTGCACGTACAGAGAGGCGGTGTGGCCCGGGCCACCGGCGAGCACCAGGTGCTCGGCCTTGTCGACGGCCTCCTGGAAGTCCTTGGCGTGGTACATGGCCAGGACCGGGGAGAGCTTCTCGTGGGAGAACTCCTCCTTGGCGGGGTCGGTGGAGGTGACCTCGGCGATCAGGATCTTAGTCTTGGCGGGAACCTCGATGCCGGCGAGCTCGGCGATCTTGGCGGCAGCCATGCCGGGGATGCGGTGATCGAGGGCGCCGTTCTTGAACATGGCGGAACGCAGGGCCTCCATCTCGGCACCCTGCTTGACGAAGTAGCAGCCGCGCTTCTGGAACTCGGCCTTGACCTGGTCGTAGATGGTGTCGATGACGGTCACGGACTGCTCGGAAGCGCAGATCATGCCGTTGTCGAAGGTCTTGGAGTGGATGATGGAGTTGACTGCGAGCAGAACGTCGGCGGTGTCGTCGATGACGACCGGGGTGTTACCGGCGCCAACGCCCAGGGCGGGCTTGCCCGAGGAGTAGGCGGCCTTGACCATGCCCGGGCCACCGGTGGCGAGGATGATGTCGACGTCGCGCATGACCATGTTGGTCAGCTCGATGGAGGGGACATCGACCCAGCCGATGATGCCCTCGGGGGCGCCGGCCTTGACGGCGGCGTCAAGCACGAGCTTGGCAGCGGCGATGGTGCACTTGGCGGCAGCCGGGTGCGGGGAGATGATGATGGCATTGCGGGTCTTCAGGCTGATCAGCGTCTTGAAGATTGCGGTGGAGGTGGGGTTGGTCGTCGGGATGACGGCGCCCACGATGCCGATGGGCTCGGCGATCTTGGTGATGCCGTAAGCCTCGTCGCGCTCCAGGACACCACAGGTCTTGGTGTTCTTGTAAGCGTTGTAGATGTACTCTGCGGCGTAGTGGTTCTTGATGACCTTGTCCTCAAGAACGCCGCGGCCGGTCTCCTCGATGGCCATCTTCGCCAACGGGATACGAGCCTTGTTGGCGGCCATGGCGGCCTCATAGAAGATCTTGTCGACCTGCTCCTGCGTGTACGTAGCAAAAAGCGCCTGGGCCTCTCGCATCTGAGCGAGCTTAGCCTCAAGCGCCTCTACGTTGTCCACAATTGCGGGAGTAGTGTTTTCCGGTGACTTTTTCACCATTTGTGTCTCCTTGCGATCGGAGATTTACCCTACGCCTTGCATGATAGCAAGAAATTATTCGGCGAACGGTCAGATTCCTGTAAAAGGCACACTAAAACGCTTCAATAAACTGAAGCGTTTCAACTAAAACTATCCGCCTACTGCATTGCCCCGCTCATTGGGGACAGACTTACATGAGTGCTTTCACTCATTTGGGACAGACATCGATTTGTCATTTTGTCGTTTTGGGCATGTTTTTGTCGTTCATTGTATATAAATAGGTCACAGGCTCAGCATTTTGCGTTGCTTCTCTCCTTTTAGGTGTTGCCTGATCAGTTTTGAAAGGAGAGATTATGCCCCGATGCGCCCGCGAAATTTCGCTCACCGGCTATTACCATGTCTTTGACCGCGGCAACTCCAAACAGATTATTTTTGAAGATGACTCTGACCGCTATCGTTTCTTATCGGATATCTCGGACAGGTTCGCGCGCCATGACGTGGCGGTGTTGGCTTGGTGCCTTATGGATAACCACTTCCATTTGATGGTTGATGACCCATTTGACAACCTTTCAAAGGCAATGCAGTGCGCACTGACGGCATATGCTAAGTATTTCAATGGGAAAACGGGGAGAACGGGTCATCTGTTTGACAATCGCTATTCGCGGGTTGCGGTTGAGTCAGACACGCAGGCAGTGCAGCTGCTCGATTATATCCATCTCAATCCCGTAAAAGGCGCGCTCGACTCGCTCGATGCCTACCGCTGGTCAAGCTTCAGGGCATACCAGCTGGGCTACGATCCCTTTGACATCTGCGATGCGGCCCCCATGCTCGATATTGTCGGGGGTTCCCGTCGCTATTGCGAGCATCTTAAGGAAGTTGCCGGGCGGATCTGGTCAGTGGAGGTTTTTCCACGCCGGCGGATCCCCGATGAGGAGGCCCTTTCCGTTGCGCGCGAAGTCCTGCCGAGCATAGATCCTGCGCTGCTCAAGGCCCTGCCACGCCCCGAACGCGATGCCTGTCTGCTGAGGCTCAGGCGGGCGCATCTCACGGTCAAGCAAATTGCCCGCATCACCGGTATTGGCGCTACAAGTGTGACCAAGTCCACTGCAGGCTGGAACGAGGCTGCGTGAGGCATGGATTGGGGCCGATCGACCCACTGTGAGCTTAGGAAAGCATTCATCTAAGTCTGTCCCCAATGAGTGAAAGCATTCATCTAAGTCTGTCCCCAATGAGTGCAAAAAAGGCACCCTCCGTAGGGGAGGGCGCCTTTGGTAAGTTCTATGTGAACGCGAGGTCTTTGACCCGGAGAGTCCGAGGTACTTGTTGGTAAGACCTTATTTAGGAGCGCGCAACCTTGCCAGACTTGAGGCAGGTGGAGCAAACGTTCATCTTGCGACGGTGACCATCGACGACGACGTAGACGCGCTGGATGTTGGGGCGGAACTTACGGTTGGTGACGCGGTGAGAGTGGCTGATGGAGCGACCGGCAACGGGGTGCTTACCGCAAACTTCGCAAACTTTGGACATAACTGACCCTCCTTGGGCGACAAACGAACATGTCGCGTTAACAAACAAGCCTGAACTATAGCACAGAAGCAGCTCCCTGTGCGTAATCTACACAGAGATATTCCTCTTTTGGCGATAGTGCTCACGCCACGGCCCTGGACGTAGATCCGATTTGCGTGCAGCAGAGGGGATTATGCCAGCTCGTGCGTGCGTTTTCAAGCTCGTCCCACAAATATATATAGGTTTATTGAGCATTGGGCTCCGTTTACGGATTGCTCTGTATTTATGCTCGCAATTAAGCTCGAGGTTGGCTACACTATTCCTTGACCATTAAAGGGGTACGAGATGCCCACATGGAATTACATAGCTGCCAAAGAGCAGCCCTTCCTGTGGGTGTCTGGTCCGCTTTAAGCGGTCGGGCATCTATTTTTTTGACTGTGTCAGCAGTCAAGACATGTGAGGAAGGAGATCGATGGGCACGACTTCCCCCAAGGCGGTCATCATGGACGAGACCGCCGTCAATCGAGCGATGACCCGCATCGCGCACGAGATTCTCGAGCGCAACGAGGGCTGTGAAGACCTCGCTCTGGTCGGCATCGTCACGCGCGGCGACCTTCTGGCAAAGAAGCTCGCCGAGGAGATCAAGGAGATCGAGGGCGTCGACGTTCCGCTCGGCAGCCTCGATATCAGCTTCTACCGCGATGACTACGCCACCAATTTCGCTCCCGCGATCCACGCCACCAACATTCCCTTCAGCGTCGATGGCAAACGCGTCGTTTTGGTGGACGACATCCTGTACACGGGTCGTACCATCCGCGCCGCTCTAGACGCCGTCATGGACCTGGGCCGTCCGAGCCGCATTGAGCTGGCAGTCCTCGTTGACCGCGGCCACCGCGAGCTCCCCATCTCGCCGGACTTTGTCGGCAAGAACGTTCCCTCGTCGCATGAGGAGAACGTGCACCTATATATGAAGGAAGTCGACGGCCACACCGCTGTCGAGATTAACGACGTCGCGCCGGGTTCCCACGTGGGCTCCGCGCCGCTGGGAGGTGAGTAGTACCGTGGCGTTCAACCATAAGCACCTGATCGACATTACCGAGTACTCCGAAGAGGACATTAAGCTCATCCTCGAGACCGCCAAGGCGTTCTCCGAGGTCAACGAGCGTGCCATCAAGAAGGTCCCCACGCTCAAGGGCAAGACCATCGTCAACATGTTCAACGAGCCCTCGACGCGCACCCGCAGCTCCTTCGAGCTCGCCGAGAAGCGTCTTTCGGCCGACAGCCTCAACTTTGGCGGCTCCTCGACCTCCACGGTCAAGGGCGAGAGCCTCGTCGACACCGTCGAGACCCTCAACGCCTACAAGATCGACTGCATCGTCGTGCGCGATAAGCACGCCGGTGCTCCCTACATCGTCACGCAGAACTCGCCCGCGAGCGTCATCTGCGCCGGTGACGGCAAGCACAACCATCCCACGCAGGCCCTGCTCGACCTGTACACCATCTGGGAGCACAAGGGTGACTTCCACGGTCTGAAGGTCGCCGTCGTCGGCGATATCGCGCACTCCCGCGTCTGCGGCTCGCTGATCCCCGCCCTTAAGATCATGGGCTGCGAGACCTACGCCGTCGCCCCCGGCACGCTGCTGCCGCCGGCGCCCGAGGTCCTGGGCTGCGACCACGTGACGAGCGACCTCGATTCCGTCCTGCCCGAGCTGGACGTCGTCTACATGCTGCGCGTGCAGCAGGAGCGTCTCGAGGGTGCCCCGTTCCCGACCATTCGTGAGTACCACAAGCTCTTCGGTCTGACCAAGGACCGCGAGAAGCTCATGAAGCCCGACGCGATTATCTGCCACCCGGGCCCCATCAACCGCGGTGTCGAGTTCGACTCCTATATGGCCGACCACCCGCAACGCTCCGTCATCCTGGAGCAGGTCTACGCCGGTATCTGCGTGCGTATGGCTATCCTGTATCTGCTGCTTGGAGGTGCCGATAATGGCCTTGCTTCTTAAGAATGCCCACGTCGTCGACCCGTCCGTCGAGCTCGACGGTGTCGTTGACGTCCTGATTGACGGCGACAAGATCGCCGAGGTCGGCGAGAATCTCGCCGTCGAGGGAGCCGAGGTCCGCGACCTTTCCGGCAAGTACCTCGTCCCTGGCCTGGTGGATATGCACGTCCACCTTCGCGAGCCCGGCTATGAGGTCAAAGAGGACATCGAGAGCGGCACCCGCGCAGCTGCCAAGGGCGGCTTTACCGGCGTGTGCGCCATGCCCAACACCGATCCCGTCACCGATAACGGCACCGTCGTGGAGTTCGTCAAGTCCCGCGCTGCCGAGGTCGGTCACTGCCGCGTCTATCCGTCGGGCGCCATGACCCGCGGTCTTAAGGGCGAGGCCATGTCCGAGATGGGCGATATGGTCGCCCACGGCGCCGTCGCCTTCACCGACGACGGTCGCGGCGTGCAGGGCGCGGGCATGCTCCGTCGTTGCATGGACTACGGCAAGATGTTCGGCAAGGTCTTTATGAGCCACTGCCAGGACGAGGACTTGGTCGGCCACGGCCAGATCAACGAGGGCAAGGTCTCGACCCGTCTGGCCCTCGAGGGCTGGCCGGCTGCCGGCGAGGAGCTCCAGATCGCCCGCGACATCGAGATCGCCAAGCTGACCGGTGCCAAGCTGCACATCCAGCACATCTCCACCGCCCATGGCCTGGAGATCGTGCGTGCCGGTAAGGCCGCTGGCGTTCAGGTTACCTGCGAGGCCACCCCGCATCACATGTTCCTGACCGAGAACGACCTGGACGAGACCTACAACACCTCGCTCAAGGTCAATCCGCCGCTGCGCACCGACGAGGACGCCGAGGCCATCCGTCAGGGCGTCATCGACGGCACCGTCGACGTTATCGTCACCGATCACGCTCCCCACACCCCGTGGGAGAAGGCCCGCGAGTTCGAGCTTGCGCCCTTTGGCATGATCGGTCTCGAGACCTCGCTGTCGCTCGTGCTCACCGAGCTGGTCAACACGGGCAAGATGAGCATGGGCCGTATGGTCGAGCTCATGGCCATCAAGCCGCGTGAGATCCTGGGCCTCGACCAGGTTCAGGTCAAGGCGGGATCCGTTGCCGACCTGACCGTGTTCGACCCCTCCGCAACCTGGACGGTTGGCGAGGACGGTTACGAGTCGCGCGCCGAGAACTCCGGTTTTGCCGGCCGCACGCTCACCGGTCGTGCCACCGATGTATTTGTCGGCGGTAAACAGACGCTTGCCGACGGCTGCATCTGCTAGCATAGCCTTATCGCTTTTGTGCGCGGCGCCCTTGCGGTGCCGCGCTTTCTATTCGTTTGGACCATGCAACCGCATGGGGGATTGGAGCGTTTATGCCCACACCTTCCACTGCACGCATGCACGACTTCGAGGTCGTCTCGAACCGGGAGATTGCCGACGGCGTCTTCTCGCTCGTCATCTCGGCCCCCAAGCTTGCAAGTGCGCTCAAGCCCGGTCAGTTTGTGAACATCGCCGTACCCGGTGATGCGTCCTCGCTGCTTCGCGTGCCCCTGAGCTACTACCGCGCCGACGCCGAGGCCGGCACCGTCGAGCTGTGGTACGCCGTCGTGGGCGACGATACCCGTCGTTTGTCCCAGATGGGCCCCGGCTCCACCTCTAACCTGCTGGGCCCCGGTGGCCGTGGCTGGATGGTACCCGAGGGCACCAGGAAGGCCCTGCTCGTCGCCGGTGGCATCGGCGTTCCGCCTGTGCTGTGCCTTGCCGGCATGCTTGCCGAGCAGAGTGTTGATGTGGACGTGTGCCTGGGCTTTGGCACCGCTTCCAAGGCCGTGGGCATCGACGAGTTCCGCGCGCTGGGCGCCACGGTTAACGTGTGCACCGACGATGGCACGCTGGGCACGCACGGTTTTTGCACCGACCCGGCAGCCGAGCTGCTCGGCGAGGGCGGCTACGACTACGTCGCCAGCTGCGGTCCCGCCGTCATGATGAAGAAAGTCGCCGCCGCTGCCGCCGAGGCCGGTGCGTACTGCGAGGTGTCGCTCGAGCGCATGATGAGCTGTGGCTTTGGCGCCTGCAACACCTGCAATGTCGAGACGGTCGACGGTATGAAGGGTGCTTGCATGTGCGGCCCCGTGTTCGATGCTTCCAAGGTGGTGGTCTTCTAGTGGGTACCGTGAACATGGCCGTCGATTTCGGCGGCGTCAAGATGCAAAACCCCATCAACACCGCAGCCGGTACCTTTGGCTACGGCTGGCAGTTCCAGAACTTCTTTGATGTTTCCCAACTGGGCGCCATCACCACCAAGGGTTGCGCAGCCGAGCCCTGGCCCGGTAACCCCGCGCCCCGCATGGCCGAGATCCCCGGCGGTATGATCAACTCCGTGGGCCTTCAGAACCCCGGCGTGGCCGCCTTTGCTCGCGAGTCCGGTCCGTGGCTCGAGCAGCTCTCCAAGGACGGCTGCCAGGTCATCTGTCAGGTTGCCGGCCACTCCGTTGACGAGTTTGTCCGCGCACTCGAGATGTATGTCGAGCTGTGCCCCTGGGCTGCCGGCTACGAGATCAACGTGAGCTGCCCCAATATCGCCGCCGGCGGTGCCGCCATGGGCTCCACGCCCGAGGGCGCCTCTTCCGTTATGGCTGCCTGCCGCAAGGTGACCGATAAGCCGCTGTTCGTGAAGATGGCGCCGGTCAACGTCGCCGAGATCGCCAAGGCCCTCGAGGCTGCCGGCGCCGACGGCCTTTCGGTCATCAACTCCATCCAGGGCATGGCCATCGACGTCCATACCCGCAAGTCCCGCGTGGCCAAGCCCAAGGGCGGCCTTTCGGGCCCGCTGTGCCACCACATCGCCGTGCGCATGGTCTGGGAGGTTGCCCAGGCCGTCGATATCCCCATCAACGGTGTCGGCGGTGTCATGACCGGAGAAGATGCGGCCGAGTTTATCCTGGCCGGCGCCACCTGCGTGTCGGTCGGTATGGCCAACTTCGTCGATCCGTGCGCTTCGCTCAAGATCGCGCATGAGCTCGAGGCCTGGGCCGAGTCCCAGGGCGTAAAGGACATCAACGAACTGGTAGGTGCTTTCGAATGCTAGAGACCGATGCCCGCGACCGCGTAATCGTCGCCCTCGACTGCGACCGTGAGCGTGCGCTCGAGCTTGCCCACGAGCTTTCGGGCCATGCCGCCTGGCTCAAGGTTGGCATGACGCTCTATTACGCCGAGGGTCCCCAGATCGTCAAGACATTCAAGGACCTGGGCTTTAAGGTCTTCCTTGACCTTAAGTTCCATGATATTCCGCATCAGGTTCGCGGTGCCGCCCGCTCGGCCTCGCTTGCCGGTGCCGATCTGCTTTCGGTCCACGGTTTGGGTTCGGGCGCCATGCTCGCTGCCTGCCGCGAGGGTGCCGAGGAGGCGCGCGAGGACCGCGCTAAGCTCGTCGCCATCACCGTTCTTACGAGCATGAATCAGGATGCCTTGAGCGAGATTGGCGTCGAGTCGCCCGTGGCCGAGGAGGCCGCCCGCCTGGCAAAGCTCGCTCAGGCCAACGGCATCGATGGCATCGTGTGCTCGCCGATGGAGGCTCACGACATGCGTGAGCTGCTGGGTCCCGATGCCCTGATCGTGACTCCGGGCGTGCGTCCGGTGGGTGCCGCCCTTGGTGACCAGTCCCGCGTGGCGACGCCTTCCCAGGCTATCGAGCGTGGCGCCAGCCACATTGTGGTGGGCCGTCCCATCACCGGTGCCGACGATCCGGTTGCCGCCTTTGACGCTATCGTCGCCGAGCTGGTCGAAAACGTCGCGTAAAAGATTCCCCTAAGTCACCACTTTTGGGTCTCATTAGCACAAAATAGCCCCTGTGCCTGCGTAAACTTTCCCATCCTTTGTGTGGAATCGCAGGTCAGGGGCTTAACTTTGGGCGCAGTATATTGCACTTTTTGCGGGTATCGTCTAACCTATGGAGCCGCGATTGGGCATTTTGTACGTTCTACGTGCTAAAATGCCAATTATTGAATCAGATATAACCCAACTATTTGGAGGTACGAATGGCACTCCCTCAGCTTACCGATGAGCAGCGTAAGCAGGCTCTTGAGAAGGCTGCTGCCGCACGTCACGCCCGCGCTGAGCTTCGCGAGCAGATCAAGAAGGGCGAGAAGTCCCTCGAGTCCGTGCTCAACTCCGATGACCCCATCGCTTCCCGCATGAAGGTTTCCACCCTCATCGAGTCTCTCCCTGGTTATGGTAAGGCCAAGGCCGCCAAGATCATGGAGGAGCTCGGCATCTCCGCTACCCGTCGCGTTCAGGGCCTTGGCGTCCGTCAGCGCGAGCAGCTCCTCGAGCAGCTGACCAAATAAGTGAGCGCTCAGGATTCCAAGCTCTTTGTGATTTCTGGACCGTCAGGCGCGGGCAAGGGCACGCTCGTCACTCGTGTGCGCGAGCGTCGCTCTAACCTGGGCCTGACGGTTTCGGCTACCACGCGAGCCCCACGCAAAGGCGAGGTCGATGGCGTCAATTACTTTTTCCTGACGCGTGAGGAGTTCGACCGCCGCGTGGCAAACGGTGAGTTTGTTGAGTGGGCCGAGGTCCACGGTAACTGCTACGGCACGTTGGTGAGCGAGGTTCAGTCCAAGCTCGCCTCTGGTTCGTCTCTCATCTTGGAGATCGATGTCCAGGGTGCCCTGCAGGTGAAGGAGCGTTTCCCCGAGGCCGTGCTGATCTTTATCAAGCCGCCTTCGCTTGAGGTACTCCGCGAGCGTCTAGTCGGTCGCGGTACCGAGACGCCCGAGACGATTGAGCTGCGTATGGCAAACGCCGCCGATGAGCTTGCCCTTGCCGACCGCTACGACGACGTCGTGGTAAATGACGATCTCGACCGCGCGACCGATGAGCTCGTTCGCGTTCTCGATATGCATGAAAGGATCTGAGGTCCGTGTCCGTTGTAAAGCCTTGCATTGACGATCTTCTGGAGAAGACCGATCACAACCGCTTCCTGCTCGCTTCGCTTGCCTCCAAGCGCGCCTGCGACATCAATAGCATGCTGCGTGGCCAGCACAACCGCGTGCTTGCCGTCCAGGATGTCGATGACATCACCATCGGGCTTTCCGGTGCCGATACCATTTCGATGGCTATGGATGAGATTATCGACGGCGACATCTCTTACGACGAGGCCCGTTATGAGAAGGCGCTCGGCCACAAGGTTGCTGAAGCCTAAATGGCGGCTCGCGTCTGCCTGGTCCACTATCACGAGGTTGGACTTAAGGGTAAGAACCGCGCACATTTTGAGCATATCCTCATGGATAACATCAAGGCGGCCTTGGCCGCCTTTTCCGTGAATGCCGTGTCTCGAATTTCCGGTTATATCCTCGTGACCTTTAACGAGCATCAGGCCGACGAGGCGGCTCGTGTCATTCGCACCGTTCCCGGCGTTGCTCGTGTGTCTTTGGCGTATCACACCAACCGCGACCCGCAGGAGTACTGCGCCGCCGCCGTCAAGGCGCTGCGCGAGTTTGGTTCCTTCGATTCGTTTAAGGTGCACGCTAAGCGCTCCAATACCGACTATGAGCTCACCTCGATTGACATCAATCGTCAGGTGGGCGAGGTGTTGTGTGAGGCCTTCCCCGATAAAAAGGTTCAAATGCACGACCCCGATGCGATGGTGCACGTACTGGTGGTCCAGGGTAGCGTTTATGTGTACGCGCGCTCCGAGCGCGGCGTGGGCGGTCTGCCGGTGGGTTCTGCCGGCAAGGTCGTGACGCTGCTGTCGTCAGGTATCGATTCTCCGGTGGCGACCTGGATGCTCGCGCGTCGCGGCGCGGTGTGCGTGCCGGTACATTTCTCCGGTCGTCCGCAGACGCCCGATACGAGCGAGTATTTGGTGCAGGATATCATCCGTGCGCTTGAGCCGGGTGTCCAGATCGGCCGCCTGTACGTGGTGCCGTTTGGCGACTGCCAGCGTGAGATTTCGGTCACCTGTCCCAGTAACCTTCGCGTGATCATGTATCGCCGCATTATGTATTCGGTTGCCGAGCGCATCGCGCATATCGAGGGCGCTAAGGCCATCGTTACGGGCGAATCGCTTGGGCAGGTTGCCTCCCAAACGCTTGAGAACATCATGGCTGTCAACGAGGCCGTGAAGATCCCCGTGTTCCGTCCTCTCATCGGTTCGGACAAGCAGGAGATCATCGCGCGCGCCGAGGAGATCGGTACGTTCGATATCTCGACTGAGGCCGCTCCCGACTGCTGCACGCTGTTTATGCCGCGCCGTCCCGAGACGCACGCTAAACTCGATGCCGTGCATGAGGCCTGGGAGTTGTTCGATCACGAGGAGATGATCGAGCGCCTGCTCAAGCAGACCGAGTACATCGACTTCGAGAGCAACACGTATAAGGCCCCTAAGACCTTAAAACGCAAACATTCGGAGCTTGCTCCGCGTGAGATTTACCAAGATCACGAGTAATTTTGTGCATAGACCGACGATGCGTCTGCATCGTCGGTCTTTTGCTATCTGGGCATTTTGCGGCTAAGTGTTCATTTGCTGACGTGTGCCTGAATAAATGGACAGTATTTCGCAAGGTTTTGGTCGGCTTTTGGTTTGACCGCGAAAACCGGTTTTGGAGAATGGCTGTTGCAGGACTCTTTTCCTGACACGATGTTGTTGGGAGGTTTTGTTATGGCGCAGCGCGAACAACACGAACGGGTCAAACGGATGGACCGCTTGGCGGACAAGCTGCTCGGTCATAAGGCAGTGGTGATGGCGATACTGGTCGTCATTGCGATGGCGAGTGGACTGGCGATGGCGAACCTTGGCGGCGGTGCCGGCAGTGTGTCGTTTGAGCACACTGATGGTTCGGGTTCGTTAGTGGAGCCGGGATCCGGCGATGCCTCGAGCGGAAAGACATCCGAAGGCTCTTCGCCTAAGGCGTCTGCCGCGGCAGAGGTTTATGTCGATGTTGATGGCGCCGTTGTGTCGCCCGGTGTATATCGTCTCAAGGACGGCGCGCGGGTGGCTCAGGCGATTGATGCCGCCGGCGGGCTGGCGCCCGAGGCAGACGTTACGGGGCTCAATCGGGCATCTAAGGTCGTCGATGGACAGAAGATTCACGTTCCAACGGTAGGGGAGCAGCAGGCGTCCATTGCGGAAGCTGGTGTTGATGGTGGGGCTTCCGCATCATCGGGCGTGAGTGGCGTAACAGGCCTGGTAAATATCAATACGGCAAGCGCGGCAGAGCTGCAGACGCTCTCGGGCATCGGTCCCTCCATGGCCCAGTCGATTATCGATGAGCGGACAAAGAACGGTGGTTTTGCCTCGGTTGACGATCTGATGCGTGTGTCGGGAATCGGCGAGAAGAAGCTTGCCAAAATCAAAGATTCCATCTGCGTATGAGTGCGACCGAGCGCGAGCATGTGATGCCTCCGCGGCCTCTGATGCCGTGGACGATGGCCCTGTGTGCCGGCATGTGCATGAGCTGCGCCTTGGTGCTCAACGTGGCCGCCGATGCGCTGCTGTGGGAGCGGGCTTCGGCGGTCGGGCCGCTATGGGCCATTCCCGTTACGGCGGCGGTATTCGTTGTGCTGGCTCAATCTTGTGCGCGGCTTGCCCCTTGGAAGCGGTGGCTGTATGCCGCGTCCGTCGGTCTCGTGGCGGGAGCGGTCGTCTCGGCCTGGTGGGCTGTGGGTGCGCTCAACGCCTCGAAGGCGCTCGACGGTCGAGCGGCAAGCAGCCTCGAGTTTGTCGTGCAGGGCGATCCATCAATAAACGACGACGTGTATTCCTATACCTGCGAGGCACGCGCGGACGGTAAGAACTTGGCAACGGTTCGCCTATCGTGCGACCGCGAGCTCAAGGTCGGGGCGCACGTGCGTGTTATCGGTCGCGTTTCGCGTTTTGAGAACGATGCGTATGGACGATCGCGCGTGCTCCGAGGCGAGGTATGCAAGGTAAAAGCCGTTCGGATTGTGTCGGTCGATGAGGGCTCTCCGGGGCCGCTGCTTCGGCTACGAAATGGGCTGCTTGCGTCCTTCGCGCCTGCGACCGACCCGGCGCGTGCACTCATAGCCGGTGTCGTCTGCGGTCGTTCGGCCGAGCTGCGCGCCCAGTCGGCGGGCGACTGGTTTTCGGTGACGGGTACGGCGCATCTTATCGCCGTCTCCGGCAGCCATTTGTCTATCGTGGGGTTTGTAATTGAGGGCGTATTGCAAAAGACTCGGTGTTCACGTGGTCTTCGGCGGGTGATATTGGCGATAACGCTTGTGGGCTACGCTGCCTTTACGGGCGCGTCTCCCTCGGCCGTGCGCGCGTGCTGCATGGTGTTCGCGACGCTTGTCGTAAACGGCGCAGGGCGTCGCCGGCACGGCGCATCGGCGCTCTTCGTAACCATGTCCATCTTTGTGCTACTGCGGCCGACGGTGCTGTTCGAGATGGGCTTTCAGCTTTCATGTGCCAGCGTCTTAGCCATTCTGTGCTTTTGCCCCTATGCGACCTACGCTTTGGGTGAGTTGGGTGTGCCGTCGGGCGTTGCCAGCATGCTTTCCGTCACGCTGTGCTCGCAGTTGGCGACGCTCCCCATTACCATTCCTGCCTTCGGTACGTTCTCGCTCATTGCTCCGCTGGCAAATGCGGTCATCGGTCCGGTGGTGAGCGTACTGCTCGCTGTGTCGATCGTACTGGTTCCCTATTCGCTCGTGGCACCATTGCGGATTTGGGCGCTCATTGTGCCCATGGTTGCCGCCCGTTGCGCGTTGTTCTTCGAGCAGCTGTTTGCCGCCGTGCCGGGTGCATCCGTGAGTGTGCCGCCCGATAGCATGTGGATTTACCTAGTGCCGTGTTTGCTGGCGGTTCTGCTGGTCTGGTGGCCGCGTCCCCGTGCACGTCCTATGGCGGTGGGGCTTACGTGCCTGGTGTTCTTGGCTGCGATTCCGTACGCCTACTGGGATCGGTTCGCTCCGCCTTCGGTGACGGTGCTCGATGTGGGCCAGGCCGATGCGATTCTTATCCGCCAGGGCGGCACAGTAGCGCTCGTCGACTGCGGGCTCGACGAGCGCGTGGTGGCGGCGTTGGTTCGCAATAACGTGCACCATATCGATGCCGTCTTTGTGACGCATTGGGATGAGGATCACTGGGGTGGTCTGCCTGCCGTGCTCGAACAGTTTTCGGTCGGAACGATTGCCGTGGCGGCAGATGCGCTGGAGGATGCTCCTGCCGAGGTATTGAACCGACCTGGCGTGGAGTATCGGCAGGTGCGCCATGGGGATACGGTCGACATCGGCTCATTTTGCGCCCGCGTGATGTGGCCATTCGAGTCCGTGGATGGCGAGGGCAATGAGGACTCGCTTGTCCTGCTGCTCTCTTATGTTCAGGAAGACAAGGGCCTGCGCATGCTCCTCACCGGTGATGCCGAGCTCGACCAGGAACGGGAATTCGTGCAGGAGGTGGGGGATATCGATGTCCTTAAACTCGGGCATCACGGCTCCAAGGTTTCGGTCGATGCCGCGCTGCTGGAGATTCTGAGACCCGAGCTTTCCCTCGCGAGCGCGGGCGAGGGGAATCGATACGGTCATCCGTCCGATGCCTGCATCGATGCCGTGAAGGAAGCGGGTGGCGTGTTCGCGTGCACCATCGAACACGGCGACATTACCGTCACGCCGACTGAGAATGGCTTTGCGATGCGATGCCAGCGACCGTGACGACGTCGTTGGCGTGTGGTGGGCCCCTGGGCTAGAATGGCACGGAACGAATACGAAGGCCTGCGGGAGGGGAGCGCAATGTCCGAAACCGGTCTGCTGCCGGCATATCTGATCGTCGGTACCGACGGAGTCAAGCGCGATCACGCCGTCTCGCGTATGAAAGCGCGTCTGGAAAAGTCGGGTATGGTCGAGTTTAACCTCGACGAGCGCGACATGACTAAGGACCCCGATATCGAGTCCATTATCGGATCGCTTAACACCTTTCCGATGGGCAGCGAGTTTCGCCTGGTAATCCTTGATGGCTGCTCAAAGCTCGCTAAGGCTGTCTCGGAGCCGCTCGTCGAGTACCTCGCAAGTCCCAGCCCCACAACGGTCTGCCTTATCATCGCCGACTCGCTTGCCAAGAACACGCGCCTGTATAAGGCGATCGCCAAGATCGACAAGAAGGCCGTGATCGATTGCTCCGGCACCAAGCGCTGGGAGCTACCGCGCCGCGTTCAGCAGATGGCGACGCAGCATGGCAAGTCGATCTCGACGGCGGCCGCCGAGGAACTCGTCTCGCGTTCGGGTGAAAACACTCGCATGCTCGATAACGATTTGGCTAAGCTTGCCCAGATGGTCGAGGCGCCCCAGATTGAGCTTGCCGACGTTGAGCGCTGGATTGTACGTACGGCCGAGGTTCAGCCCTGGGACTTTCTCAATGCGGTCTCGGCCCGTGACATGCGCCGCTCGCTCGAGCTCTTCAATCTACTGCCCGCCAAGAGCTACGTGTGGACTTACACATTGCTGTGCGGCCGTATTCGCGAGCTTATCGTTGCCAAGGCGCTCGATGCGCGCGGACAGGGTCGTGAGCTGGCCGCAACGCTTAAGCTCCAGTCCTGGCAGGTCAAGAATCACCTGACCTGGGCTCGCCGCTTTTCGATGGCAGAGCTCGTCGCAGCGCTCGAGGGAGCGGTCGATGTGGAGCTCGCGCTCAAGGGTTCGGCCGATTCTGAGACCGCGCTTTTGCTCTGGATTACGAACATCTTGAGAAAATCGTGATGATACCTGCCTATTTGGCAAATTCGTTCTATCCCTTTGAGGGGGAGCGTGCTATAGTAGGCGCTTGCATGACCTCACCGTGTCTCAGAGGTGTCATACATTTTTTGCAAGGAACTCGAAAGGAACTCCAGAAGTGGCAAACATCAAGTCTCAGAAGAAGCGTATCCGCACCAATGAGGCAGCTCGCATGCGTAACAAGGCTGTCAAGTCCGAGCTCAAGACGCTGACCAAGCACGTCCAGTCCGCCGTCGCCGAGGGCGACGCCGAGAAGGCCCAGGCCGCCCTCAAGACCGTCACCAAGCGTCTCGACATGGCTGCCGCCAAGCATGTTATCCACAAGAACCAGGCTTCCAACCGCAAGTCCGGTCTTGCCAAGCTCGTGAACAGCATCAACGCCTAAGTTGTAAATTTCACACCACACAGATTACGCGCATAAATGGAGCCTGTTTTATGGAACAGGCTCCATTTTTTGTATCGCTCGGGTAAGATAGTCCGCATGAATACTTCAAATGACATTTCCCACATCCGCAACTTCTCGATTGTTGCGCACATCGACCATGGCAAGTCAACGATCAGTGACCGCATCCTCGAGCTCACCCATACCGTCGACGAGCGCGACATGGAGTCGCAGCTGCTCGACACCATGGATATCGAGCGCGAGCGCGGCATTACGATCAAGTCCAATGCCGTTCGCGTGTCCTATGACGCCGACGATGGCGAGACGTATCAGTTCAACCTGATCGATACGCCGGGCCACGTGGACTTTACCTATGAGGTCTCGCGCTCGCTGGCAGCCTGCGAGGGCGCGGTGCTCGTTGTCGACGCCACGCAGGGCGTCGAGGCGCAGACCGTCTCCAACGCGACGCTCGCCATGAACGCCAATCTGGACATTGTGCCGGCCATCAACAAGATCGACCTGCCCTCGGCACACCCCGACGAGGTTAAGACCGAGATCGAGGATGACCTGGCGATCCCTGCCGATGATGCCGTGTGTGTCTCGGGCAAGACCGGCGAGGGCATCCACGATCTGCTGGAGTCCATTGTCTTTTTGATCTCTCCGCCTAAGGGCGATGCAAATGCGCCGCTCAAAGCGCTCATTCTGGATTCGTACTTTGACGAGTATCGCGGCGTGGTGGCCACGGTGCGCGTCTTTGACGGCTCCATCAAAAAGGGCGATACCCTGCGCATGATGCAGGCAAAGGGCGACTTTTTGGTCGATGGCGTGGGCGTCAAGCGTCCCGCCGAGACCCCGGTCGACGCGCTGACGGTCGGCGAGGTCGGATACGTGGTCACGGGCCTGAAGGATCCCGAGGCCGTTCGCGTGGGCGATACCCTCACGTGGGCGTCGAATCCCTGCCCCGAGCCGCTTCCCGGTTACCGCGAGGCCAAGCCCATGGTCTATACGGGCCTGTTCCCGATCGATAACAAGGACTACGAGAACCTGCGTGACGCGCTCGATAAGCTGCACGTCAACGACCCGTCGTTGGTATGGGAGCCCGAGACCTCGGTGGCGCTCGGCTTTGGCTTCCGCGTGGGCTTCTTGGGCCTGCTGCACATGGAGGTCGTTAAGGAGCGCCTCGAGCGTGAGTTCAACTTGGACCTCATTGCCACGAGCCCTTCGGTCGACTATCACGTGTACAAGACCGATGGCGAGATGGTCGATGTCCGCAGCCCGCAGGACCTGCCCGAGACCACGCGTATCGAGCGCATTGAGGAGCCGTACCTCAAGGCTAAGATCATCTGTCCGCCCGAGTATACGGGTGCCGTCATGCAGCTCGCTATCGAGCACCGCGGCATTACGACCGACATGATCCATCTCACGAGCAAGTCGGTCGAGATGCGCTTTGATATGCCGCTTGCCGAGCTCATCTTGGACTTCTTTGACCAGCTCAAGAGCCGTACCAAGGGCTATGCCTCGTTGGACTACGAGTTCAACGAGTACCGTCCCTCCGAGCTCGTTAAGCTCGATATTTTGCTTTCGGGCGACGAGGTAGACGCGCTGTCGTTTATCGTCCACAAGGACAAGGCCTACGGTCTTGCCCGTGGTCTGTGCGACAAACTTAAGGAGATCATCCCGCGTCAGCTGTTCGAGGTTCCCATCCAGGGTGCTATCGGCAACAAAATCATCGCCCGTTCTACCGTCAAAGCGCGTCGCAAGGACGTTCTTGCTAAGTGCTACGGCGGCGATATCTCGCGTAAGCGCAAGCTGCTCGAGAAGCAGAAAGAGGGCAAGAAGCGCATGAAGGCTATCGGCTCGGTCGAGGTCCCGCAGGAGGCCTTTATGGCGATCCTCAAGGTGGACGAGTAGGTCTATGGCGCTTTCCGAATACAGCAAGCGGCTGCTGGGCGCCTATGCCGAGCAGCCGTTCCTTATGGCTCCCATGGCGGGCGTAACCGATCCCGCTTATCGCATCATGTGCCGCCGCCGCGGTGCCAATCTCGCCTATAGCGAGATGGTGAGCGTGGCGGGCCTTGCCTATGCCAGCAACAAGACCTGGCGCCTGGTGCTACCGGCCGACGAGGAGCAGCAGATTTGCGTGCAGCTCTTTGGCTCCAAGCCCGAGCAGTTTGCGAGTGCCGTCGCCGCCGTCGAGGAGCGTGTGGGCGATCGCCTGTCATTGATTGATATCAACATGGCCTGTCCGGCTCGCAAGGTCGTTACTAAGGGCGAAGGCTCGGCGCTTATGCGCACGCCCGACCTGGCCGAGAAGATTGTCGAGGCAGCGGTGGGCGCGGCGCATGTGCCCGTGACCGTAAAGATCCGCAAGGGTTTTTATGCCGAGGACCGTAATGCCGCGACGTTTGCCCAGATGCTCGAAGGCGCCGGTACCGCCGCAGTTGCCGTGCACGGTCGTTGTGCCACGCAGCTCTACACCGGCCAGGCCGATTGGTCGGTTGTCGATGAGGTTGCCGACGCCGTCGAAATTCCCGTTATCGGTTCGGGCGATGTGTTCTGCGCCGAGGATGCCGCGGAGCATCTGCGCAGTTCTGGTGCCAGCGCGGTGTTTATCGCGCGCGGCATCTACGGCAATCCGTGGGTGTTCGGTGATGCTCGCGCCCTTGCGCTCGATGGCATGCCGGTGCCGGCGCGCAGCTCCGTTGAGCGCCTAGACGCCCTGCGTGAGCACCTAACGCTGACGCATGAGCTCCTGCCGCTCATGTCGCGTGCCCGTACGTACGCAAGCTGGTACTTAAAAGGCATGCCCCATGCCGCCGCTTGGCGTGCTCATGTGGTGCGCTGCTCCACGTACGAGGAGTTCATGGCGCTGGTCGATGAGATCGAGCGCGATGTGGTGGCCTGCGAGGCTGCCCTTGCCGCCGGCGAATCGGTGCCCCCTCATCCGCTGGGGGCTTAAGGGTGGCCGTTACCGCGCTGTATGCGCACGTGCCGTTTTGCGCCAAAAAGTGCCGGTACTGCGACTTTGACTCACGCAGTTTTGCTCCGTGCGACCTGAGCGCTGCGCTCGATTTCTATTTTGAGCAGTTGTTCGCGCGTCTCGATGCTTTTGGCAAGGCTGGGGCCCTTGACCAGATCCGCACCGTCTATGTTGGCGGCGGTACGCCGTCGCTGGCGGGGGAGCGCCTGGTGGAGCTGGTGCGGCGTATTCGTGCGTGGTGCGCCCCCGTTGAGTTTACCTGCGAGGCCAATCCCGAGTCGCTGACCGCCGAGCTTGCCGCTGCGCTTGCCAAGGTTGGTGCCACACGCGTCTCTCTGGGCGTGCAAACGCTCGATAACACCGAACTTACTGCCATCGGCCGTATTCACGATGCCGATCGGGCGCTCGCCGCCATCGCGACGGTTAAGGACGCTGGGCTCGATGTGTCGTGCGACCTTATGTGCGGACTTCCCGGGCAGACCGCAGCGAGTTGGAAGCGCACGCTCGATGGCGTGCTGGTGGCGGCTCCGCATCATGTGTCGGTCTACCCGCTCACGCTTGAGGAGGGGACGCCCCTTTATCGCATGGCGCGCCGCGACGAGTCGCTCGAGCCCGACGAGGATTTTCAGGCTTCGTGCATGGACTTGGCACGCGAGCTCCTGGGTGCCGCCGGCTATCACCCGTATGAGGTGGCGAGCTACGCGCTCGACGGCCATGAGTGCGCCCATAACATTGCCTACTGGACCGGACGGGGCTATCTGGGCCTGGGTCGTTCTGCCGCGGGCATGCTCGACGCCGAGGATTTCGACCGTCTCGCAGGTTTGTTCCCCGGCGTGTCTTCTCGAGGCGATGCGTACCGCGTGCGTCTGGTGCAACGTGACGATGACGCGATGGCGTTCGAGACCGAATATCTGTCGCAGCGCGAGGCTGCGGCTGAAGACCTGATGCTCGCTTGTCGCATGACGCGCGGTGTCGCGTCCGACCTGTTGGTTCGTGCAGCTTGCGTCATCCCAACGGGCGAGTTGGCAGCTGCCTGCGATCACGCGCTCGAATTGGGACTTGCCACGTGGGTGCCCGAGGCGCTCGGGGCCCATGAGGGATCCTTCACTCCGGCAGATGTCGTCGCAGGCCGCGCCCGCGCCCGTTTAGCGCCGACACACCTAGGTTGGCTCGATGGAAATGTTCTGTTCGAGCTGTTTTGGGGTCTAGCATAGACCGCTAGGGTAGAATTACCGCAATATATACGCTGCTTTGAGCAGGAGGTTGCCGCGCATGGCGACGATGAACGAAAAAGATTACTACGAGATTCTGGGTGTCTCCAAGGACGCCACCTCGCGTGATATTCAAAAGGCCTTCCAGCAAAAGGCCCGCAAGCTCCATCCGGACGTCAACAAAGAGCCGGATGCCGAGGAAAAGTTTAAAGAGGTTTCCGAGGCCTACGCCGTGCTTTCGGACGAGCAGAAGCGTTCGCGCTACGACGCCATGCGTTCGGGCAACCCCTTCGCCGGCGCTCCTACGGCTTCGCCCTATGGCGGCGGCTACGCCGGCAGCGCGGGCTATGGCAATCCCTTTGAGGGCGGTTTTCCCTTTGGTGGCGCCTGGGGCCAGCCGCGTCGCGGGCAGGCTGCCTACAATCCCGAGAACGGCGCCAACGTGGTCGTCGATATCAAACTCGACGCCAAGGAGGTAAAGGGCGGTGCCCGCAAGACCGTCCGCTACACGCGCTTCGATACCTGTAACAACTGCGGCGGTTCGGGCTCTGTCTCCTCCGAGCATGCCCATACCTGCCCAAGCTGTGGCGGCCGCGGCCATATCGACGTCGACCTGTCCTTCCTGTTTGGTGCGGGCACGTTCCAGTCGGTCTGCCCCGAGTGCGGCGGTTCCGGTAAGGTCGTGGCCGACCCCTGCCCTGATTGCGGCGGCAGCGGTCGTACTCGCGTAACCTCCGAGCAGACGATTGAGTTTCCTGCCGGCACGCACGATGGCGACGAGGTCCGCATTGGCGGCATGGGTCATGCTGGCACCAACGGTGCCGCGGGCGGCGATCTGGTCGGCCGCGCCCATGTTGAGGCCGAGCGCTTGGAAGGCAAAGCTCGTACCGGTTTTTACCTGATGGGCATCGTGGCGCCGTTTTTGGTACTCTCGGCCATCTCGGGCGTGTTCTCGGCCTTTGCCGTGATGTGCTTTATTCCGTTTGCCATGGGCCTGTTCATGGTGCTTTCGGACGGCGTGCTTCATCGCAGCCTGCTGTGGTGGAAGCGCGGCGCGATGCAGTTTGCCAACGGTTTTGCCAACGGCTTCATGTTCGCGCTCGTGTCGGTTTGGTTCGCGAGCTGCTCGCAACGGGCCATGCTTTCGCCGTACCAAATGCAATAACATCAAACCCTCTGTTTGCGGTCGGCCCTGCTTGGGTATAGGACGCACTGTGACAATAATGAAAGTCGGAAGGATTCGGTCGTGTCGGAAAATAGGGATTACTACGAGGTGCTTGGCGTCGACAGGGATGCCGACGCGCGGACGATTAAGCGTGCGTTTCTAAAGAAGGCCCGTACCGTACATCCGGATGTTTCGGACGACCCCGAGGCCGAGGCCAAGTTCAAGGAGCTCAACGAGGCCTATTCCGTTCTTTCCGATGAGCAGAAGCGTGCTAACTACGACCGTTACGGCACTGCCGACGGCCCTGGTGGTTCGGGCTACGTCGATATCAACGATATCTTTGGTGGCATGGGCATGGACGACTTGTTCTCGTCGTTCTTTGGCGGCGGTGCCGGCGGTGGCGCCCGCAGCCGTCGTGAGCGTCGTCGCGGACGAGACATGGCCATCTCGCTTTCGGTGACGCTCGAGGAGGCGGCGCTCGGCTGCAAAAAGACAATCAGCTATGACCGCCTTGCTCCTTGCGAGGACTGCAATGGCACCGGTAGGGCAGAGGGCGCACAGGAAAAGCAGTGCGGCCGCTGCCACGGTACGGGCTACGTCACGACGGTTCAGCGTTCGTTCCTGGGCCAGGTTCAGTCTTCCTCGCCTTGCCCCGACTGCCATGGTGAGGGCACGGTTATCGATCATCCCTGCGAGACCTGCGACGGTCAAGGCCGCACGCCTTCGCACGAAAAGATCGACATCGATATTCCCGCCGGCGTTTCGACCGGTCGCCAGCTGCGCGTGAGCGGCTTTGGCGAGGCCGGCCTTCGCGGCGAGCCTTCGGGCGACCTGATTGTCAACGTGCGCGTTGCCGACCATGAGCGCTTTAAGCGCAACGGGGACGACCTGTACCTGGTGAGCGATATCTCGATTGCGCAGGCTGCGCTCGGCTGCGAGATCGAGGTCGAGGGCATTATGCCCGACGAGGTCGTTAAGGTGACGGTTCCCGCCGGCGCCCAGTACGGCGACACCGTGAGCGTCAATAATTACGGCATGCCGCGCATTGGCGGTGGCGGTTCGCGTGGCCGCCTGATCGTGCAACTGCGCGTGGTCGTTCCCACCAATCTTTCCAATAAGCAGCGCGAGCTGCTCCGTGCTTTTGCCGATGAGATGGGCGATGACGTCGCTTCCGGTAAGAAGTCGGTGACCGACCGTATCAAGAGTGCCCTCGACGATATCCTCGATTAAGGAGCCCGCGTGCTCGCACCCCATATTTCCGTCGTCAACCTCGGCTGCCGTGTCAACCGGGTTGAGTCTGACCGTATCACTGCCGATCTTATGCGCTTGGGCTTTGCTATTGTGGAGCCCCAGGATGCCGATCTGATCGTCATTAACACTTGTGCCGTTACGGGCGAGGCCGAGGCCAAGACCCGTAAGGCCGTCCGTCATGCGCTGGCCCATCCAAACGAGCCCTATGTGGTCGTGACCGGATGCGTGGTCAATTTGCATCCCGAGGAGCTGTCGGAGCTTTCGGATCGCGTGATTGCCGAGCCGTCCAAGATAGATGTCGCCGAACGTGTATGCGAGGTGCTGGGTGTTGAGTCCGATAGCGTTCCCGCCTGCAGCGATGGCGAGGTGGTCGATGCGCTCGGTCGCTCTCGCCTGGGCGTGAAGATTCAGGATGGCTGCAACCATCGCTGCACCTATTGCATTGTGTGGAAGGCGCGCGGCCCCGAGCGCTCCGTGCCCGTCGAGTCCGTGCTCGAGCAAGTTCGCGAGGCCCAGGAGGCCGGCGTGCCCGAGGTGGTGCTGACCGGTGTGAACCTGGGTGCCTACGATGGCAAGAGCGCGACCGACGAGCACGTCGAAATCGATGAGCTGCTCGTGGCCATCATGGAGCGCACGTCTATTCCGCATGTGCGCATTTCCTCGGTCGAGCCCATGGATATCTCCGAGCGCCTGCTTAAGGTTATGGCGCGCTACCCGCAGCGTATCGCCCCGTTTTTGCACCTGCCCGTGCAGTCCGGCTGCACGGCGACCCTGCATCGCATGGGCCGTCCCTATAGCGCCGAAGCCCTTGAGGACACGGTGCGTATGATTCGCGCCAACTTGCCCCAGGCGTCCCTTTCGTGCGATGTCATCGTCGGTTTTCCTGGTGAGACGGACGAGGAGTTCGAGGAGTCGCTGGCGCTGTGCCGCCGTGTGGGTTTCTCGCGTATGCACGTGTTTCGCTACAGCAAGCGTCCCGGTACCCTTGCTGCCGACATGCCCGACCAGGTGCCACCCGAGGTTATGGCCGAGCGCAGCCGCCGTATGCGGGCCGCCGCACAGGAGCTCGCTATTGCCGACGCTCGTCGTCGCGTGGGCACGGTCGAGCGTGCCGTGCTCGAGTATGGTGACAACCTGACGCTCGGCTCGTTCCATCATGCCCGTCTTGACGATACCTGTGGACTTACAGCCCCGTGCCTGCTCGATGTTGCTATCATCGGAGTCGATGATTCCGGCTTGGTCCATGCACGCAGGGAGGTTCATGGAAGCCTCGAAGATTAGACTTACCGTTCCCGAGGGAATTGATCCCTCGTGCGTTTTGGGCGCCGGCGACGGCGTCCTTCGCGTGCTCGAGAGCTTGGTTCGCGCTCACGTGGTCGCCCGTGGCGATAGCATCGCCGTGAGCGGCGACCCGGACGAGGTCGAACTCGTGGCGCGCTTTTTCGAGCACGCTTTTCGCGAGGCGGCCGCCGGGCGCACGCTGTCTGCCGACGATGTCTCTCGCTGCCTGGCCGTCCTGCGCGACGGTGAGCACGAGGCTACGTCGCTTCGCGATGACGTGCTGCTTTCGTATCGCGGCCGCGTCATTCGTCCCAAGACGCTCGGGCAAAAGCGCTACGTGGATGCCATTCGCTCGCATACCATCACCTTTGGCTTGGGTCCTGCCGGTACCGGTAAGACCTATCTGGCCATGGCGCTCGCCGTTGCCGCGCTCAAGCGTCACGAGGTGGGCCGTTTGATCTTGACGCGTCCGGTTGTCGAGGCGGGGGAGAATCTGGGCTTTTTGCCCGGTACCCTTGAGGAAAAGATCGACCCCTACATGCGTCCGCTCTACGACGCCCTTTTTGACATGATGGATCGCGAGCGCACCGATGAGCTTATGGAGCGTGGCGTGATCGAGATCGCCCCGCTTGCCTATATGCGCGGCCGCACGCTGAGCGATGCCTTCGTGGTGCTCGACGAGGCGCAAAATACCACGCCTGAGCAGATGAAGATGTTTCTGACGCGCTTGGGTTTTAACTCCAAGTTCGTGATTACCGGCGACCTGAGCCAGCGCGACCTGGTGGGTCGTCGTGGCGGTCTTGCTGACGTTGAGCAGATTTTGGGCCGTGTCGACGATGTCGCATTTTCTCACCTCGAGCGTGCCGACGTGGTGCGCCATGCCCTGGTGGGTCGTATCGTCGAGGCATATGAAGCTTATGATGACGTGCGCGAGCAGCGCCCGCGCGACCGAAAGGAGTCCCGTTGAGTGTATTGATCAGCAACGATGCCGAGCTCGATACGCTGCTCGACGCGCAGGAGGTGGAGCACATCTGCGAGGTTGTGCTTGCCGCCGAGGGCGTTGAACGTGGAGTCGAGATTTCCCTTTCGTATGTCGACGAGGACGAGATGCACGAGCTCAACCACGAGTGGCGCGGTATCGACCGCACCACCGATGTGCTTTCGTTTGAGTGCGATTCGGCCTTCGACGATGACATTCCCGCCGATGAGACGCTCGAGCTCGGCGATATTATCTTGGCCCCGCAGGTTATTGCCCGTCAGGCCCCCGGTTTTGGCAATAGCCCCGCTGACGAGTGCCGTCTGATGCTCGTACACGGAATGCTGCACCTGCTGGGCTATGACCACATCGAGGACGACGAGGCCGAGGTCATGGAGGCCCGCGAGGACGCCATCCTGCGCGATCTGGCGCTCGAGCGCGGCGAGGACCCTAAGCTAGTCCACGTCGGCCCCATCACCAACCACGCCCACGACTAGGAGCCGTCTATGATTCCCGGATCGAACAAGGACCATCCGTCCTTCTTAAAGTCGTTTTCCTACGCCATGGAGGGCTTCGTCACCGCCGTCAAGACCGAGCGCAACATTAAGGTCATGCTCGTGGCGGGCGTGTGTACCGTCATCGCCGGCTGTATCGTGGGGCTCGACATTGCCGAGTGGGCCACGATTATCATCTGTTGTGGCCTGGTGATTCACGGCGAGCTGTGCAACACCGCTATGGAGGCTATCGTCGACCTAGCGACCCAGGAGCTCCATCCGCTGGCCAAGCGTGCGAAGGACATCGCCGCCGCCTCTGTATACGTTCTTTCCATCACCGCCGCGATTGTGGGCGTGCTGGTATTTGCCCGCGCACTCGGCTTTATTTAGAAAGGGATTCCCATGTCCGACAATATGCAGCCTACCGATGAAGTTTTGGATGACGAGGTCCTGGATGCGGTGGATACCGAGGAGCTCGAGGATGTCGAGGAGTTCGACCCGTTTGAGGGCATGAGCGACGAGGAGCTCGACGCCCTGTGCGACGAGGGCGACAGCCTCGCGGGCTTTGGTGACGTGGAGCCCGGTTTCCGCAGCGGTTTTGTGGCCCTGGTCGGTCGTCCCAACGCCGGCAAGTCCACGCTGCTTAATGCCTGCTATGGCAAAAAGGTCGCCATCACCTCGCCGGTGCCCCAGACGACTCGCCGCCGCATGCGCGCCGTCGTCAACCGTCCCGGCTACCAGCTAGTCTTTGTCGATACTCCGGGTATCCACAAACCCAAGGACGGCCTGGGGTCTGAGCTCAACAAGAGCGCGCTGTTCGAGCTGAACGATGTCGATGTCGTCGCGTTTTTGATTGATGCCACCAAGCCGATCGGCAGGGGAGACGCCTGGGTTGCCGAGCGCGTCAGATGCTCCCGTTCCAAGAAGGTCCTGGTGCTCACCAAGGCCGATGAGGCCGATCCCGCCCAGGTTATGGAACAGCTCAAGGCCGCCCACGAGCTCATGGAATATGACGACGAGATCGTGACGTCGTCGGTCAAGAACTTCAACGTCGATGCCTTTATCGAGACCGTTGCGCACTTTTTGCCCGAGGGTCCGCGTTGGTTCCCCGAGGATATGGGTACCGACGCTTCCGATGAGACGCTCGTTGCCGAGTTTGTGCGCGAGAAGGTCTTGCGCCGCACCCGTGATGAGATCCCGCACTCCGTTGGCGTGATCTGCGATGCGCTCGAGCAGACCAAGAAGGTGCTGCGCGTGCACGCCACCATTTACGTCGAGCGCGAGGGCCAAAAGGGCATCATCATCGGCAAAGGCGGCGAGATGATCAAGCATATCGGTATCGACGCCCGTCGCGATCTTGAGCGCATCTTTGGCACGCAGGTCTTTTTGGAGCTGGACGTGAAGGTCAAGTCCGGCTGGCGCGACGACGAGGCCCAGATTCGCCGCTTTGGCTATAACGCCGAGGACTAAGGACGCGCAGCGCTCATGGCAGGCTCTCGCACATATCGCACAAAGGTGCTCGTCCTCGACAAGACCAAGCTCAAGGAAACCGACCTGATTTTGACGATGCTCGACGAACGGGGGCGGCAGGTGCGTGCCGTGGCCAAGGGAGCACGTAAGCCTGGCGGTCGCCTTGCGGCCCGCTGCGAGCTCTTCTGCACCGTTGATATGCTGTTGGCGCATGGTCGCTCGCTCGACGTGGTCTCGCAGGCGGAGCTTTTGGAGGCGCCGCTCGGCGCTGCTCCTGACTACGAGACGACCTGTGCCGCCAGCGCGATTGCCGAGGTTGCGCGCGTGTGCTCGTTCGAGGATGCCGAGGATCCATTTACCTTTGCCATTACGCAGCGGGCGCTCACGCTTGTTGGCAGCGGGCTCGACTCGGCACATATGGACCTGCTCGTGGCAGCGTTTGTCTTTAAGCTGCTGTCGCACGTTGGCTACCGGCCCGATTTCTCGGCTTGCGTCTCGTGCGGCGATCCCATGCTCTCGCATTTCTCGGCCCAAGCCGGCGGGCTTTTGTGCGGGTCGTGCGCCTCGAGCGTGCCTGGCGCCGAGTTGGTATCGGTCGGCGAGGTCGCATGGCTGCGCGCCCTGATGTCCATGACGTTCGATGCTCTTTTGGCCGAGCGAATTGACCCGCATACGGCGGCGTTCTTGCTCGGGCTTTCGCATGTGTGGGCGGCGACGCATACCGACCAGCGCCTCCGTGCGATGGAATTCATGTTGGGTCGGTGATGATGCGCAGGCGCGCGTCGCTTGTGGTAACATACCGACCTGTTGGTACCTCGACCTTGGATGTTCGCTCCACCGGCGACTTCCCAGTCCGAGGCGAATAGAGTCGTCCCCGGGCGACGCGAAACGAAAGGTGAAACAATGACTGTTTCCAAAGAGCGCAAGGCGGAGCTGACCGCCCAGTTCGGTAACTCCCCGGTCGATACCGGTAACCCCAAGGTTCAGGTCGCCATCCTGTCCGAGCGCATCAAGGAGCTGACCGAGCACATGAAGTCCCACCAGAAGGACTTCCACACCCGTCGTGGCCTGCTCATGCTCGTCGGCCGTCGTCGTCGTCTTCTCTCCTACATCAAGAAGAACGACATCGTCGAGTACCGTGAGCTCATCAAGGCTCTGGGCATCCGCGACAACATCCAGTAAGGATTTGTACATGCTAAGAGCGTCCTGCGCAGCGGGGCGCTCTTTTTGTGTAAGGGCGTGAACAATCACGCTCTACAGCGTGGCGGGGGCAGGGGGCCCGCGTCACATGAGAAGCCCGCAGGCAAGGGGCCTGTGGGGTAAAGGAGAACAATGACACTCGTATCCAAGACCTTTGAGCTGTACGGCAAGACCTACACCTTCGAGTCCGGCGAGCTTGCCAAGCAGGCCACCGGCGCTTGTCTGGTCAAGCAGGGCGACACCACGATGCTCGACACCGTAGTCGTCTCCAAGGAGCGCAAGAATTACGACTTCTTCCCGCTGACCGTCGACTTCAACGAGAAGATGTACGCTGCCGGCCGTATCCCGGGCGGCTACCTCAAGCGCGAGGGCCGTCCCAGCGAGAAGGCCACGCTCACGGCTCGTATGATCGACCGCCCGATCCGCCCGAGCTTCCCGGACGGCTTCCGCAACGAGGTGCACATCGTCGCCACCTCGCTCGTCGCCGACCAGGTCAACCCCTTCGACGTCATCAACGTCATGGGTGCCTCTTTGGCTATGACGCTCGGCGGCGTGCCCTTCGAGGGTCCGCTTGCCTGCGTGCGCATCGGCCGCAACGTGGAGACCGGCGAGTTTATCGTCAACCCCACCTATGAGGAGCGCGAGAACTCCGACCTGGACCTGGAGCTGGGCGGCTCTGCCGACTTTATCTCGATGGTCGAGGCCGGCGCCGAGGAGATCTCCGAGGACGACATGCTCGCCGCCATGAAGTTTGGCCAGGAGGCCCTCGCTGCCTTCTGCCAGGCCCAAGACGAGTTCGTCGCCGAGTGGGAGCAGGTCAACGGCGCTATCGTCAAGAAGGAGTATCCGCTCGACCAGCCCGTCGAGGAGGTCCAGGAGCGCATCTTCGCCCACTACGACGAGATGGCCGCTGCCCTGCGCGACGCCGACAAGCTTTCCCGCATCGGTAAGGTCGAGGCTCTGAAGGAGTCCATCCGCGCCGAGTTCACCGACGAGGAGCAGGCCGCCTGGGAGCGCGAAATCCCCGTGGCGCTCAAGAAGCTCGAGAAGAAGGCCATGCGCACCATGGTCGTCGAGACCGGCGAGCGCGTCGACGGTCGTGCCGCCGACGAGATTCGTCCCATCATGGTGAAGGACAACTACCTGCCGCTCGTTCACGGCTCCGGCCTGTTCCAGCGTGGTCAGACCCAGGTGCTCTCCGTCCTGTCGCTCGGTATGCTCAACGAGGGCCAGCGTCTGGACACCATCGAGCCCACCGAGGGCAAGCGCTACATGCACCACTACAACTTCCCGCCGTTCTGCACCGGTGAGACCGGCCGCATGGGCAGCCCCAAGCGCCGCGAGATCGGTCACGGCAACCTGGCCGAGCGCGCTCTGCTCCCGGTGCTTCCCGACGAGAACGAGTTCCCCTACGCCATCCGCGTCGTCTCCGAGGTCATGGAGTCCAATGGTTCCTCTTCGATGGCTTCGACCTGCGGCTCCACGCTCGCCCTTATGGACGGTGGCGTGCCCATTAAGCGCCCGGTCTCCGGTATCGCCATGGGCCTGATCCAGGAGGAGGGCAAGACCGTGGTCCTGTCCGACATCCAGGGTCTCGAGGACTTCCTGGGCGACATGGACTTTAAGGTCACTGGTACCACCGAGGGCATCACCGCCCTACAGATGGACAACAAGGCCACCGGCCTCACCTTCGACATCCTGGCCCGCGCCCTGCAGCAGGCCAAGGAAGGTCGCGCCTTCATCCTGCAGAAGATGCTCGATGTGATCCCCGAGCCGCGTCATACCACGCGCAGCACCGCTCCGCGCATCGTCTCCATCCAGGTTCCGACCGATAAGATCCGCGACGTCATCGGTTCCGGCGGCAAGGTCATCCGCGGCATCCAGGACGAGACCGGCGCTTCGGTCGACATCCAGGAGGACGGCACCGTCTTTGTCGGCGGTACCGGCGAGTCTGTCGATCAGGCCGTCGAGCGCATCAAGCTCATCATCAAGGTTCCCGAGCCGGGCGAGGAGTACACCGGTCGTGTGGTCTCCATCCAGCCCTTCGGTGCCTTCGTCAACCTGCTGCCCGGCAAGGACGGCCTGCTGCACATCTCCCGCGTTGCCAAGGGTCGCGTGGAGAAGGTTGAGGACGTCCTCAACGTGGGCGACGAGGTCAAGGTCGTCGTCATCGAGGTCGACGATCGCGGCAAGATCTCGCTCGATCGTCTCGACAAGCCCGAGGCCCCGGCTCGCGCCGAGGGTGCCTCCGAGGGCGACGGCGAGCACTTCCAGCGCCGTGAGCGTCCGCGTCGCGAGCGCTCTGAGCGCAGCGACCGCCCGCGCCGTCCCGGCGACAACGGAGGCCGCAAGCCCCGCCGTCACCACGACGCCGAGTAACAGCTATACATAAACAGCTCAACAAGGGCGACTCCGGACAGGGGTCGCCCTTTTGCTTGCGCCCGGGAGGGCCGCATATGAAGTTTCCTGCTCTACAGTCCTGCGCAAGACGGAAAGCACATTAAGTGCTTTCCTTTGCGTGCGGAACT
>CABSLA010000009.1 GCA_902478545.1 uncultured Collinsella sp.
GCAAGGGGGAATTTTGGATTGATTTTCCGCCTTACGGGTTTTCCTGGGACGGGGCAAAAATAATCACTCTACGAGCGATTATTTTTGCCCACCGTCCTGATAAAACCCTGATGTAGCAAATAAGCTATTGCGACGCCTTGGTGGACTTGGATCTTGGCCGTTTTCCTTACGACATTAGAGATGCCCGTGTCGGCTAACAGGCCTAGGGGGCTGCGATCTAGCTCCCACTCTAGGCCGTGTTCGCTTATCTCTGTGTTGGGAGCGATGGCGATGATGGAGAACGTCTTGCCCTCGGCGCCCTCGATGGTCCAAGTCTCGTCCTGGTGCAGGATTCTGGCCGTAACTTCGTCTTCTTCGATCCAGACGGGGGCGTCCGCATAGCCTGCCAGTAGCCCTAACACAGACAGGGCCATGTCCGGGCGGCCGCCGGTGGCGCAGGTTGCTACCACTTCGGCACCTGGCCAGCGACGCCGGACGGAATCGAGCGCAAGCGCCAGATCGGTATAGTCCTTGTAGGGATCGTGGCGCTCCACTTCAAAATCGGAAGCGGCATCGACCAGAGCGCGCCCCTCATCACTAACGGTGTCGGCGTCGCCGACGTAGACGTCGCAGCTCAGGCCAGCGCCCAACAGAGCATCCAGGCCGCGGTCCACGGCGACGATGTGGTCGCACTCCCCTGCCAGGTGGCAAAGCAACTCGGCGCTCGCCACCACCGGCGAGCCGCAAACCACTAATACTTTACAAGCCACGGCCCTCGCCTAGCCCTCAAACGAAAGCACACGGGCCAGGTCCAGGTCCTCATAGCTGTCGATAAAGATATCGCAGTTATCGCAAACCTCGTCCCGCTCCATACGGCCGTGCGGATCATAGATGCCCACGCGTTTAAAGCCTGCAGTGCCAGAGCTCTTAAGTCCAAAGACGGCGTCCTCAAACACCCATGTGCACTCAAACTTGTGCCCATGACGCTCTTCCAGGCGGCGCAGCGCAAGCTCGTACACATCGGGGAACTGCTTGGAGCGTCCTGCCTCGCCCGTCGTGGTAACAAACTCCATGAACGCGTCGAGCCCGGCGCCAGCGAGCGCAGACTGCACCAGCTCGGCCGGCGTGGACGTAGCCACGCACATGGCAATGCCTGCCGCCTTCGCCTGCTCCAAAAACGCCAGGAGCCCCTCGCGCGGCGGCACCTTGGAGTAGCCATCGATCAGGATGTCGCTAAGCTCGCGATACAGCTCCTCACCATTTGCGCCAATGCCCCACGTGTCGTGGTAGGCCTGGCATTCGTCCTCGAGCGAAAGATGCTCAAACTGGGCAAAATCGTCGACCGTCACGTCAACTCCGTGTCGGTGCAATAATTCGGGCTGGGCATAGGCCCAAACGGGGGTGCTATTTACCAGCGTGCCGTCGCAATCGAAAATAAAAGCAACCTTGGGAGCGGCGGTATGGGACATAAACGAACCTTTCGATATCAAATGGTAAACATCCTGCTAAAAACGTTTTACCAAACGTCAGCCAAACAATTTTGAAACCCAAATTGGTAAAACTGTCAAGAGTTTTACCACGGCAATTCTGCCAGTGGTATAAACATGTCGCTTACCGATTAAAAGCCCCCGCAAATCCGCTTTCGTCCATAAAACTAACGCACAGGTGTTATCGTAGTTTCTGCCGAAAGTTCCACCGAGCACGCGAGGTGGAACGAATCACAGAAACTTCGCCGTCCCTTCGATTCGTGCAGCCTTGGACCTTTCGCATCTAGTCACCAAGGCAACACGCTGCCGCGTCATGATGGGATCAAACGTGAGCGATTCAAAGCTAAAGCCAACGGCTAAAAAGCCCGCAACCCGCAAACCGGCTCCGCACGCACCGGAGCTCTCCAAGGACGATGTCTATCTGTTTGGCATTGGTATGTGGGAGCGCAGCTGGGAAAAGATGGGCGCGCATCCCGACACGCAGCAGCGCACGCGCGGCTGGCGCTTTTGCGTTTGGGCGCCCGACGTAAAGAGCGTCCACGTCATTGGCGAATTTAACGACTGGGATGAGGAAGCCAACCCGCTGGTGCCCGTGCATACGAGCGCTATCTGGGAAGGCTTTATTCCTGGCGCCGAGCAGGGCCAGCTCTATAAATACCTCATCGAGACCAACGAGGGCGAAAAGCTCTACAAAGCCGATCCGTATGCCTTTAAGGCCGAGTGCCCTCCGGGTACCGCCAGTGTGCTGTGGACCCTCGATGGCTACAAGTGGAACGACGCCGCGTGGCTCAAGCGCCGCGCCGACCACAACCACATGTCGCAGCCGCTCAACATCTACGAGGTGCATATTGGCTCGTGGAAGCGCCACGGCGACGCGCCGCAGGGCGAGCCCGACGAGTACGGCAACTACCCCGGCCCCATGGATCCCTTCCCCGCGCAGCGCGGTGAGTTCTACACCTACGAGGATCTGTCGGTTGAGCTCGTGGACTACGTGCGCGACATGGGCTATACGCATATCGAGGTCATGCCGCTTATGGAACATCCCTTCGATGGCTCCTGGGGCTACCAGACGACTGGCTACTACGCCGCCACGTCGCGCTACGGCAACCCGCAGCAGCTCATGCACTTTATCGATGCGTGCCACGAGGCGGGCATCGGCGTGATCATGGACTGGGTGCCCGGCGGTTTTTGCGCCGACTCCCACGGTCTTGCCACCTTTAACGGCCACATGCTGTTTGAGCACGAGATTCACCCCAACTGGGGCACGCATAAGTTCGACTTCGCCCGCGGCGAGGTCCGCTCCTTCCTTGTCTCCAACGTGCTGTACTGGCTCGAGAACTTCCACGTGGACGGCATTCGCATGGACGGCGTGTCCAGCATGCTGTACCTCAACTTTGGCATCGACGATCCCGGCCAAAAGAAGTTCAACAAGTACGGAACCGAGGAAGACCTGGACGCCAGCGCGTTTATCCGCCAGGTCAACTGCGCCGTTGAGGCGCACTACCCCGACGTGATGATAATGGCCGAGGAGTCCACCGCGTGGCCGCTCGTGACCTACCCGCCGCAGGACGGCGGCCTGGGCTTCCACTACAAGTGGGACATGGGCTGGATGAACGACACCCTGCACTACATGCAGACCGATTTTCCATGGCGCCCCGGCAACCACGGGCTACTCACGTTCTCCATCATGTACGCCTTTACCGAGAACTTTATTTGCCCGCTGAGCCACGACGAGGTCGTGCACGGCAAGTGCTCGCTCATCGGCCGCATGCCGGGTGACTGGTGGCGCCAGTTTGCCGGTCTGCGTACGCTGGCCTTCTACCAGATGACGCACCCCGGTGCCAAGCTCAACTTTATGGGCAACGAGATCGGCCAGTTTATTGAGTGGCGCTACTACGAGTCCATCCAGTGGTTCCTGACCGAGGAGTACGAGACCCACCGTCATCATCAGGCGTTTATCAAGGCGCTCAACCACCTGTACACCGCCGAGCCCGCCCTGTACGAGCGCGGCTACACCGACGACGGCTTTACCTGGATTGACGCGGACAACTCCAAGCAGTCCATCGTGAGCTTTGTGCGCCAGGGCGAGGACGTCGATGACGACCTGGTGATCCTGATCAATTTTGATCCGGCAAGCTACGAGAGCTTCCGCGTGGGCGTGCCGCGCGAGGGCGACTGGGAGGTCATCTTTGATTCCGACCGTCCCGAGTTCGGTGGCAGCGGCTATGCCGGCGAGGAACCCTACACCTGCTCGAGCGAGCCCTATCCCTGGAACGGGCAGATGGACTCCATTGAGATTAAGGTGCCCGGCCTGGCAGGCGTGGTACTTAAGCGCCGCGGTCCCAGCAGCTACAAGCCGCCGGTGGTCGTGGAGCCCAAGAAGGCGACGCGCAAGCGTGCCTCCTCGGTGAAGCCCAAGGCCGCGGCTGCTAAGAAGGCTCCGGCTAAGGCGAAGGCAACTAAGCCCGCCGCCAAGGCCACGGCCAAGTCCACCACGGCCAAGAAGGCAGCCACCAAATAGGCCGCTACCAAGGCAAAGTCTGCTTCTGTTAAGCCGTCTGCCAAGGATGCGTAACAAAGCCGTTACAGCTGTAATACCCGCCCCGCGGGGGCGTAGGATACATGTCATAACCGTTCCGGGAGAAACATCCCCGGGGGAAAGGAACGTATGAATAAGATCTTCGACAACAAGCAGGAGTTTACTGAGCTCTATCGCGATGCCGTCATGAGCATTAGCGGCAAGAGCGTCGAGGCCGCCAGCGACCTGGACCGCTTTAACGCCCTGGCCAAGCTCGTGGCCGAGAAGGCACGCACCGTTGCCACCAAGAGCGACGCCCGCGCCACCGCCGAAGGCAAAAAGCGCGTGTACTACTTCTCGATCGAGTTTTTGATCGGCCGCCTGCTCGACAACTACCTGCTCAACTTTGGCGTGCGCGACATGGTCGCCGAGGCGCTCGACGACATGGGCTTCGATCTGTCCGTCATCGAGAACCAGGAGCCCGATCCGGCGCTGGGCAACGGTGGCCTGGGCCGTCTTGCCGCATGCTTCCTGGATTCCATGGCAGCCGAGGGCATCGCCGGCTACGGCAACGGCATGCGCTACCGCTACGGCCTGTTTAAGCAGGAGATTGTCAACGGCAGCCAGGTCGAGGCCACCGACGAGTGGCTCACCCACGGCTATCCCTGGGAGGTCCGCCGTCAGGACAAGGCCGTGACCATCAAGTTTGGTGGCCATGTTGAGGGCTTTGAGGAGGATGGCCGCACGTTCTACCGCACGGTGGACACGCAGGACATCCTAGCCGTCCCCTACGACATCCCCGTGGTGGGCTATGCCGGCGAGACCGTCAACAAGCTGCGCGTCTGGGCTGCCGAGCCGGTCGAGGAGCACTTTGACCTTGAGGCCTTCAACCGCGGCGACTATGCCCTGGCCGATGCCGAGCGCGCCGAGGCCGAGGCCATCAGCGCCATCCTCTACCCCAACGACGCCGGCGAGCACGGCCGTCTGCTGCGCCTGAAGCAGGAGTACCTGTTTGTCTCGGCCGGCATCTACAGCCTGCTCGACACCTTTGAGAAGGAGCACGGCGAGAACTGGGAGCTGCTGCCGCAGTTTGTTGCCATCCATACCAATGACACCCACCCCGCCATGTGCGGCCCCGAGCTCATGCGTATCCTCATCGACGAGAAGAAGCTCGAGTGGGACGACGCCTGGAACATCGTGACGCAGGTCGTGAGCTACACCAACCACACCATCCTGCCCGAGGCTCTGGAGAAGTGGCCCATCGGCACGTTCTCCAAGCTCCTCCCCCGCGTGTACCAGATCATCGACGAGATCAGCCGTCGTTGGCACGAGTCGTTCGATACCACGCAGGAGGGCTGGCAGGAGCGTCTGCGCCAGACCGCCATTCTGTGGGACGGCGAGATTCGCATGGCCAACCTGTCCGTGATCTGCAGCCATAGCGTCAACGGCGTGGCCAAGATCCACTCCGATATCATCAAGAACATCGTGCTTAAGGACTTCTACGCCCTGACGCCCGAGAAGTTCAACAACAAGACCAACGGCATTTCGCACCGTCGCTTCTTCGCCGAGGCCAACCCCACCTACGCCAAGCTCGTCACCGATGCCATTGGCGACGGCTGGCTCAAGGACGCCTTTGAGTTGGAGAAGCTCAAGGAGTTTAAGGACGACACCGAGTTCCTGAAGGCCGTGGGTGCCTCCAAGCGCGCCAACAAGGAGCGCCTGGCCGCTTACGTCAAGACCGAGACCGGTCTGGTTATTGACCCCAACACCGTCTTCGATGTTCAGGTAAAGCGCTTCCATGCCTACAAGCGCCAGCTCATGAACATCATGAAGGTGATGGACATCTACAACCGTCGCATCGCCGATCCCAACTTCCACGTGACGCCGACGACCTTCATCTTTAGCGGCAAGGCTGCCTCGAGCTACACCTTTGCCAAGGAGACCATCCGCCTCATTAACTCCGTTGCCGACGTCATCAACAACGACCCGCGCGTCAACGAGGTCATGAAGGTCTGCTTTATCCCCAACTTCCGCGTGAGCAACGCCCAGCTCATCTACCCTGCCGCCGAGATCTCGGAGCAGATCTCCACGGCCGGCAAGGAGGCCTCGGGCACGTCCAACATGAAGCTCATGATGAACGGCGCCATTACGCTGGGCACCCTCGACGGCGCCAACATCGAGATCGCCGACCTGGCCGGCCGCGAGAACGAGGCCATCTTTGGCCTGACCGCCCCCGAGGTCGAGCAGCTCTGGGCATCCAACAGCTACTTTGCGTGGGATACCCTCAACGGCGACCGCGAGCGTCTGGGCCGCGTGATGGACGAGCTCAAGGACAACACCTTTGCGGGTCTTTCGGGCAACTTCGAGAGCATCTACAACGAGCTCATGAACAACAACGACCCCGACCTGGTTATGGCCGACTTCCGCAGCTACGTCGACGCCTGGGAGAAGCTCACGAACAGCTACGGCGACCAGGAGACCTGGAACCGCAAGGCCCTGCTCAACACCGCCTCGAGCGGCTGGTTCTCGAGCGACCGCACCATTCGCGAGTACCGCGACGAGATCTGGCACGCTTAAAGGCCGCGAGCTCCCCTATGCCAGCACGGCATTACTCGACGGGCGCGACCGAGCGTCGCGTCCGTCGCTAATGGGTTTAGGAACATCGATGACAGAAGGAGAAATCGATGAGTAAGAAAGAATGCATCGCGATGCTCCTCGCAGGAGGACAGGGCAGCCGATTGGGGGCACTCACCCAAAAGATCGCTAAGCCGGCGGTTAGCTTTGGTGGCAAGTTCCGCATAATCGACTTTTCGCTCTCCAACTGCTCCAACTCGGGCATCGACACGGTGGGTGTTCTGACGCAGTATCGCCCCTACCTGCTGCATGCCTATGTGGGCTCCGGCGAGGCGTGGGATCTTGACAGCCGCGACGGCGGCGTGTCGATCCTGCCGCCGTACGAGACGCAGACCGGCGGCGCCTGGTATGCGGGCACGGCCGACGCCATTACGCAGAACCTCGACTACATCAAGGCCAACGACCCCAAGTACGTCCTGATTCTTTCGGGCGATCACCTGTATCGCATGGACTACCGCAAGATGCTCAAGACGCACATTGAGAACAACGCCGACCTCACGGTAAGCGTTATGCCCGTGCCGTGGGAGGAGGCCAGCCGCTTTGGCATCCTGACCACCGACCCCGAGGACGGCCGCATCACCAAGTTCACCGAGAAGCCCGATAAGCCCGATTCGAATCTCGCGTCCATGGGCATCTACATCTTCTCGGCCGACGTGCTGATCGAGGCGCTCGAGGAGGACGCTCTGGACCAGCGCTCGAGCCACGACTTTGGCAAGGACATCATCCCCAAGCTGCTCGGCGAGGGCAAGCGCCTGTACAGCTACGAGTTCCACGGCTTTTGGAAGGACGTCGGCACCATCGCCAGCTTCCACGAGACCTCGATGGACCTGCTTGGCAACAACCCCGAGTTCGATCTGTTTGACAAGCACTTCCCCATCATGTCCAACATCACCACGCGTCCGCCGCACTACATTGGCCCTGACGGTCGCCTGGACGACTGCCTGGTCTCCAACGGCTGCAAGATCTACGGCACCGCTCGCCACTCGATCCTTTCGACCGATGTCATCATCGAGGAGCGCGCTGTGGTCGAGGACTCCGTGCTGCTGCCGGGTGCGCACGTTAAGAGCGGCGCGCACATCTGCCGCGCTATTTTGGGCGAGAACTCCACGGTCGAAGAGGGCGTGAAGCTCGGCTCTGTCGATACCACCAAGGATACGGCCGTCGTTGGAAATGACGTCGTTATCGGGAAGGGGGAATGATCCGATGATCAATCGCAAGGCCATCGGTTATATCACCGCTAACTACTCTTCGACTTACGGTAGTGTGCTGCTCAAGGACCGCCCCATCGCGTCCGTTCCGTTTTTGGGCCGCTACCGCCTGATCGACTTTCCGCTGTCCAACATGATGAATGCCGGCATCAAGACCGTCGGCGTCGTCATGCCGGGTAACTACCGCTCCCTGATCGACCACGTGGGCTCGGGCAAGGACTGGGGCCTGGACCGCAAGAAGGGCGGCCTGTTCATGGTGCCCGGCAACGCGTATGGCACCACCAAGGGCGGCATGCGCTTCTTGCTGCGCGACATCATCTCCAACAAGACGCTGTTCCAGCGCTCGGACAAGCCCTATGTTGTGATGATGGGCACCAACATCATCTTTAGCATGGACCTCAACACCATCATCGAGGCGCACGAGAACTCCGGTGCCCAGATGACCGTGGTGTACTGCAAGGCCACGCGCAACGTCGATGACGAGACCAAGCTCGAGATTAACGAGAACGGCCGTCTGACGGGCGTGAGCGCCGGCGTCGTGTACGGCGACAACGCCTCTATGGACTGCTGCATCGTCAATCGCGAGACGCTGCTCGAGATCATCGACCACTACCAGGCCGCCGACTATCTGGACCTGCTCGAGGCACTCCAGGGCGACTTTGGCAACATCGACGTGTGCAGCTACGAATACAAGGGCGAGGTCGTGGGCGTGTTTAGCGAGAAGTCGCTGTATCGTCGCAGCATGGACCTGCTCGACCAGACCGTGGCCGACCAGCTCTTCGATCCCGAGCGCCCGATCCTGACCAAGGCCCACGACGTGCCGCCTTCGCGCTATGCGACCGGCAGCCACGCGTGCAACTCGATCATCTCTGCCGGCTGCATCATCAAGGGTACCGTGCGCAACTCGATCCTGTCGCGCGGCGTCGTGGTTGAGGAGGGCGCCTCGGTGACCAACTCGATCATCAACCAGAGCTGCATCATCAAGAGCGGCGCTCGCGTTGAGAATGCCATCCTGGACAAGAACAATGTGGTTCCCACCAACACCGAGCTTCGCGGCACGCCCGAGAACATCCTGGTGCTGGGCAAGGCTCCGTTAACTTCCGATACCACCATCGTACGTTAACGTTGGTACCGCAACATCGCTCGTAACATGTAGAATAGCCGCCCGGTTAGCGCCAGGCGGCTATTCTCGAATTGCAACATTGGAGACAATATGGCTGATTCCAGCAAAAAGATGCAGATCGTGTTTGCCTCGGCCGAGTGCGCACCGTTTGTGAAGACCGGTGGCCTGGGCGACGTGGCGGGCTCGCTGCCTGCGGCGCTCGTGCGCGCGGGCGCCGAGGTCATCGTGATGGTGCCCAAGTACGCCACCATCAAGGACGAGTACAAGTCCCAGATGGAGCACTTCTCCGACTTTTATGTGAGCCTGGGCTGGCGCAATGAATACTGCGGGCTCGAGAAGCTCGAGCACGACGGCGTCACCTATATGTTCATCGACAACGAGCGCTACTTTGCGCGCGACTATCCGTACGGCTTCTTTGACGACGGCGAGCGTTTTGCGTTCTTCTCCAAGGCCATCACCGAGAGCCTGCAGCACCTGCCGGCCGGCTTTGAGTGCGACATCCTGCACTGCAACGACTGGCAGACGGCACTGGCGCCCGTGTTTTTGCGCGAGTTCTACCAGGGCCTGCCGCTGTACGACCGCGTCAAGACCGTGTTCTCGATCCACAACGTGGCGTTCCAGGGTCAGTTTAGCGACACCGTGATGGAGGACATCCTTGGTGTGGCGCATATTCCGGCGGCTGCCTCGCAGCTGCGTTGCGACGCCTGCAGCATCAACTACATGCTGGGCGCGCTGCGCTATGCCGACACCATCACTACGGTAAGCCCTACCTATGCCAACGAGATCCAGACGCCCGAGTTTGGCGAGGGCCTGGACGGCGTTCTGCGCGAGCGTTCGTACGCGCTGCAGGGCATTTTGAATGGCATTGACGTTGCGGGCTTTGACCCGGCGACAGACAAGCGCATTGCCGCCAACTACACCGTAGAGGACCGTTCCGGCAAGGCCGTGTGCAAGGCCAAGCTGCAGGAAGAGCTGGGGCTCGAGGTTCGCGACGACCGTCCGCTTATGGTGATGGTCACGCGTTTGACGCGCCAGAAGGGCATGGACCTGGTCATGTACGCGCTCGACCGCATCTTGGCCGGCGGCGTGCAGGTGGCGGTGCTGGGCACCGGCGACCGCGACTACGAGGACGGCCTGCGCTACTTCCAGGACAAGTACCCCGGCACCATGGCCGCACGCATCGAATTTGACCCGGCGCTGTCGCAGCGCATGTACGCTGCCGCCGACATGTTCCTGATGCCTTCGAAGTTTGAGCCCTGCGGCCTGTCGCAGATCATCGCCATGCGCTACGGCACGCTGCCCATCGTACGCGAGACCGGTGGCTTGAAGGACACCGTGCAGCCGTACAACGAGTTTACCGGCGAGGGCACGGGCTTCTCGTTTAGCAACTTTAACGGCGACGAGATGGGCGATGCGGTATTCCGCGCGGCGCGTCTGTTCTGGGATAACCGCGACGCCTGGAACCAGCTGGTCACGCAGGCCATGAGCCAGGACTTTAGCTGGACGCGTTCGGCCGATAAGTATCTTGATCTGTACTTCTTTATGCATCCGGAGATCGAGAGGCCGGCGACTGTGGTTGAGGAGGCTGCGCCTGCCGAAACGCCCGTTGCTGTTGAGGAGTCCAAAGCCGAGGAGAAGCCGGCTGAGGCTGAGGTAAAGGCAGAGGCTGCTCCCGAACCCGAGGCCAAGCCGGCTGCGAAGCCTGCCGCCAAGAAGACCACGACTCGTAAGTCGACAGCCAAGAAGGCTACGACGACCAAGGCTGCTGCGACCAAGACCGCTGCCAAGGCTACGACCACGCGCAAGCGCACGACCGCTGCCGCTAAGAAAGCCGCCGTGGCCGAGGTCGCTCCCGAGGTAAAGGCCGAGGCCACGGCTGAGGCTCCTGCAACCGAGGCCAAGCCGGCCGCCAAGGCTCCGGCTAAGACCGCAGCCAAGAAGACGACTGCCGCTAAGACCACCGCTGTCAAGAAGACCACGGCTTCGAAGACAACGACCACCAAGGCCGCTGCAACGAAGGCAGCCCCCAAGGCCGCAGCAAAGCCTGCTGCCAAGGTCGAGGAGACGACCACCGAGCCCAAGGCCGAAACTCCTGTTGAGGCCAAGCCTGCCACCAAGACCACCACGCGCAAGCGCACCACGGCAGCCGCCAAGAAGACCACGACCAAGGCTGCTGCCCCCAAGGCGGAGGCTGAGGTCGAGGACAAGCCCGCGGTAAAGGCCGAGCCGGCACCGAAGGCTGCCGAGGTCAAGGCCGCCCCGAAGGCTGAGGCCAAGGTTGAGGCAAAGACCGAGCCCGCCAAGGAGGCCCCGGTCTCCCCCACCGCTCCGGCCGAGGAGAAGGCACCGTCCAAGAAGACCTCCGTCCGCAAGGCAACGGCCACCCGCAAGCGCCGCTAATTCGGGCGATCCAAAACCCAAACCTCACCATGCAAGGGGGCGTCGTTTAACGCGACGCCCCCTTCTTCTATAGATGCGGTAAAACGATTTTCTAGGACAACCGTTCGCCGATAGTGAACGGCTGTGGTTTAGACAACTAAAGTACAACGATATACTTAAGAACTGTGCGTTAAGCCCATGACCCGTTGGCCATGATTGTATAGAACTGGACCGTACTATGAGATTGATTCACAACAGCCGCCTGCCGCAGTTTCGCAACCCCTTTGGCGCTGTGACCACTGGAACTTCCGTTTCGCTCTCGGTGATTTTGGAGGATGCCGACCCCAACCAGGCAACGCTTACCCTGCGCACCTGGGTTGATGGCGTCGGCGAGAGGCTGATCCCAATGGAGCACGAAGGCGATGGTATTTTTACCGGCGAGCTCAAGTGCGCCGAGCCCTGCCTTATCTGGTACAGCTTTATATGCAATATCGAGGGCCAGCCCGAGGTCCGCTTGGGCGCACCGCAAGGCCGCACCGGCGGCGAGGGCGTAACCTACGATTACGTCGAGGTGCCGTCCTTCCAGCTCACCGTTTACAAACACCGCGAAGTTCGTCCCGAGTGGTACGAGCGCGGCATGGTTTACCAGATCTTCCCCGACCGCTACGCCCGCGATGAGCACTGGCGCGAGCGCACGCTGGCCGAGCTCGAAAAGCCGCGCAAGGGCATTCAGCGCCGCATGGTCGAGGACTGGAACGAGCCGCCCGTGTACGAGCGCGCCGAGGACGGCTCCATCAAGACATGGGACTTCTACGGCGGCTCGCTCAAGGGCATCCAGGAAGACCTGCCCCGCATCGCCGAGCTGGGCTTTACGGCCATCTACCTCAACCCCATCTTTGAGGCCGCGAGCAACCATCGCTACGACACGGCCGACTACACCAAGATCGACCCGATCCTGGGCACCGAGCAGGACTTTACCGAGCTGTGTCAGGCAGCCGAGAAGCTGGGCATTTCCATTATTCTGGACGGGGTCTTTAACCACACGGGCGACGACTCGATTTATTTCAACCGCTACGGCAACTACCCCGGCGTGGGCGCCTGGCAGAGCGAGGATTCCCCGTGGCGCGATGCGTTTACCTTCCACGAGGACGGCTCGTACGATTGCTGGTGGGGCGTGGGCAACATGCCCGCCATCAACGAGAAATCCGAGCTGGTGCGCGAGAAGCTCCTGGGCAAGGACGGCGTCATCCGCAAATGGCTGCGCGCCGGTGCCCATGGCTGGCGTCTGGACGTGGCCGACGAGCTCTCCGACGACTTCCTGGCCGAGATTAAGAAGGCCGTTCTTGCCGAAAAGCCTGACGCACTGTTGCTCGGCGAGGTCTGGGAAGACGCCTCCAACAAGATTAGCTACGGCCATTTGCGCCGCTACCTGCAGGGATCCGAGCTGGACTCTGCTATGGATTACCCCTTCCGCGATATGGTCATCGGCTTTTTGATGGGCTACAAGAACGCCTATCAGGCGGCCGAGGACATCGAGACCCTGCGCGAGAACTATCCGCGCGAGGCCCTGTCTTGCGCGCTCAATCTGCTGTCGAGCCACGACCGTCCGCGCATCATCTCGGTGCTCGGCGGCGGCCCCGACGAGTCGCAGCTGCCCGAGTGCGAGCGCAGCAAATGGCGCTTGGACGAAGGCGCGATGGGTCTGGCCAAGAGCCGTTTTTGGCTCGCCACGCTTATGCAGATGACCTTCCCCGGCGTGCCTTCGATTTACTACGGCGACGAGTACGGCTTGGAGGGTCTTACCGACCCGGGCAACCGTCGCACCCTGCCGACCAAGGAAGACCTGCACGACTTCGACACGCTCGCGATCGTCAAGAACGCCTCTGCCGTGCGCCGCGCGTTGCCGTTTATGATTGACGGTGAGATCAAGGCCTTCGCGCTCAACGACGAGGTGCTGGCCTACAACCGCACGGGCAAAGACGGCGAATCCGCGACCGTCATCATTAACCGCAGCCTGCGCAATTCACACCGCGTGACGATCCCGGCGCTCGGTGAATGCGCGAGCGATGTTATTAGCGGTCACGAGTGCGAGATTCACAACGGCACGGTCACGCTCGACCTGTATCCGCTGGGTTCGTCGATCATCTACCACCACGCCGAGCAGCGCCTGCAGGAGCCGCTCGATCACGGTGCGGGCGTCGTGTGCCACATCACTTCGGTGCCAACCGACGACGGCAAGCCCGGCACGATCGGTGCGCCCACGCGTCGCTTTATCGATCATCTGGCCGCTATGGGCATGCGCTATTGGCAGGTCCTGCCCGTTAACCCGACGGACTTCTTCCGCTCCCCCTACGCTGGCCCTTCGGCCTTTGCGGGCAATATCGACCTGCTGCCCGAGAGCCACGAGGAGCTGGCCGCCGACTTTGAGACCTGGAAGGCTCGCGGCGGCGAGGATGCCGATCCGCTCTACACCGCGTTTAAACATCGCAATGCCGATTGGCTCGAGAAGTACTGCGTCTATATGGCCGTTAAGAAGTACTTTGAGGGCGAGTCGCGCCACGATTGGCCGACCGATGTCGCGCGCTACAACGAGCATCTGATTGACGACAAGCGTTTCCACGACGAGGCAGAGCTGCAGGCGTACATGCAGTACCGCTTTGACCTGGCCTGGTGCGAGCTCATGAACTACGCGCACAAGAAGGGTATCGAGGTAATCGGCGACATCCCGATGTACGTTTCGGACGATTCGGCCGATGCGTGGAGCGAGCCCGAGAACTTCTGGCTGTCCGATACCGGCAAGGCGATTGAGATTTCCGGCGCGCCGCCCGACAATTTTGCGCCCGAGGGCCAGGTGTGGGGCAACCCCACTTTCCGTTGGGATCACATGAAGGAGAACGGCTACCGCTGGTGGATGGACCGTCTGCGTCGCGCGTTCTCGCTCTACGACCGTGTGCGCCTGGACCACTTCCTGGGATTTCACAGCTACTTTAGCATTCCCGCAGGTAAGGCCTGCGCCGACGGCCGCTGGCTGGCGGGACCGGGCAAGGATCTGTTCCAGACTGCCTATAACGAGCTGGGGCCGCTCAACTTTATCGCCGAAGACCTGGGCTATCTGACGCCCGGCGTTCGAGCCATGGCTTCGACCTGCGGCTTCCCCGGCATGGACGTGCTGGAGTTTAGCGATTACGACGTCCGCAACGGGATTAACCCCACGCCCGACAAGATTCTGTATACCTCGACGCACGACACGTCGACGCTTGCCGGTTGGTGCACGCGCTCCTTTGCGGGCGGCGACGAGCCGAGCGGCAGGGAATTTGCCGGTAAGCTGATGGGCGACGCGCTGGCAAGCGACGCACCGCTTGTGATGATGCCGTTGCAAGACGTGCTGGGTCTGGGCGACGATGCGCGCATGAACGTACCAGGTGTCGCTACGGGTAACTGGACTTGGCAGGCCGATGAGGCTGATATTGAAGCCACCGAGGATAAAACTGCACAGCTCCTGCGCAACACCCATAGATTCTGGGGCGAAGCGTGATAAAACCCCCGATATAGGGTACAGTTACAGCTGTTTGAATTTATGCGGGCAGAGCGATCTGCCCGCTTTGTGCTGAAAAGGAAGTATTATGGCGCGCTACGATTACAAGTGCTCGAGCTGCGGCAACGTGTTTGAGGTTAAGCATCCCATGTCCGAGACCCCCGAGGTCGTGTGCCCGAGCTGTGGCGCCCCGGCGGCCAAGACGTTCTCGGCCAGCGGCATTAAATTTGAGGGCAGCGGTTTCTACAACACCGACCAGCGAAGCGGCGGCTCCAGCACCAACGCCACGAGCGGCTGCTGCGCCAATTGCCCGCATAGCCACTAGAAACCAAGCAGCCCCGCGATCAACGCCGATCGCGGGGCTATTTCTTTGCTCTATGGGTAGCTAATCAAGCTACCCAGGTTTCCTTGTGAGTTGCGGTGAAATAAGGACTGTTTGGTGGGTGGAAGCCGCTATTCAATCCTTATTTCACCGCAACTTAGTCGCTACTTGCGGACCAGACGGGCGCAGAAGTGGCCGTCGTAGGAGTCGGCGTTTACCGGCACGCTTTGGAAGAGGCCTCGTTCGTTCTGACGTACGGAAACGAGCTTCTTGGCCTGATCGAACTCGGGCAGCTGCAGGATCTGTACTTCGGAGAGAGGTGCCAGGCTAAAGTCCGCGCCCTCGGGCGAAGCCAAAAACGCGTCCATCACCTGCGTGTTCTCCTCGTCGAAGACCGAGCACGTCGCATAGATGAGCTCGCCGCCGGCAGCCACGCGCGCGGCGGCTTCCCTGAGCATCGTCAGCTGCAGTTTGGGCAGCTCAACCGTCACATCCTTTTCAGTCAGGCGCCACGGGATCTCGGGATGACGACGCATGGTGCCGGTGCCCGAGCAAGGCGCATCGATAAAGACCGTGTCGAATTTAACCGACTCGCCAAGCATGGCATCAAACGATGTGAGTACCTCATCAAGCTCGCAGGCATCACCCGAAACCGTACGAACGCCCTGAATACCGGCCTTATGCAGGCGAGCGAGATTCAGATCGCACTTGCGATCATGCAGATCGAGCGCCGTATGCTGACGCTCATAGCCCGCACGCTTGGCCTGGCACATCATCACATAGGTCTTGGTTCCGCGACCGGCACCAATCTCAAGGCAGCTTCCGGGGCGCGTGGCTGCCGTGGCGATGAGCTGGGCGTTGAGATCAGATGCCACCGCGGCAGCACGCTCAAACACACCCGAAGCAACGGTAACCTGGGCATCAACCGGGGCATGGCAGCCCGGGAAGACAGGCGCCACAAGCTGCGAGATATACGGATCGGGCTTGGTCGCAAAGGCGTTCTCATGCAGGGCCAGCGGCGCGGGGGCCAGATTGCCGGCAAAGTTAAGCGCACCCTCAGGCGTGTCGAACGAAGCCATAATGCGAGCGCACAGCCACCGCGGTAGACCCATCAGGCGCGACAGACGGACAAGACGGCGCTCGGATTCATCCACGTCGGACGCCGTGGCAAAGTCCTCAACGTTGTCCGCGACTTTATGCAGCACGGCATTGGCCAAACCGGCGGCAGACTTAGCTCCGCTGCGCACCAGCTCAACGCCCTGACTCACCGCAACGCGACCAGGCGTATGCAGATAAAGCATCTCGAAGGCCGAGATACGAAGTGCCATGCGAACACGCGGCGCAACCTTTTTAGGCTTATCGAGAAACTGATCGAGCAGCTCGTCCAAAATACCCTGCGTAGCGGCCACACCCAGCGCCAAGCGGGCGGCAAAAGCGGAATCGCGCTGGTCAATAGCTTTGGCCGATGCGCGAGAGGACAGCACGTCACGCGCATACATGCCGCGGCGATCGGCCTCCATTAGCACATCGAGCGCAAGCTTGCGCGCGGGAGACAGCTTGCTCATGACAAAACACCCCAGATAAGATCGGCACCCTGCAGGCCAGCAGCCCAAGCAGATGCGGCCATAGCACGTTTACCATCGGGCTTAACCTCGAGCAACTCAACCGAGCCATCGGATAGGCCAAGGTAAACACGTTTGGCCTGAACGAGAACCTGACCCTCGCCAAGCGACACATCGGCCGGCGCAGCATCGAGCACACGAACCGTCTTGCCGGCAATCACACAACGGGCAGGCGCGGTATCGGACGAAGCAAGCACATGGCGCACGCAATCGAACGCCGCCATCTGCGGATCCAGACGCATCTCCTGCTTGGAAATCTTGGCAGCATGAGTGACGAGCGACTCATCCTGTTCAGTCCACACGGCAGTGCCATCGGCAAGAGAAGGAAGCGTATCAGCCAGCAGTTTGCCGCCAAGCTCACCAAGCTCCACGGTCAAAACCTCGGCATGCTTGCCGGCAACCGACGTAGACGCCTGGGCGCAATAAGCACCAGTATCCACGCCATGCCCAATGCGCATAATAGAAACGCCAGCAACCTCATCGCCAGCAAGAATGGCACGCTGAATAGGAGCAGCCCCACGCCAACGAGGTAGCAAGGACGCATGAACATTCACAATACCAAGCGGCGCCATATGCAACACCTCATCGGGCAAAATGCAGCCATAAGCAGCCACACAGAAAATGTCAGCCTGGGCAGCCTGAAGTGCCTCAACAACCTCAGGCGTCATACGATTAGCTTCAACGACAGGCAAACCAAGCTCGAGCGCCTTAGCCTTAACAGGAGACGGCTCAAGCTTCTTACCACGCCCACGAACAGCGTCAGGACGAGTAACAACAAGCGCAATCTCATTCCCAGCCTCAACAAGCGAAGTCAAAGAAGGCACGGCAAAATCGGGCGTACCCATAAACACAATACGCATAAAGATCGTCTCCCCTCAACCAAAGCCGAGACGGCTACAAAGAACAGCGGAAAGCCAAGTCACCAGCCCATCCGCAATAACATTTCAACAAGAACAAATATACCCAAAACCAAAGAAAGAGCCGCAATAAAAGCAGCTCTTTCAGCAAAGCACCTATCAGCGAAGACGCCCATCCCTGGCCCGACGGCACCCGGGCGAACCGAGCCAGAACAACGCAGTCCCCGGTGCTGAGCGCCCACATATCGTCCCGCGCGCAGTTTCGCAGCGCAGCGAGAATGTTTGAGCACGGGATGATATAGGCGGGCGCCCCGGGGACGGTGGGGTCTTACTCCGTCTCGCCCGGTCGAGCGCCGCGGGCGAGGGCGTCCTGGTACTCCTTAACTGCCTTGATCCTCTGCATCGGCTTCAGTCGCTCGAACATGGTGTTGCCGTGCAGGTGATCGATCTCGTGCTGCAGGCACACGCAGAACAGGTCGCCCGTGGCCTCGTAGCGAATCAGGTTTGCGTCCAGGTCATACGCCTCGACGACGACATGATCGGGACGCTCGATCTCGCAGCTAATGCCGGGGATGGACAGGCAGCCCTCGCTAGACGGCACCAGATGGTCGCTCTGCTCAACAATGACGGGGTTGATGAGAACGTACGGGTCGTAGTCGTTCTTATCGGTATAGTCGCAGTCGATGGTGACGAGCTGAATGAGCTCGCCGATCTGCGGAGCAGCCAGGCCGCAGCCGCCGTTCTCGAACATCATCTTCTTCATTTTCTCGGCAAGCGCTTCGATCGCCGGGGTGATCTCCTCGATGACGGCGCACTCCTGGCGCAGACGAGGGTCGGGCGACAGTACGATTCCGTTGGCTTCCATGGCCATCCTTTCGGGTTGTTACATCAAATCATAGGCGTCGACGTCAACGTTCACGCTCACGCCGCGCACAGAGCCCACCTCTTTGAGGCAGGCGTCGATATCATCAGAGACATGGTACCCCACGGGCGACTTCACAAGCAGATGGAAGCGGTAACGGTCCTTGGCTCTCTCGATTACACACGAAGCCGGGCCCAGCACCTGCGGCACGGAACTCCCCGCCCGCAAAAAGTCGGGCGCGGCGGCATGCCAGCGGCGCTTAAGAAGCCTTGCAAAGCGTCCGATGTAGTCCTGCGCGTCGTCTCGGTTCGCCGACCACACCAAGATGTTGACCAGGCGAACAAACGGCGGGTACAGCGCGTCGCGGCGCTGATCCAGATCGTAGTCGGTAAAGATCGAACGGTCGTGCTCGGCGACGGCACGAATGACCGGATCCTCGGGCAGGTAGGTCTGGATGATGACCTCGCCGGGGCGATCGCCGCGACCGGCACGGCCCGCCACCTGCTCCAGCAAATCGTAGGCGCGCTCCCCTGAGCGGAAGTCCGGCAGCTTGAGGGCGAAGTCGGCATTGACCACGCCCACGAGCGTGACCTCGGGAAAGTCGAGGCCCTTGGCGATCATCTGAGTGCCCAGCAGCACCGCGCAATCGGCGGCATCGAACTGCTCGAGTAGCTTTTTATGTGCGTCCTTGCCGCGCGTGGAATCGGCATCCATGCGAATGATGGCGACGTCGTCGGGCAGCATCTGGTGCAGCGCGTCCTCGATCTGCTGCGTTCCCAGGCCCATTTTAGCCAGGTAGCGGCTCCCGCACTTGGGACAGCGACTCGTGGGCGCGGGATACGGCTGAACGCGCCAGGACGATCCACAGGTGTGGCACTGCAGTGTGTGCGTGCGCTCGTGATACGTAAGCGCGGTGGAGCAGTGGTTGCAGGTTGGGACGCAGCCGCACTCACGGCACATCAGGAACGGCGCAAAACCGCGGCGGTTGTGCAGCAACACGGCCTTTCCACGGCGCTCGACCACACGCTCCAAGCCCTCCATCAAGGGTTTTGAGAACATGGAGCGGCTGCCGTGAGAAAACTCACGGCGCAGGTCGGCAATGCGGACAGTGGGCAGCACGGCGAGTCCCGGGCGTTCGGGCATCTCGACGCGCGTCCAGGTGGCGCCGCCGTACGTACCGCGGCGGCAGCGGTCGAGGGCCTCGGCAGAAGGCGTGGCCGAGCCCAGCACAAGTGGGCAGCGGTAGCGCCGCGCCATCTCGGCCGCCACCTCGCGCGCGTGGTAGCGCGGACTGGAGCCCTGCTTGTAACTGGTCTCGTGTTCCTCGTCGATGATGATGAGGCCCAAGTCGTGGAGCGGGCAAAAGAGCGCCGAGCGGGCGCCGACGACCACACGCGCGGCACCGCTGGCGACCATATCCCACTGGTCCAGGCGCTCGCCGGCCGAAAGGCGCGAATGGAACACGGCGACCGTCTCGCCAAAGCGCGACCGGAAGCGGCCGACGGTCTGGGCCGTCAGCGAGATCTCGGGTACCAACACGCAGGCAGAGCGACCAGCTGCGAGCACGCGCTCGATGGCAGAGAGGTAAACCTCGGTTTTGCCGGAGCCCGTGACACCGTCCACGAGCACCACGTCGCCATGGGCGTCCAGACGGGCGCGCTCAATCTGCGCGAGTGCCTGTTGCTGGCCGTTGGTAAGGGAGACCGGCGCCTTGCCGCTTGCCGAGGACAGCGTGGTCTGCTCGCCGCAGCCACGCCAGGCGCGGCGCTCCTCCACCACCACAACGCCGCGCTTTTCGAGCGCCTTAATGGTCGCCGACATGCTGTTATAGAGAAGGTTGAGGTCGCGCGTCGTGACCGGGCCGCACTGGAGCGCCTCGATGAGTTGGCGCTGGCGGACCGCGGTCTTGGGCGGCGTATAGTCGAAGCCCTCGGGCGTAAGCATGACCCAGCGGTTTTGGATAGGTTTGACGGCGGGGCGCTCGACAGTCCATGCGCCATCATCGCCCTTAACGACGCGCGGGCTGCCGCCCGGGGGCAAAAACAGGCGCAGGCACTCGGAAAGCGTCGCGACATACTCGCGGCTCATCCAGCGTGCGATACGGGCAGCCTCGGCGGTAAAGAGCGGTTTGCTGAGGATAGCTTCGATGGGCTTTATGCGCGTGAGATCGAGGGCGATGTTGCCTTGCAGGTCGCCTAGTTCAAGCGCGATGTCGACGATATAGCCCGCGGCGGCACGGTTACCAAAGTGGACCAGGACCGTGGATCCGATCTGCGCCTCGTTGGCAAGGGACTGCGGAATGCCGTAGGCAAAAGGCTCGGACAGCGCACGTGTCGGAATGTCAAGGACCACGCTCGCATAGGCTGCGATGGACTCAGGTGCAGGCTTAGGCTGAGCCGAGGCAGCGGCAGGCACGGGCTTCACCGAAGCCTCCTCCGGTTCCGGCGAACCAAACAGCGACAGTTGTTGAGCCATACACCACCTCTAACGAACGGACCTGAAAGGGGTGGGACAAAATAATCAGTAGTGTTTGTCCCATGACCGATACGAGTGTCGAGCTTGTTGCGTCGCTCGAACATGGGACAAACACTACTGATTATTTTGTCCCAGCAACCCGCTCATCGGTACAGAAACAAGAGCCACGCTCGGGGGGAACGGGGCTCGGAAACATGCGTATACGCAGCTGCTACAGCGCCATCGTGCGGGCGCGGTCGATGCGCGCCAGGCAGTCGTCGCGACCGACGAGCGCCATGGTTTCGCCCAGCGGAGGGCTCACCATGTTGCCGCAGACGGCGACGCGCACGGCCTGGAACACCACGCGCTTCTTAAGGTCCATCTGCTCGGGCAGCGGCTCAAGCGCGGCGTCGATGGCCTCGGCAGCCCACTCGTCCACGCCCTCGAGAGCGGCCTTGGCGGCATCCAGAATGGCGCCCATGCCTTCCTTTGCCAGGCCCTTATTGACAGACTTCTCGTCATACTCGAGCGTCTCGGCCGTGGCAAAGATGGGAGCGGCGACGGTCACGGCGTCGGCCGGCATCTTGGTGCGCGGCTTGACGATGGCGGCAAGCGCGTCGATCCAGTCCTCGCCGTACTCGACATTACCCTCGATGAGACCCGCCTCGTGCAGCTCGGGGACCATGATCTCGTCGGCAAACTGAGCATCGGACATGCCGTTGATGTACTCGGCGTTGACCCAATCGAGCTTCTTGGGGTCGAAGGTCGCCGGGTTCTTGGAAATGCGGTCGAGCGAGAACTTGCTTGCCAGGACATCGCGCGGGATGATCGTGGTCTCGCCGTCGAGCGACCAGCCGAGCAGCGCCAAATAGTTGACGAAGGCGTCGGACAGGTAACCGGCGTCGCGGTACTCCTCCACCGAGGTGGCGCCGTGGCGCTTGGAAAGCTTTTTGCCGTCGGCACCCAAGATCATGGAGATGTGGGCGAACGTGGGCACGGGCGCGCCGAGGGCCTCGTAAACCATGACCTGACGCGGGGTGTTGGACAGGTGGTCGTCGCCGCGGATGACATGGGTGATCTTCATCATGGCGTCGTCGACGACGGTAGCGAAGTTATACGTGGGCGTGCCATCCGAGCGGAAGATGACAAAGTCGTCGAGCTCCTTGGCGTCGAAGGTCACCTCGCCGTGGACGGCATCGTGGATGACGACGTCGCCGCGGTCCTCGGGCACCTTGATGCGCAAGACGTAGGACTCGCCGGCCTCGATGCGGCGGCGGGCCTCCTCGGGATCAAGATCGCGGCAACGACGCTGATAGCCCTGGAAGGGGTCCTTGCGCTCCTGCGCGGCCTTGCGATCGGCGTCGAGCTGTTCCTTGGTGCAGAAGCAAGGATAGGCCTTGCCCTCGTCCCAAAGCTTCTGGGCGGCCTGCTTGTACAGGTCCAAGCGCTCGGTCTGGGCGTAGGGGCCATAGTCGCCGCCCACCTCGGGACCCTCGTCCCAGTCCAGACCAAGCCAACGCATGGCGCGCAGAATGATCTGCGTGTTCTCGTCGGTGGAACGGGTGGGGTCGGTGTCGTCGATGCGTAGGATGAACGTGCCGCCGTTTGCGCGGGCGAAAGCCCAGTTATAGATAGCGGTGCGGGCGCCGCCGATGTGCAGCTTGCCCGTCGGTGAGGGTGCAAAGCGGACGCGAACGTCTGATGCCATGGAAATCTCCTCGATTGCAGGATGAATGTCTAACCGCATCAGTATAAAGCATCAAAGCAACCTCCGCACAAAGGGCACCGACCTACTCATTGGGGACAGACTTAAATGACCAGTCGTTGTAGTCATTGGGGACATTCTTGGTTTAAGACTGGTCATTTAAGTCTGTCCCCAATGAGTAATTAAGTCTGTCCCCAATGACTAGGTGCGGAAAGGGTGTGAATGTTTGATTTACGCGCTATGATGTGCCCTTGCATAGAGAGCCCGGCGGAATGGTAACGGTCGCTGGGACACGTTTTTGAAAGGACAATCATGTCAGAAGAGCTTCGTTCCATCCCACCACAACACGGGTCCTTTGTTTTTACGTCGGAGTCGGTGACCGAAGGTCATCCCGATAAGATCGCTGACCAGATCAGCGACGCCGTCCTCGACGCAATCCTCGCCAAAGAAATAGAGCTCCAGGAGCAGGGCTACATCGCCCCCAACGGCGTGCCTGCCAACGTGGAGAACGTCCGCTGCGCCTGCGAGACCCTCGTGACCACCGGCACCGTCATTGTCGCCGGCGAGATTCGCACCCAGGCCTACGTCGACGTGCAGGAAATCGCCCGCGGCGTTATCCGCCGCATTGGCTACAACCGTGCCAAGTTCGGTTTTGACTGCGATACCTGCGGCGTTATGAGCCTCATCCATGAGCAGTCCCCCGATATCGCCCAGGGCGTCGACGAATCCTTCGAGACCCAGACCGGCGCCACCACCGACCCGATCGACCTGATCGGCGCCGGCGACCAGGGCATGATGTTCGGTTATGCATCCAACGAAACCAAGACCCTCATGCCCATGCCGCACTACCTGGCAAGCCGCCTGGCCGAGCGCCTGGCCGCCGTGCGTCACGACGGTACCCTCGCCTATCTGCGTCCCGACGGCAAGACCCAGGTCACCGTGCGCTACGAGGAAGGCAAGCCCGTCGAGGTCACGACCATCGTCATCTCCACGCAGCACGCCGCCGAGATCGAGGACATGGGCAAGATCAAGGCCGACCTCATCGAGCACGTCATCACCCCGGTCATGGCCGCCGAGAACATGCCGTGGGACAACGCGGACATCTACGTGAACCCCACCGGTCGCTTTGTCGTGGGCGGCCCCATGGGAGACACGGGCCTCACCGGCCGCAAGATCATCGTCGACACCTACGGCGGCTACGGCCGTCACGGCGGCGGCGCCTTTAGCGGCAAGGACTGCACCAAGGTTGACCGCTCCGCCGCGTATGCCGCGCGCTGGGTCGCTAAGAACGTGGTCGCCGCCGGTCTGGCCGACCGCTGCGAAGTCGAGCTTGCCTACGCCATCGGCATTTCCAAGCCCCTCTCAATCATGGTCGACACCTTCGGTACCGCGCATGTTGCCGAGGACAAGATCGTCGAGGCCGTAGAGAAGACCTTCGACCTGCGCCCGGGCGCAATCATCCGCGACCTAGACCTGCGCCGCCCCATCTACGAAAAGACGGCAGCCTACGGTCACTTCGGCCGCGAAGACGCAGACTTCACCTGGGAAAATACCGACCGAGTCGAAGAACTCAAAGCAGCCTGCGGTTTGTAAGACGATTAGCCAGACCTGAGCAACACAGGATTACGCACAAAGAAGTACCGGCCTCCAACCGGTACTTCTTTTTTATTAACCAGTGGCGAAGATGAACCGATACGGAAAAGGTCACCAGCCAATGAATTTTGCAGCATAACGACTCCAACCATGTATCCTAAGTTCCGAGGGCTTTGGTATTTGGTCGATCGCGAGTTCCGCACGAGCCGGAGAGCACTTAATGTGCTCTCCGTGCGAGCAGGACTGTCCGAGCAGGCGACCTTATGCCCCGCCCCTCGGGACGACGGGACAGATTAAAGGAGCACCCATGGCAGGCAAGCCGCAAACACTAGCTACGACCTCGGCATTCGAGATCTTGGGCCCCGTCATGGTCGGCCCCAGCTCATCGCACACCGCCGGCGCCTTGCGGTGCGCCCAAGTTGCCGCCAGCCTGCTGGAAGGCCGCATCACCAAAGTCACCTTTGGCCTGTGGAACTCCTTCGCCCACACCTACCGTGGCCACGGCACCGACCGTGCGCTCGTCGCGGGCATACTGGGCCTCGACACCGATGACGAGAACATCAAGCAGGCCTTCAACCTCGCAAGCGAGCAGGGCCTCGAATATCACTTTAACATCAAGGGCGACGACGCCTCCATCCACCCCAATACCGTCGACATCGACATGGTCGACGACACGGGCGCCACGGCACAGGTTCGCGGCGAGAGCCTGGGCGGCGGCAAGATGCGCATCAGCCGCATTAACGGCGTCGGCGTCGACATCTCGGGCATGTACTCCACGCTCTTCGTGGCGCACAAGGACGTTCCCGGCGTGCTCGCCGCTCTCACGAACCTGCTCGCCTACGCCCACGTGAACATCGCCTTCTGCCGCACCTACCGCACCGAAGTGGGCGGCCAGGCCTACTCCGTCTTTGAGACCGACGGCGCGCCCGACGACACCGTCGTCCCCATGCTGCGCAAACTCGACAATGTCGATTACGCAACGTTTATCGAGCTCCCCGGTTCTGCCTCGTCGCTCTCCCCCGGCGTCTCGGCCAAGGAAATCTTCGACGACGGCGAGCAGCTGCTCGATGCGTGCGAGGAACTGGGGCTCAGCATCGGCGCCGTCATGGCCGTTCGCGAGGCGCGTCTGACCGGCGAGGCCCACGCCGTCGCCGCCATGCGCCGCGTGCTCGACGTCATGCGCGAGGAGACCACGGCCCCCATCGCCAATCCGCAGCGATCGCTCGGTGGGCTTATCGGCGGCGAGGCCAAGCTCGTCGAAGCCACCGGCCGCAACGATTTGAGTGCAAGCCTGATGGGCGCCGTCCAGACCGAAGCCGTGGCCCGCGCGATGGCCGTACTCGAACGCTCCGCCACCATGGGCGTGATCGTCGCAGCTCCGACGGCAGGATCCGCGGGTGTAGTGCCCGGCTGCGTGCTGGCGCTTGCCGATCGCCTGCAGCTCGACGACGAGCAAGTCATGGACGCGCTCTACTGCGCAGCCGCCATCGGCCTCAACCTCACCACAAGCGCCTGCGTTGCCGGCGCCGAGGGCGGCTGCCAAGCCGAGGTCGGAAGCGCCGCCGCCATGGCGGCGGCCGCGCTGGTACAGATGCTCGGCGGCACGCCCGAGCAGGCGCTCGACGCCAGTTCCATCGCGCTGAGCAACCTGTTGGGCCTCGTTTGTGACCCCGTCGGTGGCCTCGTGGAGGTGCCCTGCCAAAACCGCAACGCCATCGGCGTAGCAGCGGCCTTTAGCTCGGCACAGCTCGCCCTCGCAGGCATTAAGAGCCTGGTGCCGTTTGACCAGATGGCACATGTCATGCTCTCGGTGGGCCACGCGTTGCCGGCCACGCTGCGCGAGACGGCAAAGGGTGGCATCGCGCAGGCTCCGGCCGCACTTTCGGCCTGTGCAAAATGCGGTGTGTGCGGATAGCGGCAAAGAATGACTCAAAGGTGGGACAAATGTCCCACCTCTTTTGAATGCCACCGTTTCCGTACCACAAACAGCAGGGCAATCGCTATAATGCAAGCCCAGTAAAAACACGATGAACCGCAAGGCGAAAATCGAAGGATATGCATACGATGTCGCAAAACGATCGAACTCAACTGATTCCCGATCCGCAGCAGCCGAGCAGGCACACCGGCGACGTTCAGTCGCCGCGTCCTATCGCGCCGAGCTACGGTCAGCAGCGTGGTGCGGCAAACGCTTCCCAACGCCCGAACCAACAGCGACAGCAGCGTCAACAACGTCAGCAGCGCCAGGCAAACGGCAATGCGCCCAAGCAGCCCCCCACGCACGCTCGAGGCGATCACGGCCCCGCGCGCAAGTCCGCCGGCAACAATAAGTCGGGTAAAAAGACGACGCTCTTTGTCGTCCTTGGTCTAATCGTCATTGTCTATATCGTAGGCATCGTAGCGTTTTCGCAGGTAGCCTACCCCAACACCACCATTGCCGGCGTCGACGTCTCGTTCTCCAACGCTTCGTCTGCCGCCACCAAGGTCAACTCGGCATGGAAGCACTATAAGCTCACCGTGACAGGCGATGACTTTAACTGGACCTATCAGCCCGAGTCCGATGAACCCATCGTCGACGGCGAAGCTGCCGCAAAAGAGATCATCAGCCACAACGAAGCCTTTGTATGGCCGGTCCGCCTTGTGGAATCCCTAAGCGGCAAAACAAAGACAACCGCTACCTCCAACGAAGTCGATCTTGATCAAGACGTCGACCTGTCCATGCTCTCCGACACCTTTGACCAAAAGAAGTTTGAGAAGGATCTGGGCGCCGCCATCGACGAGTTTAACGAGGGGCGTTCGGGCACGTTCGAGGCCAATAGCTCCTATGACGAGCAAGCGGGCAAGTTTACCGTCGAGAAGGCGCGCTCCAACGAAAAACTCAACCGCGAGCATGTCATTAAGTATGCCGAGCTCGAGCTTGCCTCGCTGGCCGAGACCGTAGATCTTTCCAAGCTCGGCAACGATGCCTATGAGCCGCTCAATGGAACGCTGACCGATGATCAAATTCAGGCCGCATGCGATGCCGCCAACAACTTCCTGGGCGTCAACGTGACCCTCAAGCTCAACGGCGAGGATGCCGGCAAAGTTGATGGCAGCTCCGTATTGCAGTGGATCAGCTTTGCCGATCCGGCCAACCCAACGCTCGATACGTCGCAGATCGGCAGCTGGGCAGCCGAGCTCGCTAACGGCTTTAATACCGTGGGCTCCACTCGCTGGTGGACGCGCGCCGATGGCAAGCAGTGCGCCGTCGAAGGTGGTGACTTTGGTTGGTCCATCGACAGCAGCTCGCTCGCCAAGCAGGTCGAGGACGCCATTAACAACAAGCAGACCGGCGAAATCGAGATCAAGTACTCCCAGAAGGCCGACACCTTTACCGCAAAGGGAGAGCCCGACTGGAAGGCGTATATCGACGTCGACCTGTCCGAGCAGCACGCGCGCTACTATGACGAGAACGGTAATATCGTTTGGGAGGCCAACTTTATTTCCGGCAAACCGGGCGAAGACGCAACCCCCGAGGGCGTGTGGCAGATCAACAGCAACGACGGCGGCAGCACCCTGATTGGAGCCAAGGACCCCGAAACCGGTAAGCCCAAATACGAGAGCCCGGTGAGCTACTGGATGCCGTTTGAGGGCAACATGATCGGCTTCCACGATGCCACCTGGCAAAACGACAAGAGCTTCGATAACGCCGAGTCGTACAAGTGGTGCGGCAGCCACGGTTGCATCAACCTGCGCCTGGCCGACGCCAAGGCACTTCACGACTGCATCAAAGTCGGCCTGTGCGTGGTTGTCCACTCGTAGTGCAACGCGCGCATTCCTACAACGTGGAGCTGCTGCGACCAATCTAACAGTTCCGAAAGAAACCGTCCTATGCGCCCGCCCCAACCGGTGGGCGCATATACTTATCGAGGTTCTTTCTATAAAGGAGACGCTATGCCGAATGTCCCCACGATCGCCCCGGGCCCAGATGATACCGAGCGCACGCCCGAAGGTGCCACCGAAACGATTCCTCTGATTACAAACGTACATGCCGACAAGCAGAGCGGACGCGCGAACGATACGGCCGAGATTTCCGATGAAGAGGCATATGCCAAGCTCAAGGCAAAACGCGCCGAACGTCGACGCAAAAAGCTGATTCGACGCGGTATTGCCGCCGGCGTCGTAGGTGCCATCGCGCTCATTGCCATTGTCGCAACCCTGGTTATCAATGCGCAGCCACAGGGCGCTAGCGAGCCTGTGACCGACATGGTGACCGAGGGCACGTTTACCACAACGGTCGAGGCGAAAGGCCAGCTCAAACCCATTTCATCCTCAGTGGTCTCCCCCTCTGTCGACGGCACGGTCGATTCTATCAACGTGCAGGCAGGCCAATCCGTCAACGAGGGCGACGTGCTTATGACCATTAAAAACGACGAGCTCGATCGCAACGTTGCCGAGGCGCAACGTGCAGTTGCAGCCGCTCAGGAAGACCTCGCCAACGCGCAGAAAGCCTCAGCTGCCGTGCAGGCCACCCCAACGACGGACGTCGAGGGAGCTTCCGCAGCGGCTGGCGTCTCCGCCGCATCAGCGGACACGAACGCCGTATCGGCCGCGCAGCGCAGCCTCGCATCAGCCCAGGCAAACCTCGACCAGGCGAACGCCAAGGTCTCCAGTCGCACGGTCACGGCCCCGAGCTCGGGTAGCATCGTGGAGCTCAATGCCAAAGTGGGCGCCACGGTTACAGGCGGCATGATCATGGGCGAAAGCGATACGAGCGGCGGCAAGCAGTGCATGCAGATCGCCGACCTGTCCAAGATGAAGGTGACCGTGCAGGTGGGCGAAAAGGACATCGCCAAGATCGCCGTTGGGCAGAGCGCCAACGTCACGTATCCCGCGTTTCCCGATATCGTGAGCCAGGGCACCGTCACGGCTATCGCGTCGGTGGCAAACTCCGACGCCGCCAACGGTGGCGGCGGCAGCGTAACCTTTAACGTCGACATTCTCATCGAGGCGCCCGACGCGCGCCTGAAGCCGGGCATGACGGCCGAGGTATCGGTGGTGACCGAGCAGCTCGACGACGTGGTGATGGTGCCGACGATGGCGCTCATGACCGAAGACGGCGAACACTATTACGTCAACGTGGCGACTGATGACGAGGGCAAGCAAACCCGTCGCGTGAAGGTGACCGTCGTGACGCAAAACGACAACGAAGCCGTAGTCGGCAAGACACAGGTCAAGCGCGACGACCAGGGCAACGAGATCAACCCCAACGTGCCGGTTACCAAGCTGCGCGATGGCGACACCCTCGTCATGGACACCGGAGCGGACGCAACGGCTGACGGCGGCTACGGCGCGGATTCGGGCAGCATGTCTACCGACGAGGGTATGTAATGCGTCCCGTCATCGACATTCGCAACGTGCACCGCATCTTTGAGAGCGAGGCCGGCTGCGCCCATATCCTGCACAACGTGAGCCTTGCGGTGATGAGCGGCGAATTCGTCGCTATTACCGGCCCTTCGGGCTCGGGCAAGTCAACGCTCATGAACATCCTGGGCTGCCTGGACAAACCGACGGCGGGCGACTACTACCTGCAAGGGCTCAACGTGGCCGAGCTTGACGATGACGAGCTCACCGAAGTTCGCGCCCTGAGCATTGGCTTTGTCTTTCAGAGCTTCAACCTGCTGCCGCGCCTGTCGGTTATCGAAAACGTCATGCTGCCGCTGGCCTACACCAATGTGCCCCGTAGCCAACGCGAAATGCGCGCCGTGCACGCGCTGCAGGCCGTCACGCTGCCCGTCGACCACTGGGACCACCGCATATCCGAGCTCTCGGGCGGCCAGATGCAGCGTGTCGCCATCGCGCGCGCCCTCGTCAATGACCCGCCCATCATCTTGGCCGATGAGCCGACGGGAAACCTAGACTCCGCCACTGGAGCGCTTGTGATGGAGACCTTCCATAGGCTCCAGGAGCGCGGCAAAACCATCGTGCTTATCACACACGACCCCGGCATCGCCGCCGAGGCCGACCGTGCCGTGACCATCCGCGACGGTCGCATTCACGACGGCGCGTATATTCCACATGCACCGCGAACCCTGCGCAGCGCCGTAGATAGCCTGCCCATGATTTCCGCCTCCGCCAACCCGCCGAAAGGAGTGGTGGCATGAGCGCCCGCGATCTCATCCAGGAAGCCCTTCACTCGCTCGAAGCCAACAAGGGGCGCAGCCTGCTCACCATCCTGGGCATTGTCATCGGCATCGCCTCGGTTATCGCCATGACTTCGCTCATCGGCGGTATCCAAAACAGCCTGGTTAACAGTCTGGGCCTCAATGCGGCACGCATGGTGCAAATCTATTCGTCGCAAGAACTCACCGAGTCGGACATCGAGAAGCTTCAAAAACTGGTGCCGCAGATAGAGCAGATCGGCATTGTCGACAGCGCGTATACCGAGTATAAGACCGGCGATAAAAGCTATACCGTCATGGCACAGGGTGTCGATAGCGACATGCTCGACGCCGTGGGGGCCAGCAAGCTCGTTGCGGGGCGTACCTATTCCCAGGCCGAGTCTCAATCAGGCTCGCGCGTGGCGCTCATCAGCCGCGGCGGCGCCGATCAGCTTTACGGCAACGAACAGGACGCGGTGGGCAAGACTATTAAGGTGTCCAACGGCGAAGTGCAGATTGTAGGCGTGATTGATGGCGGCAGCGACTCCATGGGCTCGCTCACGCTGTATATGCCACGCGAAACCATCTCCGGGCTGTTTAGCGACGAGAATCCTTCATTCCCCAGCGTGACGGCACTTGCCGCCGAGGGCACGGACATGGATGAGCTTTGTAAGACCATCGAGTCCAAGGTGCGCGCGATGAAGGGCATCGAGGAGGAGGATGAGTACGACAGTGTATCGGCGACATCCATGAAAAGCGCCATAGATGCACTCAACTCCTTTATGGGCGCGTTCTCACTCATCATGGGCGCTGTCGCCAGCATCTCGCTGCTTGTCGGCGGTATCGGCATTATGAATATGATGCTCACCAACGTGACTGAGCGCATTCGCGAGATCGGCATCCGCCGCGCTCTGGGCGCCAGTCGTCACGATATCACCGCGCAGTTTTTGGCCGAGTCTTCGGCGCTGTGCGTCACCGGCGGACTGTTGGGTGTCCTGATTGGCTATCTGCTGGCCTGGGGACTCACGTTCTTTGCCGCAAGCTCGGGCATCATGAGCGAGTTTGGAGCCACCGGGACGATCACGCCAAGCTTCTCCATTACGACAGTGTTGATCGCGTTTGCCGTATCGGTCGGCATCGGCGTAATCTTTGGCTTCTACCCCGCTCGCCGCGCGGCAAAGCTCAACCCGGTGGAGTGCCTGCGCTACCAGTAAGTCACCACCAACAAGTTGCGGTGAACTGGGGACTGGATATGCTATCTAGCAGCAAAAACAGACACTATTTCACCGCAACTCATTGAAGGGCTGTTTGCGCCAGTTCCGGGCGTCGTCCTCGAGCTATTGGGGATGACGGGCTTGTACGGGTCGAGCTTGCTCGGGGCGCTCCTCCTCGCGGGCGGGATGGCGCGTAGGCGCGGCGAGCGCCTGGCGCGCGAACTCCCGTAAGAGCGCGTCTTCCACTTCCCGAAGCGAAAGGGCCCCACCGCCCTCGGCGGGACGGGCGACCACGATACAGCGCGCTCCCACGTCGCGCGCGGAGGCGATCTTCTCGGCCGTGCCGCCTACGGTTCCCGAGTTCTTGGTCACAAGCCACTGGGCGCCCACCTGCCGAAGCATCGCCTCGTTGAGCTCGCGGGTGAAGGGCCCCTGCATGCCGATGACGTGCGACGGCGAAAACCCCGCGTCGATGCACTTCGTTATAGCACCGGGCAGCGGGAGCACACGCACGAAGAAGCGCTCCGCGAAATCGGCGACGCGCGTGTAGGGAGCAAGCTCCTTGCTCCCCGTCGTGAGAAGCGCGCGACCCGGGTTCTCGGAGAGAAAGCGCGCCGCGCAGGCGATCGACGCGACCGATACGACGCCTTTGGGCAGCGCCTCGACCGGGCGCGCAAGGCGCAGACATCGTGCACCCACGGCGAGCGAAGCGGCCCGGATGTTGCCGCTTGCGAGCGTAGCGAAGGGGTGCGTGGCGTCGACGACGATGCGCGCGCCGAAAAGCTCGCACTCCATGTCGGCCTCGTCGAGCCTGCCCGCATGCACCTCGATGCCCGGAAGCTCGCCCAAAAGCTCGCCTCCGTACTCGGTTGCCGCGTAGGCACGGGCGGGGATGCCCGACCCGCTCGCCCATTCGCACAGAAGGCGGCCCTCGGTGGTGCCGGCGAAGATGCGCAGCGCCGGCGCGGATGCGGGCGCCGTCACTTCGGGCCGCCTGGGCGCGTGATCTGGTAGAGCAGCGCGTTCATAATGGCGGCCGCCACGGTCGAACCGCCCTTGCGACCCCTCGCGACGATGGCCGGCACGCGTCGCGCGAGTAGCTCCTCTTTCGCCTCGACCACGTTCACAAACCCGACCGGCACCCCAACGACGAGCGCGGGCGCGATCTTCCCCGCGTCCATGAGCTCCGCGAGGCGCAGGAGTGCTGTGGGAGCGTTGCCGACGGCCACGATGAGCGGACCCTCGATGCCGCAAGCTTTGTCCATGCTCGCAACGGCGCGAGTCGTGCCCGCGGCGCGCGCAGCCGCGGCGACATCAGGGTCGGCCATGTAGCACACGGCCTTGCAGCCGAGCTTCGCGAGTGCGGGCTTGCTTATGCCTGCGAGCGCCATGTTCGTGTCGGTGAGCACCGTGGCCCCTGCGCGCAGTGCGTCGAGCGCACAGTGCGCGGCGTCATGGGTGAACACGAGGGAATCGGCGTACGAGAAGTCGGCAGTGGTGTGGATGACGCGCTTCACGACGGGCTCTTCGAGCGGCGGGAACGTGCGGCCGCCGAGCTCTTCGGTGATGATCTCGAAGCTGCGCCGCTCGATGTCGCCGGGCGCCATCACCTTAGAATCCATCTAGTACTCCACTCCTTCCCTTGCACATATCCCCTGCTCGTAGGGGTGTTTCTCGCACCGCATCTCGGTTATGTAGTCGGCCTTCTCCACGATCTTGCGGGAAGGCGCGCGCCCGGTGAGCGCTACTTCGACGCCGCGCGCGGACAAATCGAGCGCGCGGTCCAAGAGCGCCTCGTCGACAAGCCCCTTCGAAAGCGCGTCGAGCGCCTCGTCGAGCACAAGCAGCCCCTCCTGCGCGTCCTCGAACTCGGCGAGCGCGGAAGCGAGGTTCCCATCGTGCAGCTCGCACGTCGCGGCAAGTTCTTCCGACGTCATTGACCAGGTAAACTTGTCCGACACCTTCCCCGCGAACACGGGCACGCCGAAATGCTCGGCGAGCAGGCGCGCCTCCCCGCTTTCGCCGTCTTTCAGGAACTGCACGACGACGACGCGGCGGCCTGCGGCGAGCATGCGAAGGGCGAGGCCCATCGCCGCCGTGGTCTTGCCTTTGCCGTCGCCATGATACACGTGGATCATACGCCCTCCTCGATAATGCGGTAGACATACTCCATGTCGAGCGCCCCGCGCACGGCGTCGGCCAGGCGGTCGAACTCGCGCGCACGGTGATCGGCCGCGGACGCCGCGCCCGCAGCACCCACGACGCTCTCGGGCAGGCCGCGCATGCGCGCGAGCGAGCGCGCGAGGGCGAGGGCCACCCCCGGTTCGTCGAACAGGCCGTGGAGATAGGTTCCGAACACGTTTCCGCAGGCCGCGCCTTCTGGTTTGCTGCCAATCGTGCCCGCAGGGGCGCAGGAGACGGTCGTTTCGCCGTCGTGAATCTCGTACCCGCGCGCTGTCATGCCGTTCCACACCGAGAACGCGCCTTGGGCGCCCGTGATGCGCAGCTCCGACTGGGCGAGGCGCTTTTCCTCCTTGAACACCGTACTTGCAGGGATGAGCCCGAGCCCGCGCGCGGTGCCAGCGCCTTCCCTGCCGTGCGGGTCGGAAAGCTCGTCTCCCAAAAGCTGGTAACCTCCGCATATGCCGAGCACTGGCGTGCCCGCGTCCGAAAGCGCACGCACACAGGCTCCGATGCCGCTAGCCGCAAGCCAGCGCGCGTCGTCGAGCGTGGCCTTCGAGCCGGGGAGCACCACCAGGTCGGGTCGGCCCAGATCGGTCGTCGAGGAAACATAGCGCACGCCCACGCCGGGCACGCGCGAAAGCGGGTCGAAGTCGGTGAAGTTTGACAGATGCGGAAGGCGCACGACGGCGACGTCGATGACGCCGCGCGCCTCGCGGGCAGATAGGCGCGGCGCGAGCGAGTCCTCGTCGTCCAGGTCGAGCGTAAGATACGGCACGACCCCCACGACGGGAACCCCGCACATCTTCTCGAGCGGGGCCAAACCCGGGCGCAGGATTTCCACATCGCCGCGGAACTTGTTCACCACAAGCCCCCGCAAAAGCGCGCGGTCCTCGGGTGCAAAGAGCGCGACCGTGCCGTAGAGCTGGGCAAACACCCCGCCTGGGTCGATGTCGCCCGCGAGCAGCACGGGGGATGACACGGCGCGCGCGAGCCCCATGTTGACGATGTCGTTTTCGGCAAGGTTGATTTCGACGGGGCTGCCGGCGCCCTCGATGACGATGACGTCGTTTTCCTCCGCGAGCGAATCGAACGCCTCCAAAATCTGCGGCATGAGCGCCTTCTTTCGCGCGAAGTAGTCCCTGGCAGCAAAGGCTCCCTGCGCCTTGCCGGCCACGATAAGCTGGCTTCGGTGGTCGCTTTCGGGCTTGAGCAGGATGGGGTTCATGCGCACGTCGGGCGCGATGCCGCACGCCTCGGCCTGCATGATCTGGGCGCGCCCCATCTCGAGCCCGTCGGCCGTGACACCGCTGTTGAGCGCCATGTTCTGGCTCTTGAAGGGAGCCACGCGCAGGCCGTCCTGCGAAAGCACGCGGCACAGCCCCGCCGCAAGCAGGCTCTTCCCCGCGTTCGACATGGTGCCCTGGATCATGATGGGCTTCGCCCTACCCACGGGTATCGACCTCCTTCGCCGAGCCTCGGCCATCCGCGCCCGCCATAGCGCCGCTGCAAGAAGCGCCGCCCCGTTCGACGGGTTCGCCTTCGCCCGATGCGCCTTCCGCCCGAAGCGCGCGGCTGAACGCCATCGCAAGCCGGGCATTCTCCTTGCGCGTGCGCACCGCGACTCGGCACCAGAAACGGGACAGTACCGAAAACGAGTCGCACGTGCGGACCAAAACCCCCTGTTTATACAGGCGCTCGGGGATGTCTTTCGCCGGCGTGCGGACTAAAAGGAAGTTCGCATCCGACGGCACGACGGAAAGCCCGAGCGAGGAGAGCTCGTGGGAAAGCCACGCTCGCTCGCCCGCCAATACATCGCGCGTGCGCGAGACGTATTCGACGTCTTCCAGGGCGGCGATGCCCGCGGCCTCGGCGACCGAGGAGACGGGCCACGCCTGCCCCGCCCGGCGAATCCCCTCGATGAGTTGGGTGTTTCCGCTGATCAGATATCCCAACCGCAACCCCGCCATTCCGTAGAGCTTGGTGAACGCGGAGAGCAAGGCCACATGGCGCGAACACGCGGCGCATGCGGCCACGCTCCTTTCGCGGGCGTCGGGCGCAAATCCGAGGAAGCACTCGTCCACGACGAGTAGCGCGCCCACCTGCTCGCAGCGGCAAGCCGCGGCATCGATCACGCTGGGGTCGACGAGGCGCCCCGTCGGGTTGTTCGGATTGCAGAGGTACGCCACGTCTCCCGGCCCCTCGATCGCGCGGGCAAAGGAGGCGGGCACGTCGAAGTCGTCCGCTTCGGAGAGCGGGAACTCCTGCACGCATGCGCCGTAGTACGATGCCGCCTCCGCATATTCAGAGAACGTCGGCGCACACACGACGATGCGTTTCGGGCGCACCGCCGCGGCGAGCCGCCAGATGATGTCGGACGCGCCCGCGCCGCAGACGATAGTATCTTCGGGAATACCCTGGGCGCGCGCTAGGGCGCGAACGAGGGCGCGGCTTTCCCTATCGGGGTAGGCGTCGATTCGAGAAAGCGCGTTGCAAGCTGCGGCGACGGCGCGCGGCGAGGGGCCTGCCGGATTCACGTTCACCGAGAAGTCAATGAGGTCGGAGGCGCCCCCTTCGCAAGCGATGCCGAGCGATTGCGAGCTGCCCCCATGCGTACGGGCGCGCAGGATTCCCCCGGCAGCCCGGAGCGCGGCGTGGTCTTTCCTCATGCCATCGCCCCCACGGCGAGCACGACCGCCGCGCGCGCGGCGCCGAAGACGACGAGCGCGCATACGGACGCGGCGAGCATGAGCCTTGTCGCCCGGGCGATGTCGCCCCACTCGATTTCGCGGGACGCGTCGCCTATCGTCGGTTTCTCAACGAGCTTGCCGAAATACACCGCGGGTCCTGCCAAGCGCAGCCCGAGCGCGCCCGCGCACGCCGACTCGGTCTGCGCCGCGTTCGGGCTCGCATGGCGACGCCTGTCGCGGCGCCAGATGCGCGCCGCCCCGCGCGCGTCGAGCCCGACGATCGGGCACACGGCGATCATGAACAAGGCCGATAAGCGCGAGGGAATCCAGTTCACCGCATCGTCGAGGCGCGCCGAGGCGCAGCCGAAGTCGATGTAGCGCTCGTTTTTGTAGCCCACCATGCTGTCGAGCGTGTTCACCGCCTTGTACGCCATGCCCAAGGGCGCACCCCCGATCATAAGGTAGAAAAGCGGCGCGATGACGCCGTCGCTCGCGTTCTCCGCCACCGTTTCCACGGCGGCGCGCGCGACGCCCTGCTCGTCGAGAACAGACGTGTCGCGTCCCACGATGAGCCCGACGGCTTCGCGCGCCGCGACAAGGCCGCCCTTCGAGAACGCGCGGGCCACGGCCAGGCTCTGGCGGCGCAGCTCGCATGTCGCGAGAATCTGATAGCTTGCCCATGCCTCGACCACGAAGCGCAAGCCGGAGTGAACCATGCCACAAAGATGTAGGATACCCCAGGTCAAAAGCCCACACGCAAGCGGAAGCGCCACGGCGAGCACAAGCCCTGCGGCACGCGTGCCCGCGGACGTTTGCGGGAATGCGTGCCGCAGGCGGCCTTCGGCCCACGTGATCGCGCGCCCCATGGCGACGACGGGATGGGGAAGCCAGCGCGGGTCGCCGAAGGCAAGGTCGGCCGCGAACCCGGCGGCGACGGCAAGAATTGTCATCACCGGGCATCGCCCCCCGAAGCGGGGCGAACGTCGCGAAGGCAGCGCCCATCCCAGGTGGCGGCCCATGCGCCGCTCGGCTCGGTATGCACGTCGAAATATCCCATTTTCGGGACAGCTAGCTCGGAGAGCAGCGCTTTCACGGTACCCGCGTGAACGACGAAGACGGCGCGCCCACCCCCCTGGGCGCGCTCCGATTCGCACGCCTCCTTAAACGCCGCGATGACGCGGCGGGTGAAATCGCTCTTGCCCTCGCCATGCGGGCAGCGCGTCTCGCACCAGGAGTCTACCCAGGCGCGGTAGCGCGCATCCTCTTTAAGCTCGGCGGCGCTTCGCCCCTCGAAGTCGCCGAAATCCATCTCGCGCAGACCGGGGCACGCCATTAGCTCCGCGTTCGGGAAGAGGATGCGCGCCGTCTGGTCGGTGCGGGCCATGCCGCTCGTGATAACACGGAATACGTCACGATCGCACGCGAGGTCGCGCAAAGCGCGCTCGCCCGCGCTCGACAGGGGCTCGTCGGTGCCCGCCCCGCTGTAGCGATGATCTTCCGTGCCCGCCGTGGCACCATGGCGCACGAAAACGACTTCCAAAGGCGCGCCCACGCCCTGCGTCCCTCGAGGCGCATCGTCAAGGTTTCCTTTGATGACCTGGGGTATCCCGCACGTCATGCGCACGACGACGTCGGCGCGCGCAGCGAGTGCGCATCCCAGGCGCCCCGCGCGCTCGCGCCATTGGGCGTCTTCCGCACGCATGGGGACGACCCCCGAGCCGACCAAGGGCAGAATCACTACGTCGAAGCCGATCAGCCGCTCGAGCGCCCGGTCAGCGTCGAGCGCGCGTACGAGTTTCTCAGCACGGTACGCGACACGGCCGGCAAAAGCCGCGGGCACGCCGCCCTCCGCAAGCTGCGCCGCGTCGACGAAATCGTCCGCCGCGAACCCGAGCTTTTCGCGCACGAAGGTCCTCTTCCCCGAATGCGCGCCACCTACCACGAGAATCATAGGAGCATGCCCCCCGCCACCAGCATGGCAAGCATCGCGAGCTCGGCCCATTGCAGAAACCATCCGGCCAAATCACCCGTCACCCCGCCGAAGCGGGACAGGGCAACATGGCGGTACCACGCGAGCACCAAAAACCCCGCCACCGCTATAAGGGCGCCGACGGCCTGAGCGCACGCGACCATCCCTGCAGCCGAAGCAGCAGCGAAAGCGCAAAGCGGCACGACGATCTCCGCGCGCTTCTTCGCAGGCGAGAGCCCCGCGGCCATGCCGTCCGCCCGCGCGGCAGGCCAGCATTCAACGGCGAGCCCCGAAAGCGCGCGGGAGAACACGAGCGAGCACAGAAGCGCGAGGAACGCCCCCGCCGTAAGCGGCAGCGCGGTGAACAGGGAAAACTGCAGAATAAGGTACACGACAACACCGATGACCCCGAAGGCGCCCGCCCGCGGGTCGTGCATGATCTCGAGCTTTCGCTCGCGCGGGGCCCAACTTGCAAGCGCATCGGAGGTGTCGCAGAGCCCGTCTAGGTGGATGCCTCCCGTCACCGCCACAGGCAGCGCCACGAGCACGGCCGCGACGATGGTCGCGGGCACGCCGAGCAGGTTCGCAACGTGTCCCCACGCCGTCATGAGGAAGCCTTCCGCAAGGCCCACCAGGGGAAACGCGGCAAGCGCATGGGTTGACCCGAAATCGGTCCAGGCCGATTTCGGGACGGGGATGCGCGAGAACGTTCCGAACGCCGCGCCGATTGCCTCTACTATCTTCACCTTGTAGGTCCTTCGCCTTTCATCCACACGGGAATCCCGCATACCACTTCGACTGCGCGGTCGGCCAGCGCCGCCACGCCCGCGTTCACGCGCGCGAGCGCGCGCCTCCATGCCTCGGTCCCTTCATCGTAGCGCATCCCATCGGCGAACACGTCGACGGTGACCACCACCGTATGCGCAGCGGCCTGAGCGAGCCGTTCAATACCTCCGAGCACCTCGCGCGCCGCAGCGTCGGGGTCACGCGGGGACAAGCCGCCTTCCGCGAAGAGCTCGTTCGCAACCAGGTTGCCCACGTCCTCCAAAAGAAGCGTGCAGCCGCGCGGAAGCCCGGACACTGCGGCGCCCACGTCACGCGTGCGCTCGAGGGTGGAAAACCCCTTGCCCTCGCGCAGCGCCCGATGGCGCGCGATGCGGCGGGCGCCCTCTTCCCCGAAGGGCTCCATCGTTGCCAGGTACACGCGAGGGCCGTCGTGCCCAAGGCACAGGGACTCGGCATAGGCGCTCTTGCCGCTCGCGGCGGCGCCGATAACGAACGTCACCATCATTTCCCAGCCTCGAAATGCTCGTAAGCAGCCATGCCAGTCGCCGTGAACGTCTTCCCATCCCGGTACACGCGCAGCGCCGAATCCAGAAGGGGCAGATACGCCATGGCGCCCGCGCCCTCGCCCAAGTGCATGCCTGCGTCGAGGGGTGCCTTTATGCCGAGCTCGCGAAGAAGCTCCTGGCTTGCGGGTTCGCTTGATGCGTGGGTGCCCACGAGGTAGCCCAAGACATTGGGGCACAGGCGCGCCGCGCACAGGGCCGCCGTGCAGGATATGACCCCGTCGAGGAGCGCCGGCGCCTTCGAGGCCGCGGCCCCTAGGTAGAAGCCGCACATCGCCGCGATGTCGAAGCCGCCCACCTTCGAGAGCACGTCGATCGGGTCGGCGGGATCGGGCGAGTTCGCGTCGATAGCGCGCTCGACCACGTCGCGCTTGCGCGCGAGCGAGGCATCCGAGAGCCCCGCGCCGCGCCCGACGAGGCTCCGCGCGTCCGCCCGGATGAGCACTGCGGCAACCGCCGCCGAGGTGGTCGTGTTGCCGATGCCCATCTCGCCCGCGGCGAGAAGGCGCACGCCGGCGCGGGCAAGCCCGCACGCGACGGCGATTCCGACCTCGATCGCACGCACGGCCCCATCGCGAGACATAGCGGAGCCGTGCGCGATGTTGCCGCTCCCCCGCCGCACGTTCGCGCGCACCATGCGCGCGTCTTCTATGCCCCGGGCCATACCCACGTCGACGGGCACGACCTCGGCACCCGCGAACGCCGCCATGCGGCAGGCGCTCGCAGCCCCCTCGCACATGTTGCGCGCGACGGCTCGCGTCACGTCTTGCCCGCTTTGCGACACGCCTTCGGCAACGACCCCGTTGTCGGAGAAGAATACCGCGAGCGCACGGGGAAACTCGGCCACCTCGGCGCTCCCCTGAGCTGCGGCGATACACGCGACGGCGTCTTCAAAGTCGCCCAATCCCCCCAAGGGGTGCGCGATGGAGTCCCACGCGGCGTACGCGGCGGCACGGGCGCACTCGTCTGCGGGCGCGATCCGGGAGAGCGCGGCTTCGAGCACGGCGCCCGGCGCCGACGAGAACGCGCGCTCGACTTCCTCGCGGATACAGGCAAGCGCGGTTTCGGTTGTTTCAGCCATGCCGTCTCCTCTCTGCGAACGACGCTGCGGCAGACGCGAACGCGCGCGCAACGTCGGGGTTCGCAGGATAGTACACATGCGGGAAGCCCGCAACCAGGGACGGGGTGGTCGTCATGCACGGCCAGCCCTTGTCGCGCCGGGGCTTCTGCGCCCAGAAGTCGCCGCCCGGGCAGGTGGACTGCCAGTAGTGGAACTCGTGCGCGCGGATGCGTGTGCCGCGCGGCCCGTAGAGCCCGTCGCGTTGGGAAGTGAGCTCCACGTACCCGAAATGGGACAGCCTTCCCCCGTTCTCGCTTGCGCCCTCAAGGGCGCCCGCAACAGGCCAGCGCCGCCCCTCGCTATCGGCGATTTCGCGCTGCAGGTACAGAAACCCACCGCATTCGGCGACCGTCGGCATGCCGGATTCCACCGCGCGCAGCACCGCCTCGCGCATCGGCGCGTTCTCGGAGAGCTGCCGCGCATGGAGCTCCGGGTAGCCGCCCCCCAGATAGAGGGCGCTTGTCCCCCGGGGCAACTCGCTATCACACAGGGGGCTGAAAAAGGCCAGCTCGCAACCCAGGTCCTCGAGCGCGCGCAGGTTCTCCTCGTAGTAGAACGAGAACGCCTCGTCACGCGCGACGGCGACGATGGGCCGCGCTCCCGCGATCGGCTCCAACCGGTAAGGTTCCTCGCGGATATCGGGTGCCGTCGCCGCTATTTCGAGCAAGCGGTCGACGTCGACGCTCTTTTCCACCAGCTCGGCCATCTTGTCGATGCGCGCGGAGAGCTGCTTGACTTCGTCGGCGGTCACAAGCCCCAGATGCCGGCTTTCGAGCGAGAACGCCTCGTCGGCGGGGATATTCCCCAAAACCGCGACGCCCGTGTGCTTCTCGATCGCAGGGGCCGCGTAGGCGCAGGCAGCGGCGCTCGTCTTGTTCAGCACGACGCCGCGCACGTTCGCACAAGGCAGGAACTCGGCGATGCCGCGGATTACGGCGGCGAGCGATAAAGACGCCCCGCGCCCGTTCACCACTAAAACGACCGGCGTTTCCGTGTCGCGCGCAACCTGGTAGCTGCTCGCGTAGGCCACGCCGGGCGCCATGCCGTCGTAGAAGCCCATGACCCCCTCGAGCACCGCGACATCCGCGCCCGCGGCGCCGCGTGCGAGCAGGGCGCGCAGCGTCGGGGCGTCGGTGAAGAAACCGTCTAAGTTGCCCGAGCGCGCACCCACGACGCGGCGATGAAAGAGCGGGTCAATGTAGTCGGGGCCGCATTTGAAGGCCGCGCATGCAAGGCCGCGGCGCGCGAGCGCGCGCAGGAGCGCACACGTTACGACCGTCTTGCCGCTCCCGCTCGAGGGCGCAGCGACCATGAAGCGCGGGATGGACGTGCTCACCGGGCACCGCCTTCCCCACCTGCACCACGCGCGCTGACGAGGAACACGGGGTTTTGCGCCTTCATAAGATGATGCGAGCCTACAGCCTCGGCGCGGGCGGCCGACAACTGGCACGCCTCGAACCCCTTAAAGCGCGAACCCGAGAGGAGCGCGCACGCCTCAGTGAGTGTCTCAATGGTGACGCATGGAACACACAGGCGAACCTGCGAATTCTTCTCGAGCGCCGCCTCCACGATGGAGGGAAGCTCGCCCGCGCTCCCGCCGACGAACACGGCGTCGGGGACGGGCAGTTTCGCGAGCGCTTCGGGAGCGACGCCGGGGACCGCATACACGTTGCCGCACCCGAATGCATCCGCGTTCTCTCGGATGAGCCGCACGCCGGTCGCGTTGCGCTCGACCGCCCATACCGACCCCGCTCGCGCGACGAGCGCCGCCTCGATCGACACGCTCCCCGTGCCGGCGCCGACGTCCCACACGGTGTCGGTCGCGGTAAGGCGCAGCTTCGCGAGCGCGACGGCTCGCACCTCCTGCTTGGTCATGGGAACGTCACCGCGGATGAAGAGCTCGTCGGGAATGCCCGAGGAAGCGTACGGCCAGCGGGAGCTCGCGGCGCGGGATGCGCCCGCAGAGTCCACCACGGAAGAAGTCGCCGCGGGCGCAGACGCGCCGGCCGGCGCCTCGGAGGCTGCGCTAGAGCCCGCAGGCGACCCGGCACCGCCTGCGAAATCGATAAGCATCACGTTCAAGTCGTCGAACGTCTGACCTGCGATTTCACTTGCGGTCGCACAGATGATGCGCTCGTCGGGGTACGACAGGCGCTCGGCCACCGTCACGCGCGCGTCCCCGAAGCCCGCCTGCACAAGCTCGCCGGAAAGCCGCGAGGGGTCTTCCCCGCCCGACGTGACGAGGAAGAGCTCACCTGCGCGCTCGCCCTCGGCCACGATGTCGCACGCCACGCCGTGAGCGCTCGCAAAGCGCCAATCCTGCCATGGACGCGCGAGGCGCGCGGCGAGATACGACGCTGAGCTTATGCCGGGAATGACGCGCACGTCCACCTGCGCGTTGCCGGAGAGCGCCTCCACCAGGCGGCGCGCGCCGCTGAACAGCCCCACATCGCCCGTCATCACGACCACAGCGCGCTGCCACGACGCCGCATCGGTGAGCGCGGCGACGATGTCCGCCGTCTTCACGAGCTCGCATCTCACCACGTCGGGCGGCACGTCGATGCCGGCAAGCGCGCGATGAGCGCCGATGACCACATCGGCGATGTCGATCGCGTCGAGCGCCGCGCGCGAGAGCAAGTCGGGGTTTCCGGGCCCCGCCCCGATGATCGTTACCTTTCGCATGGAATCTCCCGATACCCGCGCGGCGTGACCATACGGCCGCCTACGAGCTTCGTGTCCGCGTTGCCGACGAACACGGTGGTGAACATGTCGGCGTCGATCTCCCCCAGCTCGGAGAGCCTGCACATGCCCGACTGCTGCCCCTCGCGCCCGATGTTGCGTACCCAGCCGCAGAGCGTGTCGGGGGCCTTCCATTCGAGCATAATCTTCGCCGCGCGTGAGAGCCTGTCGGCGCGCTTTCTGCTGCGCGGGTTGTACAAACAGATGCAGAAGTCGGCGCTCGCCACGGCGGCGAGCCTGCGCTCGATGACCTCCCACGGCGTGAGCAGGTCGGAGAGCGACACGACCGCGAAGTCGTGGGCAAGCGGGGCGCCGAGCACCGCCGACCCGCTCTGAGCCGCGGTGGCCCCGGCGATAACTTCCACGTCTACATCGGGGTAGTCCTCCGCAAGCTCCAGCACGGGGCTCGCCATGCCGTACACGCCCGCGTCACCGCTGCACACGAGCGCCACGGCTTCTCCGCTCTGCGCGCGCGAAAGCGCCAGGCGGCACCGTTCGACCTCGTGCATCATCGGCGTCGCGAGATGCGCCGCGTCGGGCACGGCGGCGAGCGCGAGCTCCACGTATTTCGTGTACCCCACAACGATGTCGGCCGCCTCGAGCGCGCGCCGGGCCGCAATCGTCATGCCGTCGGGGCCGCCCGGGCCGATCCCCACCACGAAGAGCTTTCCCATCACCGCTCCTTAAACGAAAGTTCGATAGTTACCTTGGAAAACGCGACGGTCACGCCGCCATGAGCGAGCTTCGGGAAGATAAGTTTGCCCCCGTCCGCGAGCGCCGCGCGCTCGCACACGTTGTCAACCCCCACCGTCGCGCGCACGAAATCAGATGGCGAAACGCTGCCTTCGACTTGCGACAACTCATCTGCGGAATACGTCGCAAGCGGAATGTTGCGCGCGCGGCAGAAGGCGAGCAGACCCTCCTCGTGCGCCTTCACGTCAATCGTCGCCGCCTTGCGCACGGCCGAAGGCGAGATACCCGCCTGCCCGCACGCGAGAAGAAACGCCTCCTCGATCGCTTCGGCGCACGCACCGCGACGGCACCCAATGCCCGCAACGATGCAGGGCACGACAAGGCGAAGCGGCTCGGGCGCAGGCGCCTGCGCCCGCACGCCCGCCGGCTTCCCCGTCTCACCGGCGGGCACGACCTTGCCCGTTGTCTCCGCCACGCGAACGGACGCACCTTCATTCGCGCCAGCAAACGGCGACACGACGATATCGGCCCGAGCGCGGTCGGACGCAATGTCAACTCCCTCAGGCGGTTGTCCCGAAATCGGCATGTCGGAATAGAGCGCCACGCGCCCGCCAGAAAGCAGCCGCGCCGACACTCGCTTGATGGCCTCGGGATTCGAAACGGGGAGCCCCGCACAGCGCGCCCACGTATCCACCGCCCACACGCCGCGGACGTCGGTCGCCGTGGTGATGACGGGGATGGCCCCTGCCGCGCGTGCCACAGTTTGCGCAAGCTCGTTCGCACCGCCCAAATGCCCCGACAAAAGCGGGACGGCAAAGCGCCCCGCCTCGTCGATCGCCACAACCGCGGGATCGTTTACCTTCGAGGCGACATGCGGCGCGATCGCCCGCACGGCGATGCCCGCCGCGCCCACGAACAGAAGCGCGTCCGACGCTTCCCACGTGAGCGCCGTCCATGCGCGCAGGTCGGCCTTCCCCTCGCCGAACCCGCGCGAAACGGAAACGTCCCAGCCAGGGTCATCTTCACCTGTCTGCGCGCAATCGGAAAGCGCGCGTGCGGTGCGCTCCGCCAACGCATACCCCCTCTCAGTGAACGCTATGCAGGAAACCCTCATCTAGCGCACCACCATCGTCGAAAAGTAGCTGCCCCGATCGGGCACATCGTCGAGCGAGCGGTACACGCGCTCGCCCGGAAGCCCACAGTCCTCTACGAGCTCGGCACCGTCGAAGGTGCCCTCCTCGCGAAGGATACGCTTCGTGTCCGCAAGCGAGCGGCGCGCCTTCATAGCCACCTTCGTCCCTGGCCAGCCGATTGCGCGGCCCACCCCATACAGCACGCCTTTACTCATACGTCGCCCCCAATTCCCCGATAACTGCATCGGCGCCCGACGTGCGGAAAAGCTCACGGCGCTCCGCGTCGAACACGACCGCGGCGATGTCGCATGCGCCCGCCGCGCGGCGGCGCAACCTGTCCTCGATTGCCGCAGCGAGCGAGGCGCGCGCAGCGTCCCCCACGCCGGCGGCCTCGATTACCTCGAGCGCCACCGTGGTCGTGACGGACGTCATGATCTCGCGCACGGTCTTCGCGCCCGCGCCGGCCATGGCCGCGTGGGCGGCCAGAATCTCCGCGCGGCAGTCGGCGGTACGCGAATGGGTGTCCATGATGCCGCCCGCGACCTTCACCAATTTGCCGATGTGTCCCACAAGAAGGACATTGGTGAATCCCTCGCGAACGCAGCAATCAATCGCATCGCCCACAAAGTTGGAGATGAAGACCACCGGCGCACCGTTTAGGTGGAAATGCCCCGAGATGAACTGCCCGCCGTAGTTGCCGGGCGTGAGCACGACTCCGCGCCGCCCCATAGCCGCATGCTGCCGGATCTCGAGCTCGATGCTGTCGCGCAAGGCAGCGAGACTGCGAGGCTCGACGATGCCCGTCGTGCCCAGGATGGAGATGCCGCCCTCTATCCCCAGGTGCGGGTTGAAGGTCTTTTCGGCTAGGGAAACGCCCTCGGGTACCGAAATCGTCACAGCAATATTTCCAGAAAAGCCGTGCGCGGCGCACACCTCGCGCACCGCCGAAGTGATCATCGCGCGCGGCGTCGCGTTGATGGCGGCCGCCCCCACCGGCTGCTCGAGCCCGGGCAACGTCACGCGCCCCACGCCCACGCCGCCATCGACGGAAACTTCCGATTCGTGCGCGGGCACGTCCTTGCTGTCCGCAGCACCCGTGCCCGACCCCGAATGTTCCACGCGCGCGTACACGAGCACGCCGTCGGTCACATCGGCATCGTCGCCCGCGTCCTTACGCACGGCGCACTGGGCGCACCCCTCGCCGATGCATGCGTCGACCACGTCCGTCTCGACGGGCAGCCCGCCGGGGGTGACGATCGACACGAGGCCGACGGGCTTTCGTGACAAGAGCATCTCGCAGGCTGCCTTCGCCGCGAGCGCGGCGCAGCTCCCCGTGGTGTAGCCGCAGCGCAGGCGGGTCGTCCCGGTATATATGTAGTGCTCGAAGGCCACGCTAACTGCTCGCCTTCCGATACCCCGTGGCAAACGAAGGGTCGTAAAGCTTGCTGCGCTCGTACGACTCCGCTTGCGCGCCGTTGTGCGCAAGCCCGCCGCGAGCCCCGAGCACGCGGCCCACCACCACGAGCGCCGTGCGGTCGATGCCCTCTCGCGCGCCCGCATCGGCGAGCGTGCCCACTGTGCATCGCACCACGCGCTCCTCAGGCCAGGTCGCCTTGTACACGAGCGCCGCCGGCTCGTCGGAGCTGCGGCCCGCGGCCAAAAGCTCGGCGGAAAGCTCGGCGAGCATACCCGAGCTCAGGAAGATGACCATAGTCGAGCCGCTTTCCGCCATGGTGCGCATGCCCTCGCCCGCGGGCATGGGGGTACGTCCGGAAAGTCGCGTGATCACGACCGACTGGCTGATTCCCGGCAGCGTGTATTCCTGGCGAAGCGCCGCCGCGGCACCGCAAAAGCTCGACACGCCGGGCACCACCTCGTAGTCCACGCCGCGCGCGTCGAGCGCGTCCATCTGCTCCTGGATGGCGCCGTACAGGCACGGGTCGCCCGTGTGCAGGCGCACCACTTCCTCGCCCCGCGCATCTGCCGCGCACATCACGTCGAGCACTTCCTCCAAGGTCATGTGCGCGCTGTCGTAGACGATGCAGGATTCCTTGCACTCAGCGAGCAGCTCGGGGTTCACAAGGCTTCCCGCCCAAACGACCACGTCGGCCGCGCGCAGAAGGCGCGCCCCGCGCAGCGTGATAAGGTCGGCGGCGCCCGAGCCTGCGCCAACGATATGAATCATCCGAGCCTTCCCTTCCCGTTTCTCATCGCAACCGTTTACGCCGCCATTCGCGCAGCGGGCAAAACACGGCGCCTGCGGCGGCAATCGGCGCAAATACGCAGGCAGGAGGCACAATGCCGCCCGCCCTGGCTTTGACACGTTCACAAGTGCCCACTATCATAGTAAAAGATTCGGCAACGAGCATATGACAATCGGATAAAAGGAAATGACCGGCGCGGCGCCCGCACAGCCCGCGCTGGCTTGCGGAGGGAACCAGGTGGGAATCCTGGGCAAGGGACATTACTGTATAGGACGCGCGGGCGAACCGCCTCGCGCCCCAAGCCAGACTGCTTCGCCTTTTCCTCACGGCATCGCCGTGGCGTTAGCTCCTTGTGAACCCCGAGGGGTGCGCTTTTCTTTCGCTTGTGCCGACAAGCAACTGTCGCCGGGGGACCGGCAAACCGAGGAAAGGAAAAACCATGTCCGACCAGATGTCACGCCGCGGCTTCATGGGCGCCGCAGCAACCGGAGCCGTCGCGCTCGCCGGAGTCGCGCTCGCGGGCTGCTCCAACACCTCCGCGAGTTCCGAGAAATCGAGTGAAAAGGAGAAGGCCGTGAAGCCGGTCATCCTCGTCACGAGCTTCGGCACGAGCTACAACGACTCGCGCCACATCACCATCGGCGCCATCGAAGACGCTATCCGCGAGAAGTACTGGCAGGACTACGACATCCGCCGCGCCTTCACCGCGCAGATCATCATCGATAAGCTGAAGAAGCGCGACGGCATCACGATCGACAACATGACCGAGGCGCTCGACCGCTGCGTGGAAGACGGCGTGAAGGAAATCGTCGTGCAGCCGACGCATCTCATGGGTGGCCTGGAATACACCGACGTGAAAGACGAGCTCGACAAGTACGCCGACAAGTTCGACAAAATCTCGCTCGGCGACCCGCTGCTCACCTCCGACGACGACTACAAGAAGGTGGCCGCAGCCATTAAGGAGAACATGGCGTCCTTCGACGACGGCAAGACGGCGCTGTGCCTCATGGGTCACGGCACCGAAGCCGATTCCAACGCCGACTATGCCAAGATGCAGGAAGTGTTTAAGAACGAGGGCTTGACGCAGTTCTTCGTCGGCACCGTCGAGGCTGAACCGACCTGCGAGGATGTTATCGCCGCCGCGAGCGCCGCAGGCTACAAGAAGGCCGTGCTCGCGCCGTTCATGGTGGTCGCGGGCGACCACGCGAACAACGACATGGCAGACGAGACCGACCCCGACAGCTGGGCTGCGAAGTTCGTGGCCGCCGGCTTCGAAGTGACGTGCCTGCTCCAGGGTCTGGGACAGAACGTCGCGGTCGACGAAATCTACGTCTCGCACGTGGACGACGCCATCGCCAAGCTGTAAACTCGCCGCGCACGGGGGCGCCGGTCGCGTCCCCGTGCAACGGGCATGCGCCTTCCCCGACTGACGGCGCATGCCCGTTGCATTCGCATCCCGCCCGCCCACCGCACGGCGCGGGCGGTCGAAGCGATTGAAAGGAACCCCCTCCATGTTGAAGAAAACCCTCGCCTTCGCCCTGTCAGCGGCGCTTTTCGCGTTCTCGCTCGCCGGCTGCGGCGGAAATTCAATCGACAGCGCAAAGGCAAGCGATGCCGATTCCCAGGAAAAGACCGAACAGGCGGCCGATGCGCCCGAGGGCGCAAGCGCTGCCCCCATCACCGCCGACAAGGTGGCCGACGGCACCTATCCGATCACCGTAGATTCCAGCTCGAACATGTTCAGGATTGTGGACGCCCAGCTCATCGTGGAAAACGGCTCCATGCACTGCGTGATGACGCTTTCCGGCACGGGCTACGGCAAGCTCTTCATGGGCACGGGCGACGAGGCTGCCGCCGCGAGCGAGGCCGACTTCATCCCCTATGTGGAAAACGCGGAAGGCAAGTACACCTACGACGTGCCCGTTGAAGCGCTCGACGAGGACACCGCCTGCGCCGCGTGGAGTATTAGAAAAGAGCAGTGGTACGACCGCACGCTCGTGTTCGAATCCGCCGGCGTCGATCTGCGCGCCGACGCACTGAAGTAACGCCATGCGGTCGATTCTTCCCAAGGGGGAAAGCAGGAAGCGTCGCAGCATCGCGGTGCGCGCGATCGCCTGCGTTCTCGTCGCCCTGCTCGCGCTTCCCTTCGCGGGGTGCAGTGCGAGCCCGAACGCGACCGGTGGCACGGCAGGCTCTCAGGAATACACTGTGAGCGTCTCGCTCTCCGGCGGGTCAGGGCGCGCAAGCATCGCCTCACCCACCACAATTGTGAAGGATGGCGACACCTACACCGCGACCATCACCTGGTCGAGTTCGAACTACGACAAGATGACCGTCGACGGCGTGGACTACGCGCCCGTAAACGACGGCGGCAACTCCACGTTCGAGATACCCGTCACGCTCGACGAGGACATCGCCGTGTCGGCCGAGACCGTCGCCATGTCGACGCCGCACACCATCGACTACACGCTCTACTTCGACTCATCCACCATGAAGGAGAAATCGGGCGACGAAGCAAGCGGCGGCTCCCCTGCGGGAACGGCTTCAAGCGCCGCGGCCGACTTCCACAACGCCGATTTGGGCTGCGGCTGGAAGCCGACGGGGACGCTTCAGCTTGAATACGCCGAGCACTTCACTGTCGACGAGTTCGAAGGCGGCCTGCGGCTTATCTGCATTTCGAACGGGGAGCGCTTCCTCGTGGTGCCGCAAGATGCGAAGGTACCTGATGGGTTGAGCTCCGACATCGCGGTCATAAGGCGCCCCGCCGACAAGGTGTACCTCGTGTCGTCGGCGACGATGTGCCTGGTCGACGCGCTCGATGCGAACGACAATATCCTCATGTCGGGCACGAAGGCCGACGATTGCTCGGTCGCGGGCTTCAAAAGCGCGCTCGAAAGTGGGGCGATCGCCTACGGCGGCAAGTACAGCGCGCCCGATTACGAGCAAATATCGGCCTCGGGCTGCACGCTCGCCATCGAGAACACCATGATCAACCACACGCCCGATGTGAAGAAAAAGCTGCAGAAGCTCGGGCTCGTCGTGCTCACCGAACAGTCGTCGAGCGAGCCCGAAGCACTCGGGCGCGTCGAGTGGATTAAGCTTTTCGGCGTCCTATTCGACAAGGAAGACGAGGCCGCGCACCTGTTCAACGAGCAGAAGGCTCGCGTCGAGCAAACGTCGGGGCTCGCGTCGTCAGGTAAAACCGTGGCGTATTTCTACATTAACTCGAACGGGGCCGCCGTCACGCGGCGGGCGGGCGACTACGTGGCGCAGATGATCGAGCTTGCAGGCGGCAGCTACGCGCTCGATGACGCGCAGACGGCGTCGACGTCAGGTTCGTCAGTAACGCTCGAAATGGAGCGCTTCTACGCGACGGCGAAGGATGCCGACATCATCGTCTACAACGGCACCATCGACGAATCGGTTGCCACCTTGAAAGACTTCGTAGGCAAAAACGCGCTATTGTCGCAGTTCAAAGCCGTAAAGAACGGCAACGTCTGGGTCACAAGCGCCGACATGTACCAGCAGATGACTTCTACCGCCGACATTATCGACGAGCTGCACGGGGCGTTCACCGGCGATGACGCGAGCGACTTCCATTATCTGAGGAAGCTTGGCTAGCGTCATGAGAAGCCGGCTTTCCATGACATACGACGAATCGGGGCGCGCCGCGCGGTGTCGAGTCGTGACGGCGCTGCTCGCTGTTGTCATCATCGTGCTCGTCGGGGCCAACCTGTGCATCGGGAGCGTGCTCGTGCCCGCAGACCACATCCCCGGCATCCTTTCGGGCGGCGCGGCCAATTCCATGGAAAGCCAAGTCATCTGGGAGATTCGCCTGCCGCGCGTGCTTTCAGCCGTGCTTCTCGGCGGGGCACTTTCGCTCTCCGGGTTCCTGCTGCAGACGTTTTTCAACAACCCCATCGCCGACCCGTTCATCTTGGGCGTCTCCTCGGGCGCAAAGTTCGTCGTCGCGCTTACGATGATCGTGCTTCTGGGCGCGAACCAGGCCATGTCCTCGCCGGCCATGGTGGCCGCAGCGTTTCTGGGATCGCTTATCACCATCGGCTTCGTGCTCCTCATCGCACGGCGCATAAGTTCCATGGCCATGCTTATCGTGGCGGGCGTCATGGTGGGATACATCTGCTCGGCGGCGACGAACTTCCTCATCGCCTTCGCCGACGACCAGTCCATCGTGAACCTGCACAACTGGTCTTTGGGTAGCTTCTCGGGTTCGGGCTGGGACGACGTCGCGGTCATCACGGTCGTGGTGATCGCCATGAGCGCATGCGTATTCGCGATATCGAAGCCCCTTTCCGCCTTCCAGCTGGGAGAAGCCTACGCGAAAAGCGTCGGCGTGAACGTCGCACGCTTCCGCGTGGTGCTCGTCCTTCTAGCGAGCATGCTCTCCGCCTGCGTGACCGCGTTCGCTGGTCCGGTGTCGTTCGTAGGCATCGCGGTTCCACATCTCGTGAAGTCGGCGCTGAAGTCGTCGAAGCCCATCAGCGTGATTCCTGCGTGCTTCTTGGGAGGCGCCATCTTCTGCGCGGGCTGCGATTTGATCGCGCGCACGCTGTTCTCTCCCGTCGAGCTTTCCATCAGCGCCGTCACCGCCATCTTCGGCGCGCCGGTGGTTATCGCGCTCATGCTGAAGAAGTGGGTGAGGTAGATGGGGGAATTCATGCCGCGGCCCAAAACGCTCCGAGCGGAGTCGAACCTCGAAACCCCGGTCGAAACGCAGGCTGACGGAGCGCCGCTTTTCCGCATAAGCGACCTGTCGGCGGGCTACGACAAGAAGGTCGTAGTCGAAGGTGTCAATCTGGAGGTTCGCGCGGGCGACGTCGTGGCGCTCATCGGGCCGAACGGCTCGGGCAAGTCGACCATCTTGAAAACCATCACACGCCATCTTGCACCGCTTGCCGGCGCGGTAGAGCTCGACGGACGGGAGATTTCCCGATGGAAGACGGCGGAGTTCGCAAGGAACCTTGCCGTTATGCTGACAGATCGCCCCCGGACCGAGCTCCTCACCTGCCGCGATATCGTAGAGGCGGGAAGACATCCCTACACCGGGCGAATGGGCACACTCTCGCCCGACGACCATAGTCGGGTCGACGAGGCAATGAAAACCGCACATGTGGAAGAGCTCGCCGAGCGCGACTTCATGCAGATAAGCGATGGGCAACGCCAGCGCGTCATGCTCGCACGCGCCATCGCGCAGGATCCGCGTGTGCTCGTGCTCGACGAGCCCACGTCGTATCTCGATATCCGCTACCAGATCGACCTGCTGCGAATACTTCGCCACCTTGCGAAATCGCGGAATGTGGCTGTCATCATGTCCATCCACGAACTCGAGCTCGCGCAGAAAAGCGCCGACAAGGTGATTTGCGTGAAGGACGGCCGGGTCTTTCGCGCCGGCGCACCCGAGGACATATTCACGCGCGAGACAATTGGCGAGCTCTACGGCCTTCAGCATGGCACCTTCAACGAGCGCTTCGGCAGCGTGGAAATTGGGCGCCCACACGGTGATGCGCACACGTTCGTCATCGCCGGCGCAGGTACGGGGTCGGCTGTGTTTCGCCAGCTCATCCGGCAGGGCAAGGCGTTCTACGCGGGCGTTCTGCACGAAGGGGACATCGACTGCGAGCTCGCGCGCGACCTGGCGACGGAATGCGTGGCCGAGCGCGCCTTCGAGCCGATCGGGGATAAAACCATAGCCCGCGCCAAAGAGCTCCTCGTCCACTGTGCGCGCCTTATCGTGTGCCCCGCCGCCTTCGGCACCATAAACGCCCGCAACGCAGAGCTCGTCGAGTTCGCACGCTCGCATGGTATCGAGGTCATGCGAGCGCGCGAAGGCGCATCGGAGGATTCCAATGGATACGCCTAGGCGCGGCCCAAGAAATCGTCCGCATCCCTATCTGACCCTATTTCACCGCAACTTAGAGAGCGTAAGGTATAACGCTTCACCCCAAATTAAATTGATTCGTTGAATAGACACATTACAAATCTTTAGACTTCGTTTAATCCACAAGTGGGTATTATCACACAGTAAGCACACGTGAAAGGATATACCCATGTCGCTTCCACAGTCAGCAGAGCGTGCAGCGCTCAACAAGCTCATCGATTATCTCGACGACAACCCGCAAGAAAACATCGACAAAATCATGGACCTCGTGAACAAGCTGGTCCCCAATCGCGTATTTCCCGTACAGCGCGAGGCATTCACCAATGTCATCAAGAGCCGCGGCAATTGGTATGACCTGATCATGCGTGTGTTCAGCCTTAATCCCCAGATGCGAACCAAACTGCTTAAGACCCTCATTGTCGACGCCAACCTGCTTGCTTGGCCAGAGCAGGAAAAGAACCGCGAAAAGTACCAGTGCAACGTTCCGTGGGCCATCCTGCTCGATCCCACGAGCGCCTGCAACCTGCATTGCACGGGCTGCTGGCCGCCGAGTACGGCTACAAGCAGAATCTCTCGTTCGAAGACATCGACTCTATCGTTACGCAGGGCAAAGAGCTCGGTACGCATATCTACATCTATACCGGCGGCGAGCCGCTCGTCCGCAAGCACGACCTGATCAGAATTTGCGAAAAACATCAGGACTGCGTGTTTCTCTGCTTTACCAACTCCACGCTGATCGACGAGGCCTTCTGCGACGATATGATTCGCGTAGGTAATTTTGTCCCCGCCATCAGCGCCGAGGGCAATGAGCACACCACCGACGCCCGTCGCGGCGAGGGTACCTACGCAAAGATCGAGCACGCCATGAAACTCCTGCGCGAGCGCGACTTGCCGTTTGGTATCTCCACCTGTTGGACCAGCGCCAATGCCGAGACGGTTGCTACCGAGGAGAACATGGACTGGATGATCGGCGAGGGAGCACTCTTCTGCTGGTACTTCCACTTTATGCCAGTTGGCCGCAATGCAACCCCCGAGCTCATGCCCACGCCCGAGCAGCGCGAGCACATGTATCACTTTATCCGCGAAATGCGTGAGAAGAAGCCGCTGTTTACGCTCGACTTCCAAAACGACGGCGAGTTTGTAGGCGGATGTATCGCCGGCGGCCGCCGCTACCTGCACATCAACGCCGCCGGAGACGTGGAGCCGTGCGTGTTCATCCATTACTCAAACGCCAACATCCACGATGTGAGCTTACTCGACGCGCTGCGCTCTCCCCTCTTTATGAAGTACTACGAGAACATGCCGTTTAACGACAACTACCTCAAACCATGCCCCATGCTCGAGAATCCCGACGTGCTGCCCAAACTGGTCGCCGAGAGTGGCGCAATGAGCACCGACCTAATCGAGAAGGAGTCACCCGAGCAGCTGCGCGAAAAGACCCAGGCTGCCGCCGAGGCATGGTCACCTGTCGCCGACCGCATCTGGAACGACTCCGACGATCCGTTATACGCCAAGCGTCACGAGGACAAGTCGCAGGGCATGGCCGATAGCGACATGCACAAGTTCGAAAAACAGGGCCGCATACTCAAAAACGGCGATTAATGCTGCCCTACACGACAAACGCTCAGAAATGAAGCGGAGCAGTCTCGAGGCTCATCTTCGAGGCTGCTCCGCCTTACCATCAAAACAGTTTTACTAAGTTGCGGTGAAATAGGGACCAGAACGGCCTTCCAATAACCAAAACAATCCCTATTCCACCGCAACTTCTTTAAGTTGTTGAATTATCGATGCTATTCGAAGCGAGATTCCAGGCTCGACAGGCCGTTGAGTGTGAGGTCGTTGGCGACCTCAGAGACGCGCTCGATAGGAACCGAGCCGTCAGACAGCGCCCACGTGCGATAGATACCGATAATACCCGACAGCAAAAACGCCAGATAGTAGTCGAACATCTCGTCCTTGAGACCTTGGGGCAGCAGATCGCGTTCGGCAATCTCGTGCTCGAGCGGCGCACGAAGACGAGCCATAAAATCATCGAGCGGAATGTTCTCGATCAGCTGACGATTGAGCACCAAGTTGTTGCACAGTGCCTCGTTAACGGTTTTAAAGAAGGTCGCCGCCGCGCCCAGGGCGCGCTCGTTGGTGTCGCCGTCCATGGAAGCAAGCGTTTTCTCGACCGAGTCGACAATCATCTCCACCACATCGACGGCAATGGCATCGAGCAGGCCGTCAACCGTGCCAAAGTGAACGTAAAAGGTCTTGCGGTCGACATTGGCCTCGCGCGCGATGGCACTCACCGTAATGTCTGCCAGCGGCTTTTCCATGAGCAAGCGCTCGAAAGCGGAAAGGATGGCATTGCGGCTGCGAACGATGCGGCGGTCAAGACGCGGTTTGCTGGTTGCCATGGGCATGTCCCTTCGATATGCGAGCATTCATCAACAGATGAGAGATAATCTACGTAAGAGGATTATCCCCCATACAGCACAAATATGCCCCGCATCATGAAGAACGCACGACTACCCTACTGCGACTTAGGGTGCTTCTTCTTATTGAGTGCCGACGGAGATACGCGAATACCGTCGCCTGTCTGGCGCACATAGGCTTTATGAGCCGGCTTAGCGGTCCCAGAAGCCTTCTGAGCCTGCTTCTTGGGATCAACGGTAACAGCATTCGTGGGGTGGGGCTTAGTGGGCGCAGAGGGCGTTTGAGGCGTGCGACCGAGCTTGCGCATCACGCGATCCCAGCGCGCATGGATGCTCTCGTTGTGGGCACTCTTAAGGCCCAGCAGGGGCGCAGCCAAAATGGTCGGCGCAATAAACGTAATGAGGCGCCACAGCAGATAGCCGGCGGTCGAAGCCGACCCAAAGAAATGACCCAAGAACAATGCAAAGCCGCCCTCAGCGCCACCAGTTCCACCGGGCAGGGGGACCGCAGAGCTCAGCAGCTGGACAAAGGCGCTCGCGGCCATGACCGAGAAAAAGTCGACCTCATGGTGGCCAAAGGCAAGCATCAGGAAATACGGCACGAGGTAGAAAAACGCGAGCTGCAGCATGGTGATGACCACCGTGAGCAGCATGGACGAAAAGTGGCCAGCTGAAAGCTTGAACTTCTCGGAGAAGGAGTAGATCTCGCCATCGACAAACGTGCGCCATCCCTCGATCTTAGTGGCCGAGACACCAATGCGCTCAAGCCAATTGATGATGCAATGGGCGACGCGCGTGACGGTCTTAGGCATGAGCGCGACGGCGAAGATGCCCAGCAAGATGCAGCAGTGCCCACCAAAGCTAAAGACACACAGCAGCGTCATGTCGCCATAGCGCTCGGCAAAAAACGGCATGCGAGCAAGCAGTAGGATAGCGCCCCAGGCAACGAGGCCAAACTGATACACGATAAAGCGCGTGAACTGCGTGGCGCCAGCCTCGCCGACATTTTGGCCCGCCTTGGTCAGGCGGTAGATCTGGGCGGGAGTCGAGCCCATCATCATGGGCGTGAGGTTGCCAAAGAAGATGCCACTCGCCTCGACCGAAATCAGGTCGCGGATGCCGACGGGCGAATATGGGTCGAGCCAGACGGCAATCGCATAGGCCACAATGCCAAAGAACAGATACATGAACATGCAAAGACACGCGACAACGAGCCATGGCGCCTGGACGCTCGACATTGCGGCCCAGAACTGCCCCATCTGCCCGGTTACCACCAGATAGACGATATAACCCACCAGCACGACGCCGATAAAGATGGCGCCGCGGCGTGCGCTCTTATTGTCATCTCCGCCCGAGGCCTCAACCTCGACCTGGGGCTTAGACGTATGCTGAGAGGACTCCGTCATGAGACTCCTTCTAACAGTCAAAATATCTTGGATATTGTACCCGCAAGGACCATAGACAGAACGCAAAGCTCTGGTTCAAACGGGAATTGCAGACGGTTGTTTGAAAATAAAAAACCCGGCCTTCCATGGGAAGCCCGGGTATCAAATGCGTGGTAGCCCGTACCAGATTCGAACTGGTGATCTCCGCCTTGAGAGGGCGGCGTCCTAAACCGCTAGACGAACGGGCCATAAGCCTCAGCAGAAAAGAAGTGGTAGCCCGTACCAGATTCGAACTGGTGATCTCCGCCTTGAGAGGGCGGCGTC
>CABSLA010000010.1 GCA_902478545.1 uncultured Collinsella sp.
TCCGTACATGTGCGGATGAATGTGGGAAGTGTTCGGATGAAGTCGATAATCAAGGCATCGCTTTTCGTGACGTTTTTTAATGCCTGGTGGCATGTGGTAAACTAACACGATGATATGTTACCTATGAAAGGAGACCGGATGCCGGGCGAGAATTTTCCTGGCGACAGGATCGTGAGTCTTGTCGACGAGCTCGAGGGGCTCATCGAAGAGGCTAAGACGCCGTTCGGCAAGAACGCCCAGATGAAGGTTATCGACGCCGACGTCTTCTTTAACATCCTCGACGAGATCCGCATGAGCTATCCCGAGGAATGGCAGAAGTCCCGCCGTATCCTCAAGGAGCGCGAGGAGCTTATGGCTTCCGCCGCCGCTCAGGCCGATTCCATCATCGCCGATGCTCAGCAGCAGGCCCTCACCATTGCCGGTGAGCAAGAGATCGTCCGCTTAGCGCAGCAGCAGGCCGACGATATCCGCGACCGTGCCCAGCAGTATGAGCGCGAGACGCGCTATGCCGCCGAGGACTACGCCGAGCAGGTCTTTACGCACCTCGAGGAGAACCTCAAGAGCCTGACCGGCACCGTCACCCGTTGCCGTCAGCAGCTCAACGAGGGTGCCGCCCAGCAGAATGGTCAGTGGTAATGGCTGAGTTCCCGAGCGTTACCGTCGATCTTTCCGAACAGCTCGAGTTTCCCGGAGACTCGTATCCGCTGACCGGCAAGGTCGATGTCGCCACCTATACGGTGGGCGAGAAGGAGTACCAGCTGCAGGACGGCATTGATTACGATGTGGTCTTTACCAATGCCGGCACCGGCGTTCTGCTCTCGGGCATGGTCCGCGCCCACGCCACCGGCGAGTGCGACCGCTGCTTGGAGCCCGCCTCGTTTGATATCGCAGGCGAGATCGAGGAGTTCTATCTCTTTAACGAGCCCGAGGATCCCGAGGCCTACGAAGACGGCTACGAGTTACTGAGCGAGGATCGCATCGTCGATCTGGGTGAGCCCATCAACGACGCGGTCGTCATGGACACGCCGTTCGTTGTCCTGTGCAAGCCCGATTGTCGCGGCCTATGCCCCACCTGCGGCATCAATCTCAACGTCGAGCAATGCGATTGCGCCGCTCAGGCAGAGGCCGAATGGGCCGCTGCCACGGAAAATCCATTTGCAGCATTGAAGAATCTCAAGCTTGACGAGTAAAACTGTGGTAGTATCGCTACTTGCGCGTAATCGCCACACTGGATAGTTCATAAGGAAGGTCACTATGCCCGTACCTAAACAAAAGCAGGGTCGTATCCGCACTCACACCCGCCGTTCCGCCAACATGAAGATCTCGGCTGCGGCTCAGTCCACGTGCCCCCGTTGCGGCGCTGTCAAGCTCCCGCATCACGTGTGCCCCAGCTGCGGTTTCTACAAGGACCGCGAGGTTATCGTTACCGAGTAACTGTATACTCTGGATGCGATGCCGTTCCAACTGGAACCACAATGGCCGGCTCAATGAGTCGGCCATTTTTGTATAAGGAGTATGTATATGAGTAACGTTCGCGTTTGTGTAGACGTTGTGGGCGGAGACGAGAAACCTCAGGTTGTCCTCGACGGTATCGAGGCGGCGCTTGCTGCGGATCCCGATATCGAGGTCTTGGCCGTCGGTCCCGCAGAGATCGTGAACCCCTTTGCCGCGGCTCACGCTCGCGTTGAGGCCTTGGAGGCGCCCGATGTCATCGCCATGGATGACGATCCCATTCGAGCCGTGATGACCAAGCGCAAGTCCTCGATCGTGCTTGCCTGCCGCGCTATCAAGAAGGGTAACGCGGATGCGTTCTTCTCTGCCGGCTCCACCGGCGCCATGACCGCTGCTGCCACCGCCTACGTGACGCCGTTTAGGTATTTGGCAGAGGGCAAGAAGCAGCCGGTGCGTCCGTGCCTCACCAATGCACTGCCCAACCGCGCCGGCGGCCTGACGGTCCTGTGCGACATGGGCGCCAACCCCGATGTCGAGGTCGACGACATGGTGCGTTTTGCCCAGATGGGTAGCGCCTATGCACGCGTCGTCTTGGGCATTGAGCATCCCCGCGTCGGTCTGCTCGGCAACGGCACCGAGGATGAGAAGGGCTCCAACTTTACCAAGGCGTGCTTCCCTGCCATGAAGGCCGCCGTTCCCGGCTTTGTGGGCAACTGCGAGGGCACCGACCTGACCTCGGGTAACTTCGACGTCGTCGTTGCCGATGGCATGTCGGGCAACATCGCGCTCAAGGCAACCGAGGGCGCCGCTAAGTTTTTGCTGCAAGAGCTCAAGGGTGCCTTTATGGCTTCGCTCGGCACCAAGATCGCCGCGCTGCTCATCAAAAAGCAGATGCGCGAGATCAAGGCAAAGCTCTCGGGCGATGCTAAGGGTGGCGCGATTCTGCTGGGCCTGCGTGGCGTGGTCCTGATCGGCCACGGTGCCACCTCGGTCGAGGCCGTCAAAAACGGTACGCTCGCCGCGGCGGAGGCCGTGCGCGCCGGGCTGGTCGAGAACGTCGCCAACTCTATGGACGGCATCGTTTTGTAGGAGCGAGTTAGAGCGCTGTTATGTGCCTCGCGGCCTTCGTCGTGGGGTAGAATCAAAACCGTGTCTTGGCGCTCCGCTTGCGGCGCCAGCGCGTTGATGTTCACGCAATACGAGAGGAAGCGCTATGGACCGCTCCGAAATCTTCGATAAGATCGCCGAAGTCGCCGCTGACGTTCTGGGCGTCGATGTCGCCGACATTAGTGACGAGACTACCTTTGACGATCTCGATGCCGATTCGCTCGAGCGTCTGCAGCTGGTGACGGCCATCGAGGACGAGTTCGACCTCGAGATCGATGACGAGACCCTGCTGTCGCTCAACTCTGTCGCCGACGCTGTCGACGCTATTGAAAACGCCAAGGAGGCCTAAGTCTTGGCTTTATCTCAACGACTCGCGCGCGCCCAGGAAATCCTGGGCCACGAGTTCAATAACAAGGTGCTGCTGCGCGCGGCGCTCACGCACCCTTCTGCCGTGGAAGGTCAGCCCGTCTCGGCGAGTTATGAGCGCCTTGAGTTTTTGGGCGATTCCATTTTGGGCGCCGTGGTTGCCCGCTCGCTCTTTGAGTCCTATCCGGAGTTTGACGAGGGCAAGCTTACGCGCCTGAAGGTGTCGCTCGTCTCGGGCGCCACGCTGTCCGAGGTGTCCCATGAGCTGGGCATCGACGACATCATCATCTTTGGTGCCTCCGAGACCGGCACGGGCGCGCGCGGTCTGCACTCGGCGCTCGAGAACGTCTACGAGTCGCTCGTGGGCGCCCTGTACCTGGATGCCGGCTGGGATGCGGCGGCGGAGTTCATCCACCGCACGCTTAAGCCGCACCTGGCCTCCGAGCGTGCCGAGCATCCTGCGAACCCCAAGTCGTTTTTGCAGGAGTGCGTGCAGGCCGACGGCCACGAGCCTCCGGCGTACAAGCTCGTTGGCTCTGAGGGCCCGGCACACGCGCCGACCTTTACCGCCGTGGTGCTCATCGACGGTATTCGTCAAGGCCGCGGCACCGGTTCCTCCAAGAAGGAGGCCGAGGGTGCCGCTGCGCTCGAGGCGCTCGACCGCATGGGCTACACCACCAACGGCGTGATTCTCAACAAGAAGCCTGTTTAAGCGAGGAACCGTGTATCTCAAGTCCCTCACGCTCAAAGGGTTCAAGTCGTTTGCCGACCGCGCCCACATGACGTTTGAGCCGGGCCTGACCGTCATCGTCGGTCCCAATGGCTCGGGAAAATCGAACATCTCCGACTCGATTCTGTGGGTCCTGGGCGAGCAGAGCGCCAAGCAGCTGCGCGGCCAGGCTATGGAGGACGTCATCTTCTCGGGCTCGTCGGCGCGCAAGCCGGTGGGTGTTGCCGAGGTCACGTTGGTGCTCGATAACTCGGACCATATGCTGCCCGTCGACTTTGATGAGGTCGCCATCACCCGTCGTATGTATCGCTCGGGCGAAAGCGAGTACCTCATCAACTCGAGCCCGTGCCGCCTGATGGACATCCAGGATATCCTGCACGATTCGGGACTGGGCAAAGATACGCATTCCATCATCAGCCAGGGCAAGCTCGATGCCATTTTGCAGAGCCGCCCCGAGGAGCGCCGTGCCCTCATTGAGGAGGCCGCCGGCATCTCCAAACACAAGCGTCGCAAGGAACGTGCGCTTAAAAAGATCAAGTCGATGGACGAGCACCTGACCCGTGCCCGCGATATCAATAAGGAGATTGCCCGTCAGCTGCGGCCGCTGGAGCGTCAGGTCGATCGCGCGCGCAAGTACAAAGAACTGTCCTCGCGCGCGAACGAGCTTACGCAGATGCTGGCCGTCGACGAGCTGCGTTCGCTGCAATCGCAGTGGAACGACCTGGAGAGCCGCTCTAAGGAGGGCGCCGCCGAGCTTGAGCTTGCGCAATACCGCCTGGGCGAGAAAGAGCGCGAGCTCGAGAAGCTCCAAGTTATGCTCGAGGAAAAGGGCCTGTTTGTGGGCGATTTGGGCGAGCAGCGCCGTCATATGCAAGACGTTGTCGGCCGCATTAACTCCGACATGCGCCTGCTCGAGGAAAAGGGCCACAACATGGTGTCGCGCCTGTCCGACATGCGCGGCCAGATCTCGAGCTCCGAGCATCAGCGCCGTCGCGTGGTCGAGGAGCTCGAGGACGCACGTGCTCAGCTCGAGGAAGTGACCGGCGCGCATATGCAGGCCCAGGAGGACGTTGACGCCGCTGGTCCTGCCGCCGCCGAGCTCCACGAGCGTCGCGTTGCGCTCGATGCGCAGATTTCGCAGCTCACGCGCGAGCAGCGCGATGTACAGCGCGTTGCCGATAATGCTGCGCTTGAGCTTGCCAAGGTAAAGGATTCGCTTTCCAATGCCGAGGTCGAGGACAACATGTATGCCTCGCGCCTGGAGCAGATCGATGAGCAGCTCGAGGAGGTCACGGCATCGCTTGATAGCCGCCGCAACCGTGCTGAGGAGCTCGAAGGCGCGCTCGACCAGGCTCGTCAAGCCCAGTGCGATGCGCGCGAGGCCACCGAGACGGCACGCGCTGCCCTCAAGGACCTGCGTGCCCGCGAGAGCGAGGCGCGCAACAAGCTGTCCGAGGTGCGCTCGGAGCTCGCGAGCCAAAAGAAGCTCGATGCTCGCATGGCCGACAGCTCGCCGCTCGTTAGCCGTCTGGTGGGCGCGCTGGGCGACGATGTCTCGGGTCGTCTGGGCGATGTGCTCGAGGCACCTCGTGAGCTTGAGGGCCTGGTTGAGCAGCTGCTCGCCGGCGATATCGATGCCCTGTTGTTCGATAACGCTGCCGCACTTGAGCGCGCCGGTCGCGCTGCGCTGGACCAGAAGAAGGCCTCGGGCGAGGCGCTGCTGGTGGCGCGCAGCGTGAGTGGCTCTGCGGTCGCCGAGGGTGCCGCCGGTACCCGTCTTGTTGATCGTCTGTCCGTGCGTGCGGGCTACGGTCCGGTCGTCGAGGCATTGCTCGGCGACTATTACGTGGTCGATGACTTGGCTGCCGCGCTGTCCGCGCCGGTCGTTGATGGCGTGACCTATGTGACTCCCGATGGCGTACGCGTTGCCTGCGGCGGCCTGGTTCGCGTGGGGCTTGATGCCGGTGAGGCTTCGGGCGCCCTGGAGCGCAAGCGTCGTATCCGCGAGCTGGAAGGCCTGGAGCCCGATCTTGCTGCCGCGTTTGAGTATGTTTCTGATCAGGTCGTCGAGGCCAATGCGGCCGTTGAGGAGGCCCGTGCTGCCGAGGGCGATGCTGCCGGCGAGATTGCCCGCCTTGAGGGCGAGCGTCGCTCCCTGCTGTCCGAGATCGGCCGCCTGGAGCAGAGTGCCAACAACGCCGATGTCGAGCGCGTGCGTATTTCCAAGCGCCGCGAGCAGGCTGCCGAGGCCGTTCGTGCCGCACGTCCGCGCGTGGACGAGCTCACTCGTTCGCGTGACGAGGCCCGTGCGCAGGCGAGCGACTTAGGCTTGCAGATTGCCGAGGCCAACGACGAGCTCGATCGCGTGCGTCGCGACGATTCCGAGGCCGCCGGAAAGCTTGCCGATGCAAAGGTGCGCCTGGCTCAGACGAGTGAGCGCCTGCGTTCGCTGAAGGGCCGCGTGCCCGATCTTGAGCATCGTCTGGAGGGTATCGACCGTCGTATCCGCGGGACGCGTCAGGCTTCGCGCTCGCTCGAGCTGCTGCGCCTTCGCGTCGATCCTATGCACGAGCGCTATTCTGCCCTGTTGGAGCGCGCCTCGGACTGGGCTGCGCGTCTGCGTGACCAGGCTTCGCTCGAGGAGGCGGACTCGGCTTCACTGAAGAAGACCATCGAGGACGCCAAGACCGAGGTCGCCCGCGCCAAGGAGCGGGTCGATGCCGCCACCGCGACGCAAAACGAGTTCAAGGTCGCACGCGGCAAGCTCGAGGTGCAGGTCGAGGCTGCCATCAAGGCCATCACCGCCGACGGTACCACGGTGCTCGAGGAAGCGCTCATGTTGCCGGCGCCCACCGATCGCGACGCCGCCGAGCGTGAGCTTAACCAACTCGTGCGCCAGATCAACAACCTGGGCCCTGTGAACCAGGTCGCCATGGAGGAGTACGAGCAGCTCAAGCGCCGCGCCGACTACATCGAGGAGCAACTGGCCGATCTGGAGAGCGCGCGCAAGGCGCTCACCAAGATCACCGTGGCGATCGACCGCAAGATGCGCAAGGCGTTCCTGGTGACGTTTGAGAAGGTCGACGCGAACTTCCGCGAGATCTTCGCCATGCTCTTCCCAGGCGGTCAGGCTCACCTTGAGATGACCGATCCCGAGCATCCGGCCGAGACGGGCATTGAGGTCGTGGCGCAGCCGCGCGGCAAACGCATCACCAAGATGATGCTCATGTCGGGCGGCGAGAAGAGCCTGACGGCGCTCGCCCTGCTCTTTGCCGTGTATCGCACGCGTACGGTGCCGTTCTATGTGCTGGACGAGGTCGAGGCGGCGCTCGACGACGCCAACCTGTCCAAGCTCATCGGTGCTCTCGATGTGCTGCGTTCCGATACGCAGCTCTTGGTAATCTCGCATCAGCGCCGTACTATGGAGGATGCTGACGTTCTCTATGGCGTCTCGATGCAAGCCGACGGCGTCAGTCGCGTCGTCTCGCAAAAACTCGATCGCGAAACCGGAAAGGTCGTGAATGCATAATGGGATTCTTCGATGCTCTCTCGCGCGGACTTGAGCGCAGCCGCGAGGCCCTCAACGAGGTCTTCTACTTTGGCGGCGAGGTCGACGAGGATTTTTGGGAGGATCTTGAGGACACCCTCGTCATGGGTGACATGGGTGCCGAGGTCGCCATTCAGGTCTCCGATGACCTGCGCGACGCCGCCGCCAAGAAGAACCTCAAGACCGCCCCGCAACTTCGCCGCGCCCTGGCCGAGCAGCTCGAGGGTCATTTTGTGCCTGTTGAGCGCGACCCGTTTTCCGATACGCCGAGCTGCGTGCTGTTTGTGGGCATTAACGGCGCCGGCAAGACCACCACGGTCGGCAAGATTGCGAGCGCCATGGCCGCCCGCGGCAAGAACGTGGTCATCGGTTCGGCCGACACCTTCCGCGCCGCCGCTATCGAGCAGCTCGATGTGTGGGGTCAGCGTGCCGGCGTACCGGTTATCAAGCGTGACCGCGGTTCCGATCCGGCGAGCGTGTGCTATGACGTGCTCGACGAGGCCGATAAGCGCGGCAGCGACCTGGTGCTCATTGATACCGCCGGTCGTCTGCACACGAGCCCCGAGCTCATGCGCGAGCTCGCTAAGGTGGTCAATGTGACTCGTAAGCGCGCCGCCAATATGGCCGCCGGTCCCATGCCGGTCTCGGTCGTGCTTGTGATCGATGCCGCCACTGGTCAGAACGGTCTGAACCAGGCGCTCGAGTTTAACGAGGCGCTGGGCCTGGACGGTATTATCATGACTAAGCTCGACGGCACGGCTAAGGGCGGTATCGCCATGGCCGTGGCCGAGAAGCTCAAGCTCCCGATCCTACGCATCGGCGTGGGCGAGCAGGTCGATGACCTGCAGGAGTTTAACGCCAAAGATTTCTGCCGCGCCCTGGTGGGCGAGTCCAACTAAGGAGTAACCAGTGTTTGATTCCCTGAGCGATCGCCTCAACGACACATTTGACCGCCTGCGCGGCAAGGGTAAGCTGACCGAGGCCGATATTACTTCTGCCATGCGCGACATCCGCATGGCGCTGCTCGAGGCCGACGTCAACTTTAAGGTCGTTAAGGAGTTTGTCGCCAAGACCAAGGAGCGCTGCATGACCGCCGAGGTCATGGAGTCGCTGTCGCCGGCGCAAAACGTCGTCAAGATCGTGCTCGACGAGCTCACCGAAATGCTCGGCTCCACCGAGAGCAAGCTCGTCTTTAGCAACCGCATCCCCAATGTCATCATGCTCGTGGGCCTGCAGGGCTCCGGTAAGACCACGGCTGCCGTAAAGCTTGCCTACCTGCTCAAGAAGCAGGGCCGCTCGTCGCTGCTCGCCGCGTGCGACGTCTACCGCCCCGCCGCTGCCGACCAGCTGGCCACGCTCGGTGGCGAGATCGGTGTGCCGGTCTTCCGCGGCGACGGCGCGCACCCGGTCGACATTGCCAAGGGCGCCATTCAGGAGGCCGTCGACCACCTGCGTGACGTGGTCATCGTCGATACCGCCGGTCGTCTTCAGATCGACGAGCAGATGATGCAGGAGGCCGTCGACATCAAGAAGGCCGTCAAGCCCGATCAGGTGCTGATGGTCGTCGATGCCATGACCGGCCAGGATATCGTCAACGTCGTCTCGACCTTCGCCGATCGCACCGACTTTGACGGTGTGATTATCTCCAAGCTCGACGGTGACGCCCGTGGCGGTGGCGCACTTTCGGTGCGTCAGGTGACTGGCAAGCCCATCAAGTTTGTGAGCATGGGTGAGAAGCCCGATTCGCTGGAGCCGTTCTATCCCGATCGCATGGCCAAGCGCATTTTGGGCATGGGCGACGTCGTCGGCATCATCGAGAAGGCCCAGGAGGCAGCCGATGCAGAGCAGCTCGAGGCTGCCGAGCGTATGCTGCGCGAGGGCTTTACCATGAACGATATGCTCGACCAGATGAAAGCCGTCAAGAAGATGGGCGGCATGAAGGGTATCCTGGGCATGCTCCCCGGTGGTCAGCGTGCGCTCAACCAGATGGGCGGCAACCTGGACGAGGGCATCTTCGATAAGAACGAGGCCATCATCATGTCGATGACCAAGGAGGAGCGCCTGCGTCCCTCCATAATCAACGGTCAGCGCCGCGCGCGTATCGCCAAGGGCGCCGGTGTGACCCCCACTGAGGTAAACAGCCTTATGAAGCAGTGGGGCGAGATGAATAAGATGATGGGCCGCATGCGCACGATGGCCAATCAGGCACAGGCCGGCGGCAAGAAGGGCAAAAAGGGAAAGAAGGGCAAGAAGATGCGCATGCCCAATATCCCTGGCCTGGACGCTATGGGTCTGGGCGGCATGGGCGGCCTGGGTACGGGCAGTCCCAAGTCCGATATGGACCTGCTGCGCCAGATGGAAGCGCAGATGCGCAATAAGAAATAGGGCTGTAATTTCAGCTTGATATGGCAAAGGCCACTCGGAAGCTGCCGGGTGGCCTTTGTTGTTGGCTTTGATTGTTGAGTTGCGTTCGGCGTCGCGCCCCGAGCTCGCGGTGTCGTGCCGTTAGTGGCAGCCACAGCCCTCGTGGCCCTCGTGCTCGTGATGGTCGTGGCAGCTGCAGGACTCGCCGTGTTCGTGGGCGTGGCCGTGGTCATGGCCGTGGCAGCCGCATGTGGCCTCGCCGTTCTGTGCGAGCGTGCCGGCAATAAGGGCTTCGACGCAAGCGTCGCAGCTGCCCTGGGCACCTGCGTATACCGTGATGCCGGCTTGGGCAAGCGCGTTGATGGCGCCACCGCCGATGCCGCCGCAGATGAGCGTGTCCACACCGCCGTTGGCGAGCAGGCCCGCCAGGGCACCGTGGCCGGTGCCGCCGGTGCCCACGACCTGCTCGTTGAGCACCTTGCCGTCCTGAATGTCGTAGATCTTGAACTGCTCGCTGCGGCCAAAGTGCATAAAGATGTTGCCGTTGTCGTACGTGGTTGCCACCCTCATGGTGTCGACCTCCTTTGCTGGCCATGCGGCCGTCGCTGTGGTGATGGGGGAGTACGCGATATTGCCGCCCTCGATGATGAGCGCTCGTCCGTTGACCAGCGCATTTGCTACCTTGCGATGCGCACGGCTGCAGATTGCCGCCACCGTGGCGCGCGCGATGCCCATCTGCTGTGCGACTGCCTCTTGGTTAAGGCCTTCCAGGTCGCACAGGCGCAGCACCTCGAGTTCGTCGATCGTCATGTCGATGGCGTCTCCGCTCGCCAGGCCATCGGGGGTAAAGCCGCGGTATTCGGGGATGATCCCGACGCGGCGCAGTTTCTCGCGTCTTCCTGCCATGCACCCTCCTTATCTGACATATGTCAACAATAGAATAACGAAACTGTAGATTTGCGCAAGGAATTTCTGGCATATGTCAGAAAATGACGGCTTGTGTTTGGGCTGTGGGGCCGCGTGCGCCTGGGCTACAATGAATCTCGCTTGTAGGCGACTGACAGGAGGGTCAATGAGCAAAGCTGATCAACAGTTTGTAACCATGTGCCGCGATATTCTGGACCATGGCACCACCACCGAGGGCCAAAAGGTCCGCCCGGTGTGGGAGGATGGCACCCCTGCCTATACCATTAAAAACTTTGGTGTCACGGCCCGCTACGACCTGCGTGAGGAGTTTCCGGCTCTTACCCTGCGTCGTACGGCCCTCAAATCTGCCATGGACGAGATCCTATGGATCTATCAGAAGAAGTCCAATAACGTGCATGACCTCAACAGCCATATCTGGGATGAGTGGGCCGACGAGACCGGTTCCATCGGCAAGGCCTACGGGTATCAGATTGGCCAGAAAAGCCATTATGCCGAGGGTGACTTTGACCAGATGGACCGCGTGCTGTACGACCTTAAGCACACGCCGTACAGCCGCCGCATTATGACGAACACCTATGTGTTTAGCGATCTGTCCGAGATGCACCTGTATCCGTGCGCCTACAGCGTGATGTATAACGTGACGCAGCGCCCGCAGGATGACAAGCCGACGCTCAACATGATTCTCAACCAGCGTAGCCAGGACATTTTGGCCGCGAACAACTGGAATGTGTGCCAGTACGCCATTTTGCTGATGATGGTTGCGCAGTCGGTCGATATGATCGCTGGCGAGCTGCTGCACGTGATTGCCGATGCCCACATTTACGACCGTCATGTCGATATCATCCGCGAACTTATCGAGCGTCCGCAGTTTGCGGCTCCCAAGGTAACGCTCAACCCCGATGTGCATGATTTCTACGCGTTTACGACCGATGATCTGATCGTCGAGGGCTATGAGCACGGCCCGCAGGTCAAGAACATCCCCATTGCGGTGTAGGTGACGCGCATGACGTGTAAGCTTTCTGCCATTGTCGCCGTGTGCGATGACTGGGGTATTGGGTGCGAGGGTGACATGGTCGTGTCCAACCGTGCCGACATGCTCCATTTTGTGGCGTGCACCAAAGGCTGTCCGGTCATTATGGGACGCAAGACGCTGCTGAGTTTTCCCGGCGGGCGTCCGCTTAAGAATCGCCGCAACATTGTGCTCACGCGCGACGAGAGCTTTGCTGCCGAGGGCGTCGACGTGGTGCATAGCATCGACGAAGCGCTCGCCGCGGTAGCTGATGAACGCGTTGCGTGGGTGATTGGCGGCGGCGAGGTATATCGACAGTTTTTGCCGTATTGCGTCGAGGCCGAGGTTACGCATAACCATTGCGTGCATGACGTGGATACGTGCTTTCCCGATCTGGATGCCGATCCCGCTTGGGAGATTGCGCGGGCCAGCGAATCGGCGGTTGTCGCTGCCGGAGAGGGCGATGAGGGCCTCAAATATGAGTTCGCGACGTATCGTCGCGTTGATGCGTAAACCCGATTATCGCTTCGGTATTATCGGGTTGGAATGAGTGGCGGGGCGGCGCATGGCGTTGCCCCGATATTTGTATAGGTGCTGTAAAGAAGGGTGCGGGCTGGCTGCTATGACTGATGCCGTTGAGGTGCTGCGAATCGATTCGCTCGAGGACGAGCGGCTCGATGCCTACGTGCGACTGACCGAGCGCGAGCTTCGCTGCGTGCTGGAGCCGCAAAAGGGCATCTTTATCGCCGAGAGTGCCAAGGTTATCGAGCGCGCGGTGCGCGCCGGATACGAGCCGGTGAGCTTTCTTTTGGGCGAACGCTGGCTCGACCAGATGATACCGCTGTTTGAGCGCCTGGCGGTACGCGAAGGTGCGGGCCCGGTTCCCGTGTTCGTGGCCTCGATGGAGCTTATGGAGCAGCTGACGGGCTTCAATGTGACGCGCGGTGCGCTCGCGGCATTCCGTCGTCCACGCCAGATTCCGGTAACCGAGTTCTTGGGCGGCGTCGTCGAGGCGGCGGGAGAGCGCCCGGTGCGCGTGTGCGTGCTCGAGGGTATTGTCGACCACACCAACGTCGGCGCGATTTTCCGCTCGGCCGCCGCACTCAATGTCGACGGCATTCTGGTGAGCCCTACGTGCTGCGATCCACTGTATCGTCGCTCGGCTCGCGTGAGCATGGGCACCGTGTTCCAGGTGCCCTGGACACGCATTGGCAGCGAGGCGCGCGTATGGCCGCATGATGGGCTGGCGGCGCTGCACGATGCCGGCTTTTCGTGTGCCGCAATGGCGTTGACGGATGATTCGGTGTCATTGGACGATCCCGCGCTGCAGGAGATTGACCGCCTGGCAATCTTTATGGGCACCGAGGGTGCCGGCCTGGGCGCCAAGACCATCTCGGGCTGTGACCGAGCCGTGCGCATTCCGATGGCGCACGGGGTCGATTCGCTTAACGTGGCCGCGGCAAGTGCTGTCGCCTTTTGGCAGCTGTGCCCGCATGTGAGCAACGAGTACCACTACCAGCCGGGGCTGTATCACTAGGCAGATATTTCGCACCGGGCTCTGGTTTGGGGCGTTTCGGCCGATATCGGTCGGTGCTAAGCTGGTATTGGCTTTGGTCTTAAATTGCCGTTTTGTTGTATGACGTACGCTAGTGGGGAGGGCGTGTGGCTAAGAAATCTACGGCTATCGATGTAACGCAGGGTGTTATTTGGCAGCAGCTGCTTTCTCTGTGCGTTCCCATCTTTTTTAGTTCGTTTTTTCAGCAGGCCTACACGCTTATCGGTACCTATATCGTCGGTCAGTTTGGCGGCAAGCTCGCGCTGGGTGGCATTCAGGCCACGATGGTGCTCACCGAGCTCTGCATTGGTTTTTGCGTCGGTGTGGGTGCTGGCTGTGCCGTTATTACCGGTCAGTTTTTTGGCCAGCACGATGACGAGCGCCTGAGCCGATCGGTCCACACGGCCATGACGCTCGCGCTGGTGGGCGGTATCGCTTTCTCGATTCTTGGCATAGTGTTCGTTGAGCCCATGCTGGTGCTTATGAATACGCCGCATGAACTATTGGCCGAGGGCGTGGCCTATGCCCGTTGCTATTTTGCCGCCATGGTTGCGGCGCTGCTGCTCAATATGGGAACGGCATTGCTGCGCGCCGTGGGCGACACGCGCGGGCCCGCTGTGATCATCGCTTCCGGCTGCCTTGTTAATGCGGTGCTGGATGTCATCTTCGTTGCCGTACTTCATATGGAGGCTCTGGGCTGCGGCATCGCGGTGGCGCTGACCATTTGCTCCAATGCCACGATGATCGTGATTCGCATGATGCACGCACCGGGTGCGTGGCGGCTTTCACTGTCCAAACTCGGCATTGATCCTGGTATTTGTAAGAGCATGATTTCGTGTGGTCTGCCGCTTGGCTTTCAGTCTGCTGCGTATTCGATTTCCAACGTTTTGATTCAGGTGTCGGTCAACTCGTTTGGTGCCGATGTCACCACGGCTTGGGGTCTTTCGGGCCGCCTGGATGGCATTGTCTGGATGGTTACCGAGGCGCTTGGCGTGTCGATTACCACGTTCTCGGCACAGAACTTTGGCGCGCGCAACTACGAGCGCATGCGAAAGGGCTACCATACGTCGCTCGTGCTGTCGTTTATGCTCATTGGTGGCCTGTCTGCCGTGCTGCTGGTGTTCTCGGGTCCGTTGTCGCGCCTGTTTGTCGACGATGCTTCGATTTCGGCGTACACCACGACCATCCTCCATTTCATTGCGCCGTTCTATGCGATTTTCTCGATTATCGAGAACGCCTCGGGTTCCATCCGCGGCGCCGGCGTGAGCTTGCAGCCCATGCTGCTCACGATTTTTGGCACCGTCGTGCTCAGGGTGATCTGGGTGTTTGCGATTATGCCGTTCGATCCGTCGCTTGAGCACCTGCTGCTGGTCTACCCCGTAACCTGGCTCATCACCGCCATAATGTTCACCATCTACCACCACAGCGGCAACTGGCTCGGCCGCGCCACTGCCTAGCCATTGGGGACGTCCGCAATGGCTAGTATTCGATGCCTTGGCGGGCTAGGAGGCCTTCGTCGAAGTAGTGTTTGACGGGGCGCATTTCGGTTACTAGGTCGGCAAGGTCGGCGAGGGGCAGCAAGCCACGGCCGGTGAGCACGAGCTCCGTGGTGGCGGGCTTCATTGCGATTAACGCTTCGACATCTTCGCGCGTCACAAAGCCCCGTCGCATGGCTTCTCCCAGCTCATCCAAGATCAGCACGTCGACCTGGCTAATCTGCTCGCGCGCCAGCTCCATGATCTGTGCGGCACAGGCTTCGGGCGTGTCGCGGTCGGCTTGTACGATGCGTAGCCCCAATCGAGGTGCTGCGTCATGTTCGGCACAGTGCAGCTTCTTGGCAAACTGAAGCATGAGCACGTTAAGTCCATAGCCCGTGGCGCGCAGCGCGAGGCCCAGCGCAGCCGTCGTCTTGCCCTTGCCGTCGCCCGTATAGATTTGAACCTTGCCGACTTCCAGTGATGCCATCTCTGTCCTTTCGTGCCCGGCGTCGGTTTATCGCCGTCCGGGTTGGGTATTCTAGAAAACATTATCAACCCCAGTAGATGGAGTTCAAGCAGATGGAGATGGATGACCACAAACGTAGACGGAATATGATCCTCTACGTGCTCATCGCCTTCGTCGTCTACCTCGTGCTCTCGACCGTACTGTTCCCCAACATCGGTCACACGCAGCAGATTACGAAGACCGATTACTCGACGTTTGTCAAAGCGCTCGATAAGAAGAGTGTCGACAAGGTCGAGTACAACACGGACGATTACACGATTTATTACACCAAGAAGGGCGAGGACGAGAACATCGCCTACAAGACGACCGGTGTGCCGAATGACGCGGGCTTTACCGATCGCGTGCTTGAATCTGGCGCCTCGCTTGAGTCGGTCGTTCCCGATAAGAACTCGGGTCTGATGACCTACTACCTGCTCACCCTCATTCTTCCCATAGCCATCTTCTTCCTGATCGGCTGGTGGCTCAACCGCCGCATGAAGAAGGCCATGGGCGATGACGGTCCGTCGATGAACTTTGGCGGCGGTGGTTTTGGCGGCGGCGGACTGGGTAAGTCCGGCGCGCGCGTGATCGCCTCCAAGGACGTGGGCGTGACCTTTAAGGATGTCGCCGGCCAGGAAGAGGCCAAGGAGTCCCTCAAGGAGGTCGTCGACTTTCTGGAGAAGCCGCAGCGCTACGAGGAAATCGGCGCCAAGCTGCCGCGCGGTGCTCTTCTTGTCGGCCCTCCGGGTACCGGTAAGACCCTGCTTGCCAAGGCCGTTGCCGGCGAGGCGGGCGTGCCGTTCTTTAGTATTTCGGGTTCTGAGTTTGTTGAGATGTTCGTCGGCCGCGGCGCCGCCAAGGTGCGCGATCTGTTTAAGCAGGCCAAGGAAAAGGCCCCGTGTATCGTGTTCATCGACGAGATCGATACCATCGGCAAGAAGCGCGATGGCGGTGGCTTTAGCGGCAACGATGAGCGTGAGCAGACGCTCAACCAGTTGCTGACCGAGATGGACGGCTTCGATAACCACAAGGGTATTGTCGTTCTCGCTGCTACCAACCGTCCCGACAGCCTTGATCCGGCCCTGTTGCGCCCCGGTCGTTTTGACCGCCGCATCCCCGTCGAGTTGCCCGATCTGACCGGCCGTAAGAACATCCTCGAGCTCCACGCCAAGAGTGTGAAGACCGAGCCGCCGATCGATCTGACCGCGATTGCCCGCGCCACGCCCGGTGCCTCGGGCGCCGACCTGGCCAATATCATCAACGAGGGCGCCCTGCGTGCTGTCCGCGAGGGCCGCAAGCGCGCCACGCAGGACGATTTTGAGGAGTCGGTGGAGGTTGTCATCGCGGGTCAGCAGCGTAAGTCCACGGTGCTGTCCGACCACGAGAAGCAGGTCGTTTCCTACCACGAGATCGGCCATGCCATCGTCGCTGCCCGCCAAAAGGGTTCCGCGCCGGTTACCAAGATCACCATCGTGCCGCGCACGAGCGGTGCTCTTGGCTATACCATGCAGGTCGAGGAGGACGAGCGCTTCCTGACGACACGCCAGGAGGTCTTGGACAAGCTTGCCGTCTACTGCGGTGGTCGCGCGGCCGAGGAACTCATCTTTGGCGAGATGACGACCGGTGCCGCCAACGATATCGAACAGGCCACCAAGCTCGCCCGCAACATGGTGACGCGCTTTGGTATGTCCGACGAGTTTGGCATGATGGCGCTCGGTACCGTGCAGAATGCGTACCTCAACCAGGACACGTCGCTCACCTGCGCTCCCGGTACGGCCGAGCGCGTGGACGCGATTGTCGCCAAGCTGATCGAGGATGCGCACGACCGCGCTCTGCAGATCCTGAAGGAGAACAAGTTCAAGCTCCACGAGCTGGCTCGTTACCTGTACAAGAAGGAGACGATCACGGGCGAGGAGTTTATGAATCTCCTCACGCGCGAGAATCCGCTGATGCCAAAGCAGCAGTAAGGCTGGTTGCACATTGTTGAACGCCCCATTTGAGTCTCTATCTCAAATGGGGCGTTTTACGTGGGAGGGATATGTATGAAGATCGTGGTGAGCGCCTGCTTGATGGGCGAGAGCTGCAAGTATAACGGGCTCGATAACTACCATCGCGAGCTGGTCGAAGCGTGCGAACGCACAGGGGCCGAGGTCCTGTTGGTGTGCCCTGAGGTCTTTGGCGGTCTGCCCACACCGCGCAAGCCGTCCGAGATTGTGAACGGCGAGGTTCGTACCTGCGAGGGCGCCTCGGTCGATCGTGAGTTTCGCCTGGGTGCCCAACGTGCGCTCGATATGTGTGAGCAGGCGGGCGGACCGGAAGAGATAGTCGCGTGCATCCTTCAGGACCGCAGCCCCTCGTGCGGTGCGGGTCACATCTACGACGGCACCTTTAGCGGTACGCTCACCGCGGGTAACGGTGTTTTCGTCGACCTGCTGCTGCGTCACGGGTACCGCGTGATTCCGGCCAGCGAATTTGACCCCAGTATGTTGGAATAGCAAATGAAAGGGGGAGGCCATCGAGTAGATGGTCGCCCCCTTTACTGGCAAGCTAAACTATTTCAACAGATGTTCAATGGCGTTTGCCCATATAAAACCTGCCAAAATAATCCTGTCCCTTTTTGGTAGGTTAGGCGAGGAGGGTGTGGCCGTAGGCGTCGGCGGCCTTGATGGCGGCGGCGAATTTTTCGTCGGTGAAGGGCTCGGGGTTTCCCTGCTTCCACTCGTTGGTGGCGTGGGCATACTCACACAGCGCCGGAATGTCGGCCTCGGTAAGGCCGACCTGCTCAAGCGTCACGGGCAGCCCCATCTGCTTGTTAAAGGTGGCGTAGCGCTCAAGGTTCTCGGTGTCGCCCGTGTAGGCGAACAACACGAGCACGCCCAGGCTCACGACCTCGCCGTGCAGGTAGGTGCCCTCACGCGGAATGCTGCAGGTGGCATTGTAGAACGCGTGCGCCACGCTCGAGTTGTAGTAGTAATCGTTCTGGTTGGTCAGGTTCGAGACATAGCCCGTGTTGACCACGATATCGAGCGCGATCTGCTTGACGGCCTCGCTCGACAGGTCCTGGCGCACGTCCTCAAGACCCTGGACGCCATAGGTAAACAGCGGCTCGGAACAGGTGTGGGCGAGTGCCAAGCCAAGGCCTGCCGTGTGCTCCAAATTGCCGGCGCTCGTGGCGTACTCGACCTCGGGCTGCTTAGACAGGGCATCGCCTACGCCGGCCCAGAAATACTCTGCCGGTGCCTCGGCGATGATCTTGGGGTTGATGAAGATGTGCGCCGGTCGGTTGGGGTACGAATAGCCCTCGAGCGAGCCGTCGTCGTTGTACACGACGGCAATGGCGGTCGCGGCGGAGCAGTTGGAACAGATCGTCGGGACCGTAAAGACGATCTTCTTGAGCTCGATAGCTGCGGTCTTCACGGTGTCGAGCGCCTTGCCGCCGCCGCATGCGATAAGCACGTCAGCTTCCTGGCAGGCGGGGGAGTTTACGACCTTGGCGATATTTGCGCGCGTACTGTTGGTGCCGTAGACGCGCGTCTCCAGAATTTCGACGTCGGTACCCGCCAGCGCAGCTTCGATACCGGGAAGTGCTGCGGCCAGTGCCCGCTTACCACCGATGATCGCGACCTTCTTCGCGCCGTACTCGGCCAGCGCGCCGGGCAGCTCGTCAAAGCAATCCTCGCCAACGGTGTAGTCGCTCATTCCAATCGTGCGCATAGCAACCTTCTTTCGTTCGATAAAGTGCTTTCAGGTATTTTGCTCCAAGAGAAGGTCCACAGCCGCGAGAAATTTCGAACGTATAAAACCAGTGTTGAGGGTTTTTCGCCTGCGCGGAACGTGCTAGGATACTCCGCATAAGCGTTGATGGGGACGAGTAGTCGGCCGTCCGCATGCTACAGAGAGCGGGGAGCGCTGAGAACCCGTGCATGCGACCGATGAAAATCACCCCGGAGCTGCGGTCCCAACGGACGTGCCGCGCAGGTTCGTCTTAGTAGACATCGCCGAGATGGTCGTCGATACAGGCCAGCCGAGTAACGGATGCGAGCGCGCGGCGACGCGGGTGAGGGCATCTAAGCTGGGTGGTTAAGCGAAGAGCTTTTACGGGCAGACTGCCCTTTTTGTGGCGCTTCGTCCCAGCTTGTAGGGACGGGCGCTTTTTTGGTGCCCAGAGGGCGTGCGCGCCCATGACAAGAAAGGGGTACCGTGGCAAACGAGTACAAGCAGACGATGAATCTGCCCAAAACCGGATTTCCCATGCGTGCCGGTCTTTCCAAGTCCGAGCCCAAGCGACTCAAGGACTGGCAGAACAACAAGGTCTACGAGCAAGTTCTAAAGAAGAACGAGGGTCACAAGAAGTTCGTGCTGCACGACGGTCCTCCGTACGCCAACGGCCCGATCCACATCGGCCACGCCATGAACAAGATCTCCAAGGACATGATCAACCGTTACTGGATGATGCAGGGCTGCGAAGTTCCCTATGTCCCCGGTTGGGACTGCCACGGTCAGCCGATTGAGCACAAGGTCGAGGAGAAGCTCGGCACCGAGAAGTTCAACCAGACCTCCACGGCTAAGATCCGCGAGCTTTGCAATAAGTTCGCTGTCGAGAACATCGAGTTGCAGAAGGCCGGCTTCCGTCGCCTTGGCGTGCTTGGCGACTGGGACAACCCGTATCTGACGCTCTATCACCAGCATGACGCCGCCGACATCGAGGTCTTCAAGGCCATGTTCGACAAGGGCATGATCTATCGTGGTCACAAGCCCGTTCACTGGTGCAAGCACTGCCACACCGCGCTCGCCGAGGCCGAGATTGAGTACTCCGACGAGACGAGCCCCTCCATCTTCGTGCGCTTCGAGATGACCTCCAAGCCCGCCGGTCTCGAGAACTTCGACGGCCCGGTCGACTTCATCATCTGGACGACCACGCCGTGGACCATCCCCTCCGACCAGGCAGTTTCCCTCAAGCCCGGTGCCGCCTACGTCGCCGTTGAGCACGACGGCCGCGCCGAGGTCATGCTCGAGGACCTGGCTCCCAAGTGCTGCGAGGAGTTTGGCTGGGAGTACACCCCGGTTATGGTCGACGGCAAGCCCTATGTGGTTCCCGCCGAGACCTTCCACCACATTCACTACAAGCAGCCGATCTTTGACGGTGTCGAGGGCGTGGCACTGCTGGCCGATTACGTCGGTGTCGATGACGGTACCGGTATCGTCCACAACTCGCCCGGCCACGGCGTCGACGACTACTTTGCCTGCCTCAAGGAGGGCATCACCGACATCTGCATGCCGGTCGATGACGACGGCAAGTTCTATACCGGCGAGGAGTTTGGCACCGGTGGCCCCTTCAGCGGTATGGATACCGACGAGGCCAACCCGCACATCATCGAGTTCCTGCGCGAGCGCGGCACCCTGGTCCTCGAGAAGAAGATCACGCACAGCTATCCGCACTGCTGGCGCTGCAAGCACCCGGTGCTCTTCCGTGCTACCGACCAGTGGTTTGTCTCGATGGACAAGACCGGTTTGCGCGAGCAGGCTGGCAAAGAGGTCCGCGAGAACGTCAAGTGGTATCCGGCTCACGCCGCCAACCGCATCGGCGCCATGGTCGAGCAGCGTCCCGACTGGTGCATCAGCCGTCAGCGCAACTGGGGCGTGCCCATCCCCAGCTACACTTGCGCCGACTGCGGCGAGAAGGTCATGAACGACGCCACGCTCGACGCCGTCATCAAGCTCTTCCACGAGAAGGGCTCCGACGCTTGGTTTACCGACGCTCCCGAGAGCTACCTAGGCGAGGCCTGCGTCTGCCCCAAGTGCGGCGGCCATCACCTCAAGGCCGATAAGGACATCCTCGACGTGTGGTGGGATTCTGGCGTGTCTTGGAAGGCCGTCTGTGAGTACCGTCCCGAGCTGGAGTATCCGGCGGATGTGTATCTCGAGGGCTCCGACCAGCACCGCGGTTGGTTCCAGAGCTCGCTGCTTACCTCGGTGGGTGCCAACGGTCACGCTCCGTACAAGGCAGTCGTCTCGCAGGGCTTCACGCTTGATGGCCAGGGCCGCAAGATGTCCAAGTCGCTCGGCAACGTCATCGACCCCAACAAGGTCTGCGACGAGATGGGCGCCGACATCATCCGCCTGTGGGTTGCCTCCGTCGACACCAGCTCCGACGTGTCCATCGACCACGAGATCCTTGCCCGTACGTCCGATGCCTACCGTCGTTTCCGCAACACGCTGCGCTTCCTGCTCTCCGAGCTCGAGGGCCAGTTTGAGCCCGAGACCGACGGCGTCGCCTTTGCCGACCTGCTGCCGCTCGACAAGCTCATGGTTGCCCGCCTGACCCAGGTTCAGGCCGAGGTCGACGATGCCTACGCCAGCTACGAGTTCCCGCGCGCCTACCGTGCGCTCTACGACTTCGTGGTTACCGAGCTTTCCAACGTGTACCTCGATGCCCTGAAGGACCGTCTGTACTGCGAGAAGCCCGGCTCGCTCGAGCGTCGCAGCGCCCAGACCGTGCTGGCCGAGCTCTTCTCGATGCTCATGCGCGACCTGCAGCCGATCCTGTCCTATACGGTCGACGAGGCCATGGCCTATGCGCCCGCCGGCTGCGTCGATCACCAGAAGTACGCCGCGCTGCTCGATTGGTACAAGTCGCCTATCACGGTCGACGAGGCCAATGAGTTTGAGGGCGTGCTCGAGGCTTCGCTCGAGCTCCGTAGCGCCGTGACCAAGGCCCTTGAGGATGCTCGCTCCGCCGGCACTTTCACTAAGAGCCAGCAGGTCCGCGTCAAGGCGGTCGTTCCCGCCGAGATGTACGCGCTGCTGACCGGTGACAAGGCTGTCGATCTGGCCGAGTTCTACATCGTCTCCGATGTTGAGCTGACCCAGGGCGAGGAGCTTTCCGTTGCTATCGAGGCTGCCGATGGCGAGTGCTGCGACCGTTGCTGGAACTACCGCACCACCGTCGGCGAGTACAACGGCCATGCGCATATCTGTAAGCGCTGCGCCGACGCTTTGTAGGTTTCGGCGTTCGTAGAACGCCGAAACCTACCGACGCTGCAAACGCCCCTAAGCGGCAATCTGACGTTCAATCGTCGGTCGCGTACCAAAGTACGCTTCCCTCCTCTTTCACGTCACCTTGCTCGCTTAGAGACGTTTTCGCTGTTGGTGACGGTAATGCGGCGTTTCTATTGTTTAGTTGTTGGGGACGTTCTTAAACGACTAGTCAAACAAGAACGTCCCTAATGACTACCTGTGTCACATTCAAGCGGCATTCTGTTTTTCGGAATGCCGCTTTCGTTTTTGGCTGGTTATTTCGCTTTCGTTGGTGGATATGTCGTGCGTTCTGCGTATGACAATATAAGATGGTTCTTTGCACTAAGCGGAATTCGATGTTCTTGAGGGTAGGGGATTGATTTGGGTCGTACTGGGGATATGACGCCGCCTTTGCGTTGGCGGTTGGGTGTTGCTGGTGGGGTAGCGCTCGTTGTGCTGCTTGTTGACCAGCTGACCAAGCTTGCGGTTCGTGCCGTGGGCGACGCTTTGCATGTGACCGTCATCCCCGGTGTCATCGACTTTATGTTTGTCCGCAATATCGGTGCTGCCTTTAGCATGGGCGAGGGCCATGGCATCGCGTTCGCTGTGCTGGCGCTTGCGGTCATTGTCGCTATTGCCGTGTACCTCGTTCGTGCACCCCAGCTCGCCCATCTTGAGGTTGTGGGCATGGCGATGGTTGCGGGCGGTGCTATCGGCAACGCTATCGATCGTTTGGCCTTTGGCTTCGTGACCGATTTTATTGCCACCACCTTCATCGACTTCCCCGTCTTCAATGTGGCCGATATCGGCATTACCGTGGGCGTCGTGCTCGCTCTCTTTGGCTACATGTTCTTGAGCCCCGCGGCTCGTGAGGTCGATGCGACCGCCGAACTTAACGCCCGTGACGAGGCCCGCGCCAAGCGTAAGGCTAAACAACGTGGGGAGCGTGCCCGCATGATTCGCGAAAGGAATGAGCGCTAATGGCTGACATCCATATCCTTGTTGCCGACGATGCCGCTGGCCAGCGTCTTGACGCCTATCTGGGCGCCAATGACGGCTGCCCTACGCGCTCTGCCTGCGCGCATCTGATTGAGGGCGGTGCCGTATGCGTCAATGGCGAGACCTGCCTGTCCAAAAAGTACGCCGTGCGAGCCGGCGATCGTATTTCGGTCGATCTGCCCGAGCCGCACGATCCCACCGATGTGATTCCCGAGGCCATCCCGCTCGACATTCGCTATGAGGACGACTATCTCATTGTGCTCTCCAAGCAGCGCGGCCTGGTGTGCCATCCTGCACATGGTCATGAGAGCGGTACGCTCGCGAATGCCCTGGTCTATCACTGTGGTATCGACCATCTGGGCACCGTGCAGGGCGAGGACCGCCCCGGTATTGTGCATCGTTTGGATCGCGACACCTCGGGTCTTATGCTTGCGGCCAAGGACGACGACACCCAGCGCGCGCTCCAAAATCTTATCCGTACGCGCACGCTCGACCGCCGCTACATTACGCTCGTTCACGGTCATATCGCCATGAATGAGGGCACCATTAACACCGGCATAGCCCGTTCTACCCGTGACCGTGTCAAGATGGCGGTTTCGGACGATCCTTTCGCACGCCAGGCCATTACGACCTTTAAGGTTCTCGAGCGCTTTGATTCCACGCGTTTTGACGACGGCTATACGCTCGTCGAGTGTCATCTGTTTACGGGCCGCACACATCAGATTCGCGTGCATATGCGCCATATCAACCACGCCTGCGTAGGCGACCCGCTCTACGGCAAGTGCGATGCGCGCGCAGATCAGGGCCTGACCAGGCAGTTCCTTCATTCTTGGCGCGTGGCGTTTGACCATCCCGTGACGGGGGAGCGCATTGAGTGCCGTGACGAGCTGCCGTGGGACCTTGCCGCGGTTCTGGATGACCTGGCCCCGCGATCGCTCGGTCGCACTGCCGCCGGTGACGAAATCGTTCCGCAGCTCGGTCTTCTCGAAGCCTAGCCAGTATTAGGTGGTTTCTTGAACTCGGTCACCCTACGGTAATATATACGTTTGTTTACGTAACGCGTTCCTGGGAGCCTGCATGCTCGCCTTTTTACAAACTAACACGCCCATCGTGATCTTCAACCAGATTGTCGTCACGCTGCTCACGGTCTGCTTTCTGTACCAGGTGGTCTTCTTTGTCATTGGCGCTCTTCGTGGCGAGGTCGCGCCTCCCAAGGCCAAAAAGCTCCACCGTTATGCCTTCTTTATTGCGGCGCATAACGAGGAGGCCGTGATCGCCAACCTCGTTCGCTCCATCAAGGATCAGGACTATCCGTCCGAGCTCATCGAGGTCTTTGTCGTTGCCGACGCCTGCACCGACAACACCGCGCAGCTCGCGCGCGAGGCCGGTGCCATTGTTTACGAGCGCAATGACCTGGCTCGTAAGGGCAAGAGCTGGGTCATGGACTTTGGTTTCGATCGCATTCTCAACGAGTATCCCGACACGTTTGAGGGCTACTTTATCTTCGATGCCGATAACGTTATCTCCCGCGATTACGTCTCCAAGATGAATGATGCCTTTGACCAGGGCTTCCATGTGGTCACGAGCTATCGCAACTCCAAGAACTTCGGCAGTTCGTGGATTTCGTCTGCAAACGCCACCTGGTATCTGCGTGAGGCCCGCTTCCTTAACAACGCGCGTAATATCTGCAAGACGTCCTGCGCTGTCTCGGGTTCGGGTTACCTCATCTCCGCCAGTGTTATCGAGGGCATGCACGGTTGGCAGTTCCATACGCTGACCGAGGACATCCAGTTCACCACGTTCTGCGCCATTCACGGCATCCGCATCGGTTATGCGCCGGCGGAGTTCTTTGACGAGCAACCCGTGACGTTTAAGGCGTCCTGGAAACAACGCATGCGTTGGACCAAGGGCTTCTACCAGGTCTTTTTTACCTATGGCAAGCATCTTGTCAAATCGACGTTTCGCTATCATCGCTTTGCCGCATATGACATGTTTATGACCATCGCTCCGGGCATGCTGCTGTCCCTGATTTCCATGCTTGCCAACGCGACCTTCCTCATCGTGGGCGGACTTTCGCATGGCTTCTTGGCCACCGAGGTCGAGATGCAGGCTTGTGCCGCCTCGCTCATTATGACCTTCGCGATGATGTACCAGACCTTCTTTATCCTGGCGCTGCTCACGACCATCTTTGAGTACAAGCATATTCACTGCGCGCAAAAGTGGCGTCTGGTAACCAACCTGTTTACCTTCCCGATCTTTATGTTCAGCTATATCCCCATCACGGTGGCAGCGCTGTTCCTGAAGGTTGACTGGGTCCCGACGCAGCACGCCGTCAACGTTACCCTCGACGAGGTCATGCAAGGCGCCAAATAACCACCACCAAAACCACCACAAAGGGGACAGGCACCTTTGTGGTGGTTTTTGCTTTCGAGTAGCTGCCCAAGGAGGTGCACGATGCCCTACATCCCATTTTGGATTTGCATCTTTGCCGGTGCGTTGGTTGATGCCCGAGAGCGACGGTTTCCGAATGCGCTTGCCGGAGCGTGTGCGGTGGCGGCATTAGCAGGCGTTTGGCTCGACAAGGGCGTTAACACGGCGCTTGACCACGCTGGTCTTGCGGTCATCGTCTACCTTGCCCTTGTGTTGACTGAGTCCCTCTGGCGTCGTCTTCGCCAAACCCCGGGCATCGGCATGGGAGATGTCAAGGCACTCTTCGCGCTTTGCACGCTCGACCCTATGGGCGGTATCGTGGCATTTGCCGTCGCGCTCCTGGTCCTTGCCATCTCCTGCCTCCTCACAAAATCGCGCTCCCTGCCATTGCTCCCGTTTTTGGTACCGATATTTGCCATAATCGAGGTCGTGGGCTGTACTTTGTAACCGATTGCGCATCCTGCTTAAGGAGCATGCCATGGCAACTAATCAAGAAACGGCCGTCATTAAGGCGCGCATGGACCGCATTCCCGCGGCGTTGTCGCCCGAGCTGGCCGAGCGTATCGCCGCCGACCGCGCCTCGGGTGTCGTTAATCCTTATCGATGCGGCGATGACCAGGTCATTCGTCGTATTGATCGCGCTGCCGACAAAGGCACGCTCATGCGTCCGGCGTTTATGCGCGATACCGAAAAGATTCTTCATCTTCCGGCGTACACGCGTTATGCAGGCAAAACGCAGGTCTTTAGCTTCCGTAGCAATGATGATCTGTCGCGCCGCGGTTTGCACGTGCAGCTTGTCTCACGCATTGCGCGCGATATCGGTCGCGCCCTGGGGCTCAATTGCGATCTGATCGAGGCGATTGGCCTGGGCCACGACTTGGGACACACACCCTTTGGCCATGCCGGCGAGCGATTCCTCAACGACATTTATCACGAGCGCACGGGTCGCTACTTTTTCCATAACGTGCAGTCGGTCCGCGTACTCGATGCACTGTATGGCCGCAACGTATCGCTCCAGACACTCGATGGCGTGCTGTGCCACAACGGCGAGTACGAGCAGCGCGTGTTTGAGCTCTCGGACATGGGTTCCTTTGACCAGTTCGATCAGACGGTTGAGGACTGCATTGCCAAGGGCTATGGTGCAATTGAGCACCTGCGTCCCATGACGCTCGAGGGCTGCGTGGTTCGCATCTCGGATATCCTTGCCTATGTTGGACGCGATCGCCAAGATGCCATTGCGGCGGGCCTGCTGTCGCCCGACGCGTTTGACGATGGCCGTGGCGGTGCCTACAACAGCTGGATCCTCACGCATGCCTCCATCGATATCGTTGAGCACAGCTATGGCAAGCCGCGCATCGAGATGAGCGAGGACCTGTTTGAGGAGATCCGCCGAGCCAAGCGCGAGAACTACGAGAAGATCTATAGCAAGGGCGGCATCGAAGGCGACTCCGAAGCGGAACTGCGCGAGGCGTTCGAAAAGCTCTACGACCGTTGCCTGCAGGATATAAACGAAGGCGACGAGTCCTCTTACATCTTTAAGCACCACATTTCTCGCATTGAGCAGCAGCTTTCCTACTACGATCGCACCTATGCCTGGCAGGACGATAAGGATCAAGCGGTGGTGGATTACATCGCGAGCATGACGGACGGCTATTTCTGCGAGCTGACGAGCAAGCTATTCCCTGGTCTGGAGTTTCCGCATCGTACCTACATTAACGAACGGTAGTTCGTATCATTTCGGTATACTGTTGACGAACAAAGCTTTTGATTGATGCATGGGATGGCTATGGACGACCTTTTTACTGCCTCGACGCGCGAGCGTTCCTTTAAAAACGCGCCGCTCGCGGTGCGCATGCGCCCCAATTCGCTCGACGAGTACGTTGGTCAGCAAAAGGCCGTGGGCAAGGGTTCATGGTTGCGTGCGGCGATCGAGCATGATGTTCTATCGAGCGTGATTCTGTACGGCCCGGCCGGTACGGGCAAGACGACGCTGGCTCACATTATCGCTAACTATACCAAGAGCGAGTTTGTCGAGGTCAGCGCCGTCACGGGTACCGTGAAGGACCTGCGTCGCGTGATCGACGAGGCCAAGACGCGCCTGAATACGTATGACCGCCGTACCATCTTGTTCATCGACGAGATTCACCGTTTTTCGAAGTCGCAGCAGGATGCGCTTTTGCATGCGGTTGAAAACCGTACTGTCATTATGATTGGCGCCACGACGGAGAACCCGTACTTCGAGGTCAACTCCGCATTGTTGTCGCGTGGGCGCGTGGTAGAGCTTGAACACCTGAAGGACGAGGATATCGCCACGCTGATTGAGCGTGCACTCGAGGCACCGCAGGGTTTAAACGGTAAGTTCTCGGCCGATGAGGATACGGTTAAGTCCATCTGCACGCTGGCCGCGGGCGATGCTCGTTCGGCGCTCACGACGCTTGAGCTTGCGAGCGAGATTGCCGTCACGCGTCCCGATACCGAGGGAACGCCAACGCCGGCGGCGGGGGAGCGCTATCCCATCACCGTGGATGACGTTAAGATTGCCAACCCGCGTCGTGGCTTTTCGTACGACAAAAACGGTGACATGCACTACGACATTATCAGTGCGTTCATCAAGTCTATGCGCGGAAGCGATCCCGATGCCACCATTTATTGGCTCGCGCGCATGATTGATGCAGGAGAGGATCCCAAGTTTATTGCTCGCCGCATTATGATCCACGCTTCCGAGGACGTCGGAAACGCCGATCCGCAGGCGCTTTTGGTGGCACATGCCGCGTTTAAGTCTGCCGAGGTCATTGGCTATCCCGAATGCCGCATTAACCTGGCTCAGGCTGCGCTCTATGTTTGCCTGGCGCCTAAGTCCAATGCGTGCGAGGCTTCGATCGATGCGGCGCTGGCCGATATCCACAGCAGTGGTCTTCGCGAGGTGCCGAGCTATCTGCGCGACCGCCATCGCCCGGGCAGCGACGAATACGGTGTGTATAAGTATCCGCATGATTATCCCGAAGGCTGGGTCGATCAGCGCTATTTGCCCGAGGGGCTGGAGCGCGGCGCGTTCTGGCAACCTGCCGGCCGCGGTTGGGAAGAGTGGCGTGTGGAGCAAAGCGAGCGCGACCGTAGCGGTAACGCTCCGAAGTAGCTACTGATTATTTTGTCCCACGATCTCACGCTTGGCATGTTCAATCCCCTTTGGGGTACCATGAACAGCGTCTGTATTTCGATTCCTTCGGGAGGCTTGTATGAGTCCCATTCAAATCGCCCTGCTGGTGCTCGCCGTTGCCGGCGTGTGGGCCGTCGTTGAGCTTGCGCTCACCCTGCGCAAGACCCGCACCGTCGTTGATTCGCTCGACAAGACGGTGAGCGACCTCAACAACACGCTCGCCGAGGCACAGCCCGTGGTGGCAAAGCTCGATGGCGCCGTAGACGAGCTTACGCCAGCACTTGCCCAGGTGGAGCCGCTGCTCAAGTCGAGTAAGACTGCCGTTGACGCTCTGACGTCCAACCTCGTTGAGGTCGAAGCCGTGGTTCGCGACATTTCCGAGGTCACGGGTAGCGTGGCCGAGGCAAGTAACGCCGTGTCGAGCGTGACCGACTCTGCGGCTGGCGCCGTGCAGAAGCTCTTCAATAAGGTGAAGGCTCCTGCAGCCGACGCCGATCGAAAGCTCGCCGCTGCCGCCGCCGAGGCCGAGCAGCCTACCGAGCGCGTTCTGATTGGTGAGGCTGAGGACGAGGCCGCCGATGGTGCGGATGTGGCTCAGAAGCCCGCTACCAAGCCCGCTCAGTATTACACCTATACGCCCGCCGAGACCTCCGAGGAGTCCTGCGATGAGTAGCGAAGCAACCTGCCCCATCACGCTGACTGTTGCCGGTGATCCGCGTCTCGCGCGCTTGGTGCGCATGACGGCAGCCAACGTCGGCGCCCTGTGCTCTATGTCCGTCGATCGAATCGAGGATATCCGTATGGCTGCCGAGGAAGCCTTCATCTTTGGCTGCACGGCCATTGATTCCGACGATATCTCGATCAAATTCGATGTCGACGAATCGCATGTGGGCATGACCTTTACCTTTGGCGACCAGGCGACTGTCGATGAGGATGACCAGGCTGCCGTGTATGCCGAGCTCATTCTTGCAAGCGTGTGCGATTCCTACGAAAAGACTACGGCGCCCCTAACGCTTTCCCTCGACCTCAAGGCGGATATCTAATATGACCGAACGTTCCCGGAGCGGCAAGACCGCTTGGGACAAGGAGAAAACCCGCGAGCTGTTTCGTCGCTATAAAGAGACCGGTGATCCGGACGCACGCGAGCAGCTCGTCATGTCCCATATGAACCTGGTAAGGTTTCTTGCCAACAAATTTAAGAACCGCGGCGAGCCACTCGATGACCTTTTGCAGGTCGGCTATCTGGGCTTGCTCAAGGCAATCGATCGCTTTGACCCTGAGCGCGGGCTCGAGTTTACGACGTTTGCTACACCCACCATCCTGGGCGAGATTAAGCGCCACTTCCGCGACAAGGGCTGGAGTGTGCGCGTGCCGCGTCGTCTGCAGGAGCTCTCTGCCAAGGTTAATCAGGCCACCGACAAGCTCACCAACGAGCTTCAACGTTCGCCCAAGGTTGAGGAAATCGCCGATTACCTGGGCGTGACCGTCGACGAGGTGCTCGAAGCCATGGAATCGTCCTCGGCCTACACCTCGGTGCCCATTGAGGCCCCCGGTGCGTCCGATTCTGACGATGCGCCTTCGATTCTCGATCGCTACGCCGACGACGACAACGAGCTCGACTTTACCGATGATCGCCTGGTAATCGAGGAAGCCATCCGCGATTTCTCGCCGCGCGAGCGCGAGGTAATCGAGCTGCGCTTTGTGAAGGGCATGACCCAGATCGAGATTGCCAAGAAGCTGGGCATCTCGCAGGTACAGGTCTCGCGTCTGCTGCGTCGTACCCTTAAGAAGATTCAGGACAAGATCGACCCCGACGGAGTGATGGTTCGTTCATGAATGAGCACCCCCAACAAACCGACCGAACGCTGCGCGATACCCGTATTCTGACGTTGCGCATTTGGGGCGTCGTCGGCTGCATTGTCATCGCCGCCGTCATCTTTAACCTTATGGGCATCCTGGCGCCGGTCATCGAGTTTCTCGCTGTCGGTTCCATCATCGCTTTTGTGATGTCGCCGATCACCAATTGGCTTGAGCACCATGGCGTGAATCGCGGCATCGGTTCGCTTGTTGCGCTTATTGTGGTCGTTGCCGTGCTCGTCGGCGTCGTTTGCATCTTGTCGCCGATTCTCTTTGGTCAGATCATGGAAGTCCTGAGCCGTCTGCCCGAGCAGCTTCGTGTTGCGGGTGGCGACCTCAATGAGATGATCTCGCATGCCAAGACGCTCAACAACACGCCGCTCAAGGAGTATCTGGACGATAACCTTTCCTCGCTCGTTACGGTGGCGTCCAAGTATGTCTCGCAAATCGCTGCCGAGCTCGGTCGCGGTGTATTCCCGCTCATTACCAATACGGCCTCGCAGCTGTTCGTCATCTTTCTGGGCTTGGTGCTTGCCTACTGGCTTGCCTGCGATTATCCCCGCATGCACCACGAGGTCTGCACCATCATTGGCCAGGAAAAGGAGACCTCGTACCGCTTTATGGTTGCGATTCTTTCGCGCTCGGTCGGCGGTTATATGCGCGGCATGGTCGTGACGTCCATCTGCGGTGGCATCCTCGCCTTTATCGGCTTTACGATCATTGGGCATCCGTATGCAGCACTCATGGCCATCTTTACCGGCATCATGCACTTGGTCCCGGTTGTTGGTCCCTGGGTGAGCGCTGCGATCGCGACGGTGCTCGGCTTTATGTTCAGCCCGATGCTGGCACTGTGGACCTTGATCGTGACCATGGTGGCCCAAAACGTCACCGATAATGTCATTTCGCCTAAGGTCATGCAGAGCTCGGTACAGGTGCATCCCATCATGAGCCTGACGGCCCTCGTTATTGGTTCGGCGCTCATGGGTCCCATCGGCATGGTCATCGCCATCCCGTTGTGCGCGGCCCTCAAGGGCATTTTCGTCTACTACTTTGAGAACGAGACCGGCCGCCAGCTCGTGGCATACGATGGCGCCGTGTTTAAGGGCACGCCGTATCGCGATGCCGAGGGCAACCCGGTCGCCGCCTACGACGCGCTTGGAGACGATACGTTCATTTACGAGTCCGAGCTCATCGGCAACGAGACTGCGCCCGAGGCCCAGGCAATGCCCAAGCCCGAGCTCGAGAATCCTTGGATTAAGCTGTCGGGTCTTCAGCCCGACGCGACAGGCTTTTTCAAGAACCCCTTCGCCAAGGATGACGATTCCAATACGGATGACGACACCAAAACCGGCATCGACGGCTCCATGGACGATTCGGATTCCAAATAGGTCCCGTTAGCGTTTCTTGATGTTGTAAAAGACAAGAAACACGAGCAAAGCGATTGATAAGGGGCCGGCTACATAGAAATAGAGAACGTCAATTGCGCGTAGAGTGCAATAAGCGTTGTCGCCGGACGTCACTGCATACAGTACGTAGCCAAATGCTGGTTGGTTTGCGTACCATTGGGAGAAGGCCAAGAGCGCTAAAAGTGCCACTACCAGAAGTGCATTCAGGACAAATCGTTTGCTTTTCATCGATCGCTCCTTCCGGATGGTTCTTATATAGCATTTTACCAAACCCATTTTTTTCAAAGGATTGCTTAGTCCTAAATAACATGCACTTTCGCTGGAGGGTCGCTGTTTGGCGGCCCTCTTTTTTGCACAGGCGCGGTGGGATGGTAATATCGTTACGTTTGAACTGTTTCGATATGAAACCGAGGAGATTCCCTCTATGAGTGCTGACTACCCGTCAATGACTACGGCCGAGATTCGCTCCAAGTTCCTCAACTTCTTTGAGGAGCGCGGTCTTAAGCTCTATCCTTCTTCGTCCCTCGTCCCCGACGATCCTTCGCTGCTGCTTGCCAACGCCGGCATGAACCAGTTTAAGGAGTACTACCAGGGTAAGAAGACCATGAAGGAGATCGGCGCGATCTCCTGCCAGAAGTGCGTCCGCACCAACGACATCGACTGCATCGGCGAGGACGGCCGTCACCTGTCCTTCTTCGAGATGCTCGGCGACTTCTCCTTTGGCGGCGTCTCCAAGCAGCAGGCCTGCGCTTGGGCCTTTGAGCTCATCACCAAGGAGTTCAAGCTGCCGCTCGACCGCCTGTACTTCACCGTCTTTACCGAGGACGATGAGACCCACGACGTGTGGCGCTCCCTGGGCGTTGCCGAGGACCACATCTCGCGTCTGGGCGAGGACGACAACTTCTGGGCCGCTGGCCCCACCGGCCCCTGCGGTCCGTGCTCCGAGATCTACTTTGACATGGGCGAGGAGGTCGGTTGCGGCAGCCCCGACTGTAAGCCCGGCTGCGACTGCGACCGCTTCCTTGAGTTCTGGAACCTCGTGTTTACCCAGTACGACCGCCAGGAGGACGGCTCCATGCCGGAGCTGCCGCACCGCAACCTCGATACGGGCATGGGTCTGGAGCGCATGGCTGCTATCATGCAGCACAAGACCGCTAACTACGACGGCGATCTAATGCAGCATCTCATCAAGCTGGGCGAGGAGATCAGCGGCAAGACCTATGACGCCGACGATTACTCCGGCGCCAGCCGCTCCCTGCGCATCATCGCCGACCACTCCCGTGCCGTCGACTTTATGATCTCGGACGGCATCCTTCCCGGTAACGAGGGTCGCGAGTACGTCCTTCGCCGCCTGCTCCGCCGCGCCGTGTTCCACGGTCGCCTGCTGGGCATCGAGGGTGCCTTCCTGACCAAGTTTATCGACGAGGTCAACGCTCAGATGGGCGAGGCCTATCCCGAGCTGCTCAAGAACGTCGCGCTCGTCAAGGGCATCGTCGCCTCCGAGGAAGAGCGCTTCTCCACGACGCTCGACAACGGCCGCGTGTACCTGGACGAGGCCCTGGCCGCGCTCGCCGATGGCGCTGTCCTTCCGGGCGACGTCGCCTTTAAGCTGCACGACACCTTTGGTTTCCCCATCGACCTGACCGTCGAGATCGCCGGCGCCGCTGGCCATGACGTCGACATGGACGGCTTCACCGCCTGCATGGAGGATCAGAAGGCCCGCGCCCGCGCCAACGCCAAGGGCGACGCTTGGGGTAGCTTCAACGACGTGTGGGTCGAGCTTTCCGACAAGGTTGCCGCGACCGAGTTCGACGGCTATGACAACGACGTCATCGATGGCGCCAAGGTTGTCGCCATCGTTCGCAACGGCGAGTCCGTCGAGTCCGCTGCCGCCGGCGAGGACGTCGAGGTCATGCTCGACCGCACCCCGTTCTACGCCGAGATGGGCGGCCAGCAGGGCGACGCCGGTGAGCTTTCCGCCGAGGGCGTTGCGCTGACCGTTTCCGATACCAAGAACCACAATGGCCTGTATGCTCACGTCGCGCGCGTTGACGAGGGCACGCTGACCGTCGGTGCTACCGTGACCGCCGCGCTCGACGCCGAGCGCCGTGGTTTCCTGCGCCGCAACCACACCGCCACCCACCTGCTCGACGCCGCGCTTAAGCAGGTCCTGGGCGAGCATGTCTCCCAGGCCGGCTCGCTGGTGACGCCCGAGCACCTGCGCTTTGACTTCACGCACTTCGAGGCCCTGTCCTCCGAGCAGCTCAAGGCTGTCGAGGACCTGGTCAACCAGCAGATCTTCGCTTCCAAGCCGGTCGTGACCCGCGTCATGGGCATCGACGAGGCTAAGGCCGCCGGCGCTGTCGCACTGTTTGGCGAGAAGTACGGCGATGTCGTCCGCGTCGTCTCCGTGGGCGCCGAGGACCAGCCGTTCTCCCGCGAGCTCTGCGGTGGCACGCATGCCGCCAACACCGCCGAGATCGGTCTGTTCAAGATCATCTCCGAGTCCTCGACGGGCTCGAACGTTCGCCGTATCGAGGCCGTGACCTCCAAGGGCGCTCTTGATTACATGGCCGACCGCCTGGCGCTCGTTGATGCCGCTGCCGCTGCGCTTAAGTGCCGCGTCGACGAGGTTCCCGCCCGCGTGGAGAACCTGCAGGCCGAGCTGCGCGAGACGTCCAACAAGCTCAAGAAGGCGCTCACCGGTGGCTCCTCCGATGCGATCTCCAGCGCCATCGACGGCGCTGTCGAGCTGAACGGCTACAAGCTCGTTGTCGCTGAGCTTCAGGGTCTCGAGGCCGCAGACCTGCGCAACGTTTGGGATACCGTGCACCAGAAGGTCGCCGGCCCCGTCGCCTGCGTTGTTGCCAGCGTGACCGAGAAGGGCACCCCGGCCCTGCTCGCCGCCGGCTCCGATGACGCCGTGAAGGCCGGTTTCCACGCCGGCAACGTGATCAAGCAGATTGCGGGCCTGGTCGACGGTCGCGGTGGCGGTCGTCCCAACATGGCCCAGGCCGGTGGCAAGAACGCCGCCGGTATCGCCGATGCCCTCGCGGCCGCCAAGACCGCGCTCGGCGCCTAAGAACCTAAGTAGTCGCTGTGGTCGCGCTCGCACTGGACATAGGGGAGACCAGGATTGGCATCGCCGTCTCGAGCCGTGATGGCAAGATGGCGATGCCTGTCAAGGTGCTTCCGGCTGCCGAGGTCACTGGCATGGCAAAGACGTTCCGTTACCTGGTCGAGGACTATGAGCCTGATATCCTGGTAAGCGGACGTCCCTTGACCATGGCCGGTGAGCCCGGCCCCCAAGCCGAGCGCGTCGCCGCCGTGGCCCAAAAGATTGCCGACGAGCTCGAACTTCCGCTGGAGTTTGAGGACGAGCGTCTGTCCTCGCAGGAGGCCAAGCGAATTCTGCGAGAGCAGGGGCTCAACGAAAAGCAGATGAGGGGCAAGATTGACATGATCGCCGCCAGCCTGTTCTTGCAGACATGGCTCGATCGTAAAAACGAGGAGGTTCAGCATGCCTAGCGCTTCCGATCCGCGCCAGCAGAATCGTACGCGGCAGCCCGTGCCGCGTCCTGCTCAGCCTGGCCAGCGCCCGGCGCAGCCGACGCAGCGTTCGGCTCAGCCTACTCAGCGTGTTGCTCAACAGTCCGCCGTTCGTCCCGCGCAACCCGCTGGCGGCGCTCGTTTTAAGCAGCAGGCTCCTGCCCAGCGCACGCAGGGCCAGGCCCGGCAATCACGCCCCCACACACATCATGCTCATGGCTCGCACGGCGTTGCTCCGGCCACGCGCTCGAGCTATAACTCGCACGCCCGCCGTGGTGCCCAAAAGAAAAGCTCCCCGGTGCCTTTGATTATCGGTGGCGTCGCCGCCGTGCTTGCGCTTGTCGCGATCGTTTTCTTTGTCGTGCCAGCCGTTAAGGGCTTCTTTGGCGGTGAGGATGCGAAAGTCGTTGCTGGCCAGCAGGTTACTATCACGATTCCCGATGGTGCCTCGGGTGACAGCATCGCTTCGATTCTCTCTGAGAACCATATCGTCGAAAATCCCAAGGATTATTACGCGGCTGTCAAAAAGCTCAACGCGGATATGTCGCTTAAGCCGGGTAAGTATTCGTTTACCACGCTTATGGACGCGACCAAGGTCGTTCAGCAGCTCATGGAAGGCCCCAATGCGGGCTCCGATGCGCTGACTATCCCTGAGGGCCTGACGGTTGATCAGGTCGCCGACCGCGTGGCCAAGGCATACGGCAGTATCTCGAAGGAAGACTTCCTCAATCAGGCAAAGGCGTCCAACTATGTGAAGGACTATAGCTTCCTTAAAGACGCCACGAACGATTCGCTCGAGGGCTTCCTGTTCCCCAAGACCTATTCGCTGGGTAAGGACCCAAGCGCCGATGATGTGATTCGCGCCATGCTTGACCAGTTCAACGCCGAGTATAAGTCGCTTGACTTTGCCAGCTGCGAGGCCAAGATCAAGGAGCGCTATGGCGTGGAGATGTCCGATTACGACATCGTTAACCTTGCCTCGATCGTCGAGCGCGAGGGCCTCAACGCCGACCAGCGCGCGCATGTGGCATCGGTTTTCTATAACCGTCTGGCGGGCAAGCTCGATGGCCTGCGTTACCTCAATAGCGATGCGACCATGATGTATGTCACCGGCGGCGAGGTTACCGCCGACGACCTGCAGAGTGATAGCCCGTATAACACCTATAAGCACGAGGGCCTGCCGCCCACGCCCATCTGCTCCCCGTCGCTCGAGGCGCTCAAGGCCACCCTTGAGCCGACCGACTCCGATGACCTGTATTTCTACATTACACAGGACGAGGAGTATTTCTCGAAGACCTACGAAGAGCATCAACAGTCTTGGAATTGATCATGAGGATTTTTAGCCCCAAACGATATGTTGCCTCGGTCGATCGCATCGATCTCGATACCCTCTGGGCCGACGGCAAGCGCGCCATTCTGCTCGATCGCGACAACACCCTGGTGCCGCGTGATACCGAGCAGGTACCCACTGCGGTCTCCGCTTGGCTCGAGGCCGCCCATGCCAAGGGCTTTAAGCTGTGCATGGTGTCCAATAACTGGCATCGCGACCAGGTCATGGCATCAGCGCGCGAGCTGGGGCTCGAGGCCATCAGCCATGCCATGAAGCCCGCCCCGTTTGCTCTGAAGGCGGGTCTTAAGCGTCTGGGCGCCACGGCCGACGAGGCCGTGCTGATCGGCGATCAGCTTTACACGGACGTGTGGAGCGGTAACTTTGCCGGCGTTGACACTATTTTGGTCAAGCCGCAGGCAACCCAGGACCTGTGGTACACGCAGATCTTCCGTATCTTTGAGCGCCGGGCCCTGCGCGACCTTCCCTGCGAGGAATAGGTTTCGCCATGTCTCAGCACATCAAACACGGCTGCGACCATATCTTCTTTATCGGCTTTTTGGGCGCGGGCAAGTCGACGCTTGCGCGCAATGTGGGCACTATGTTCAAGCGTCGATTCATTGATACCGATCGTTTGGTTGTGCGTCGATGCGGCAAGTCGGTGACCGAGATTTTTGAGACCGAGGGCGAGGATCGTTTTCGCGAGCTCGAGACCTCGGCACTCCGTTCGCTTCAAAGTGAGCGCAGCCTGCTGGTATCTTGCGGGGGCGGTATTGTCGAGACGCCGGTGAACATTGAGCTGATGCACGAGATGGGTACGTGCGTGTACCTCGAAGGCGACTTTGAGGACTCGTTGCGCCAGATTCGCCGTTCCGATACCCGGCCCGATTTCCGCTCGCCCGAGCATGCCGCGCGCCTGTTTGAGCATCGCCGTCCGCTGTATCGCCAGGCCGCCGATATTACCCTTGATATTCGCAACAAGTCCTTCGAGGACGTTTCCTATCTTTGTGCCGAGAAGCTTTTGGAGCGTGGACTGCTATGATTCGCCGTCAACTTATCAATTTCCAAAACCGCAGCGTCGATGTCCGCGTCGGATTGGGCGCGTTCGAGGAGCTGTCGCGCATGTTTGCCTCAGCTGTGGGCAAGCCTAAACGCGCGATGGTGGTTTGGAACGACGCCACATCCGAGCGTTTTGGCGAGGTCGTCGAGCATGCGCTGGTCGACGCCGGTTTTGCCGTGTCGCTGCTCGTCCTCGAGGTTTCGCCTGCCGGCGCGACGCTCGCTGATGCCGATACCGTCTTTGGCGCCCTGTCGGTTAACGGTATTACCTGCGACGATCTCGTTGTCGCTGTCGGCGACACGGCGACCTGCTCGGTCGTTTGCTGGTGTGCCGATCAGTGGTGCGGTCGCACCGAGTGTGCCTTGCTGCCGACGACGCTCGACGCCATGCTCACGGTTGCGACGACCATGAAGCCGCTCGTCGCCTCGTCGGCGAATGCGCTTCCCGCTATCGCGTTCCGTCCCGAGCCGGGCTTGGTCGTGTGTGACCTCGACCTTGTTCGCGAGGCGGACCCCGAGGACCTCAAGCTCGGCTATGCGGTACTTGTTGGCACCATGCTTTCGAGCAGCAAGTCCCGCTGGAATCAGTTTACTGAGACCGTCCCCGAGATTCTCGCGGGCGAGGAGGTCGCGCTTGTCAATGCCATTCAGTGGTCTCAGACTGCCCGCAAGGACGTACTGATGGCCACGAACCCGAGCGCCCGCCATGCGCTCGATTTTGGCAAGACGGGGGAGCGTACCCTGCGCGCCTGCTTGGGCGATGCCGCTTCGCAGGTCCCTGTCTACCAGCTGTTGTCTGAGGGCATGCGCTTTGAGGCGCGCGTTGCCCACGATGCCTGCGACTTCGATATCGATTACGTCTTTGAGGTCGATGACTGCCTGGAGGACTTTGGCATCGAGGAGCTTGCCTTCGATCTGGAGCCCGCCGCATATATCGAGGAGTTCCGCAAGCAGCAGTTCGCCCGCTCAAACCGCAGCATGCTGCCGCTGCCTGCGGCACTCGGTGCCATTCGTCTAACGGGCGTTGAGGACGAGGTTCTTGAGCGCCATGCTCACGCCTACTTGGCTTCTCGCAAAGAACTTCTCTAAGATTTATTGACATCCATCGTCTTTCGTATCATGTTGAGGGACGGGTTTCCAATCGGTTGCGGTTCGCATGCGATTCCGACGTTCGGTTGAGACCCGTCCCGCACTTTTTGAGACAACAAGAAAGGAATCTGCATGTCTGAGTTTGCTGCCGGTCCTGCCGGTCGTATTGAGCGTGTCCGTGCCCTGATGGTCGAGCGCGGCTACGACGCTATCGTGGTGCGCGACGAGGCCAACCTTCGTTGGCTCACGGGCGTGAAGGGCGTCTTCGACTACACCTTCGAGTTCCCGCACGCGGCGTTTATTACGGCTGACCAGTGCCTGCTCCATACCGACTCGCGCTACCTCAACAGCTTTGAGGAGAACACGCCCGCCGGCAGTCCCTGGGTCTACGACATGGACGAGGGCACCATCCCCGGTTGGGTCGCCGGCAAGATCGCGGCCAACAAGTGCCGCGTCTGCGCTGTCGAGGACGACATGCAGATCAACTTCTACCAGGGTATTCAGCGTGGTCTGGAGGACCGTTCCGTCGCCTGCATGCTGCCGCTGATGCATGACGACATTCGCAAGATGCGCGCCATCAAGGACGCCGAGGAGATCGAGCTCATGCGCCATGCGCAGTCGATCACCGACGCCGCCTTCCAGCATATGCTCGGCTTTATTAAGCCCGGCATGACCGAGAAGCAGGTTCGCAACGAACTCGAGAACTTTATGTTCGCCAACGGCGCCGACAGCCTGGCCTTCGGCTCCATCGTGGCGAGCGGCCCCAATACCGCCAACCCGCACGCCGTGCCGAGCGACCGCGTGATCGAGAAGGGCGACTTCGTCCTTATGGATTACGGCGCGGGCTACTGCGATTATCGTTCCGACATGACGCGCACCGTCGTGATGGGCGAGCCTACCCAGGAGCAGCTCGACCTGTACGCGCTCGTGCGCCGCACCCACGAGGAGTGTGTCGCCGCCATCCATCCGGGCGTCGAGGGCAACGACATTTTCAAGCTTTCCAAGAAGATCATCGGTGATGCCGGCTATGGCGATTACTACAACCATGGCCTGGGTCACGGCGTCGGTATCGACATCCACGAGCTGCCCAACTTTAACCGCAGCAAGAATATCATCGAGGTTGGCTCGGTTGTCACCATGGAGCCCGGCGTGTACCTGCCCGGTGTGGGCGGCGTGCGCCTGGAGGACTACGGCGTGGTCACCGAGAACGGCTACGAGCCCTTCACCAAGACCCCGCACGACCTTCACGTCATCGATTGCTAGCCCATTTCGATAGATTTTTGGGGCGGGGCGTCCGGATCGATTCGGACGCCCCGCGTTCTCTTTTTATGCGCTCGCTGCAGGCGCCGTCTGCAAGTGTATAATTTCGGTCGTATGTAATTTGGACGCTTGTGCGTTCTGCCCATAACAAGAAAGGTCGCTATGCCTACCATTTCTACCGCCGACTTCAAGAACGGCCTCGGTCTCCGCATTAAGGACAAGGTCTACACCATCGTCGAGTTCCAGCATGTCAAGCCGGGCAAGGGCGGCGCGTTTGTGCGCTACAAGACCCGCGACATCAAGAGCGGCCGCGTCGTCGAGAACACCTGCAACGCCGGCACCAAGTTTGAGAGCGTTATGCTCACCACCCGTGAGTTCCAGTACCTCTACAACGATGGCGCCGACTACATCTTCATGGACAATGAGACCTATGAGCAGGTTCCCGTTCCTGAGGACATGGTGGGCGAGAACTCCAAGTGGCTGCGCGAGAACGACATCTGCCAGCTGCTCTTTGCCGACGATGAGCTCATGGGCGTGACCCCGCCGATGTTCATCGAGACCACCATCGTCCAGACCGACCCGGGCTTTAAGGGCGACACCGTCCAGGGTTCCACCAAGCCGGCCACGATCGACACCGGCGCTGTCATCCAGGTCCCCATGTACCTCAACGAGGGCGAGGTCATCAAGGTTGACACCCGCGACGGCAAGTTCGTCTCCCGCGTCTAGCAACCAACTCTTCTAGGAGGACTCATGCCCCAGGAAATCAAGATTGACGGCATCGGCATTTCGCCCGATGTTCTGACCGCCATCGTCTCGCGCGCCGTGTCGGATGTCGAGGGCATCGCCTCCGTTGGCGTCAAGGACCTTGCCACCAACCTTGTCTCCATGATGCTCTCGTCCAAGGCCCCGGCTTCTGAGCCGGCGGTCGAGGCCGAGGTCGTCGGCGACAAGCTCGCACTCACCGTGCGTGTCGTGGTGTTCTTTGGCTATCCGTTCAAGAAACTCGCCGAGGCCGTTCGCGCCGCCGTGGTCGCCGCCATCGATGCCCAGGTGGGCGTCGAGGTCGAGCGCGTTGACGTTTGCATCGACGGCCTCGTTTTCCCCAAGGAGTAACCTTTGAGCCTTAAGGTTTATCGCGGGCGCACGCTTGCCCGCAGTCAGGCGCTGCAGCTGCTGTTCCAGGCCGAGGCCACGGACAGCCCACTCGAGCGCGTCCTCGAGGGCGATTTCCTGATTTCGAAGGGTCCCCTCGACCCCTATGCGTTGGAGCTTTGCCGCGGTGCCTACGAGCACATTGATCGCATCGATTGTGCCCTGCGCGCCGTCGCCAAGAACTGGGATCTTATGCGCATGCCCGGTGCCGACCGCAACCTGCTGCGTATCGCCGTCTACGAGATGCGCTTCCTCACCGACGAGGAGGTCTCGGACGCCATCGTCATCAACGAGGCCGTCGAGATCGCTAAGGCTTATGGTACCGACCAGTCCGCATCGTTTGTCAACGGCGTGCTGGGCAAGATCGCTCGCAGCGAGGAGCTGCCGGGCGAGGACCTGTACCAGGAGCTGCTGGCCGAGGATCGCGCTCGCGAGGAGGCACAGGCTGCCGAGGCGGCCGTCAAGGTCGCTGCTGCTCAGGCTGCTGCCGGTGTACTTGCCGAGGATGCGGACGCTGCCGAGGCCGTCGAAGCCGACTCCATCGAGGAGTAGCCATGCCAGAGGGTTCCGTCCGCAACTTCGATGAGATCTCGGATCGCCTGGACCAGATTATCGCCACCGTTCGCTCCAAGGATACGTCCTTGGAGCGTTCGCTCGATTTGTTTGACGAGGCGATTGAGCTGGGCTCCCGAGCGGTCGATATGGTCGACAAGTTTGAGCTGACGCCGCGTGAGGCCGACAAGCTCGAGCAGGAATACGATGAGGATGCGGCAAACGAGTCCCAAGTTAGACAGGCTGCATCCCCGGATACGAATGGTTGATGGCATTCATGAAACGCGTGCGTCTTGATGACGAACTGATTTCACAGGGCATCTGCGCCGATCGCGCGGATGCCCTTCGCACTCTTATGACCGGCTTGGTCTCGAGCGGCGGTGAGCGTTTGACCTCTCCGGGGCTCAAGGTGACGCCGGGCCTGCCGCTGCACGTTAAGGGGCGCATTCCGTACGTTGGGCGCGGCGGCCTTAAACTCGAGGGTGCGCTCGATGCGTTTGGAATCGATCCGACGGACCTTGCTTGCCTCGATGTGGGATGCTCCACGGGCGGCTTTACCGATTGCCTTCTCAAGCGCGGCGCCGCGACCGTTGTCTCGGTCGACGTGGGCCGTGCCCAGTTTGATTGGTCGCTGCGCCAAGACGATCGCGTGACGCTCCACGAGCGCACGAATGTGACGCAGTTGCCCGAGCTCGGCTACGGCGGCGCTATCGACTTGGCTGTGTGCGATGTGTCGTTTACGAGTATCGCGAATATCGTCGACGCCGTGCTGGCGTGCCTGAAGCCTTCGGGTTCGTTTTGCACGCTCGTAAAGCCGCAGTTTGAGGCGCCGGCTGCGCTGGTGGGCGAGGGCGGTATCGTGACCGACCCCGCCGTCCGCCGCGATACACTCGTGGGGGCGATTGAGCTGTTCGCTGCCAGGGGCCTGTTCCCGCTTGACGTGTGCGTGTCGCCCATCCATGGCGCCAAGGGCAACATCGAGTTTTTCCTGTACGGCACGAGGTTTGCCCCCGGCGAGCGCTCCGAAGATGAGTTGCAATCCCAGGTATCGGCTTTGAGCGAGAAAGCGGCAACGCTATGAAGGTCTTTCTGGTTCCCAATTACTACAAGCAAGAGGCGGTCGAGAGCGGCCTGATGCTCGAGCTCTGGCTGACGCGCCAGGGCTACGAGGTTGCATGGGCTGCCGACCAGCGCTCTAAGATCCAGAGCACGCCCGATGTTGACGATGCCGACTTGGTCATCACGCTCGGCGGCGACGGCACACTGCTGCGCGCCGCCCGCATTCTCAACTACCGCGAGATTCCCATTTTGGGTCTTTCCTATGGCCATTTGGGTTTTTTGACCGCCGCGAGCCCCGAGGAACGCGATATTTTGCAGGTTGTGAACGATGCCCTGTCCGGTGAGCTCCACGTGAGCCGCCGCGCCACCATCGCCGCGGATATCGTCTCGGTGCGCGATGATGGCACGAAGGACGTCGTGCGCACGTTTGCCCTCAACGATATGGCGCTTACGCGCGGACCCCTGTCCGATATGGTCGAGTTTGACATCACCGTTTCTGGCCATCATATCGATCGCTTGCGCGGCGATGGTGTGGTCGTGTCGACGGCGACCGGCTCCACCGGCTATGCGCTTTCCGCCGGCGGCCCTATCGTGAGCCCCGATTATACGGGTATGGTTTGCGTGCCCATCGCGCCGCACACCATTCAGGCTCGCGCCTTCTTGACCTCGCCGAGTGATGTCGTCGAGATCTTTATGTCCGATGATCGCCCAAGCGTGCCGGCTATTGCCATCGACGGACAGTTTATTACCTGCGACGGCACGGTTGAGAGCGTGGCTGTGCGTCGCGGTCCCGGCGATGTGCTGCTGCTGGATTACGGTCCCGAGAGCTTCTATAACTCGGTGAGTCGCGTGTTCTATGGAGTGCGTCATGATCGATGAGCTGCAGGTTTCTAATATCGCGCTCATTCGCGAGGCGACGTTGGTGCCGAGTGCCGGCTTGACCGTCCTGACCGGTGAGACCGGTGCTGGCAAGACCGCGCTGCTTTCGGCGCTCAAGCTTATTTTGGGCGAGCGCGCCGATTCGTCGACGGTTCGCGAGGGCGAGGCGCTTGCCAGCGTCGAGGCGCGCCTGTTCGACGGCCCGCACGACACGGATGGCTTCACCGTGCAGCGCAGCCTTTCTGCCGAGGGCCGCAGCCGCGTAAAAATTGACGGTCGCATTGCCAGCGTGCGCGAGCTTTCGGAGCGCGTTGGCGTGATGATGGATCTATGCGGCCAGCATGAACATCAGCGCCTGCTCGACCCGGCGCACCATGTTGCCATGGTCGATGCTTGGGCTGGGCGCGCGGCGCTTGAGGCGCTCGAGAAGTATCGCACCTGCTTTAAGGCTTCGCGTGCCGCCGCCAAGGAGCTTCGCCGTGTGGAGGAAGCCTCGCGTGCGCAGGGGAGTCGCGTCGAGGAAGCGCGTTTTGCCCTTGAGCGTATCTCCGAGGTCGACCCCAAGCCAGGCGAGTACGAGGAACTCGAGGAGCTGCTGCCGCGCTCGGAGCACGCCGAGGTCTTGGTGGCGACGGCCAACGAGGCCCATGCATCGCTTGCTGCCGAAGGGGGAGCGCTCGATGCCGTGAATGGCGCCGTGGCCGAGCTTTCACGCATGGCGACCGTTGACCGTAAGCTGGGCGACATCGCCGACGCACTTTCGGATGCCTGCATCTCGCTTGAGGATTGCGCCAACGAGCTGCGTGCTTATCGCGATGGCGTTGCGTTTGACCCTCGCGAGCTCGCCCGCATGCGCGAGCGGTATTCCGACCTCAAAGGCCTGCTGCGTCAGTGGGGTCCCACCATGGACGACGTGTTTGCCATGCGCGATCACTCGCAAGAGCTGTTATCGCTGGTAGACGATGGTGATGAGCAGATCAAGAAGGCGCGCGAAGCGCTTGGCGCGGCGGAGCGCGAACTGTTCGTCGCCGCCAAGGCGCTCAAGCGTGCGCGCAATACCGCTGCTCCGCGTTTTTGTCACGAGGTGGGTCGTCAGATGGCGCGCCTGGAGATGGACGGCGCCGAGCTCGTCTGGGAGTCGCGCGATCTTCCGCGTGCCGAATGGACGCCGGCAGGCCCTTCGAGCTACGAGCTGCTATATCGCAGTGGCGCCGGCTTGACACCTCGTCCATTGCGCCGCATTGCGTCGGGCGGCGAGCTGAGCCGCGTGATGCTGGCGAGCAAGGTTGTCCTTGGCAACGCGGATGGCGTGGATACGCTGGTGTTCGACGAGGTCGATGCCGGTGTCGGCGGCTCCACCGCCCGTGCGCTGGCCGGTGTACTAGCCGATCTTGCCGCCACGCATCAGGTGATTGTCGTAACCCACCTGGCGCAGGTCGCCGTCATGGCCGACAAGCATTACGTGGTCAGTAAAGAGCCCGGCGACGTTCCCCAAACGCATTTGGATGAGGTAGCTGGGGACGCCCGTACCGCAGAGATCGCCCGTATGCTGAGCGGCGACCAGTCAGAGGCAAGCCTGGCGCACGCCAGGCAGATGCTGGAAGAAGCGCGTGCTTAGACCGAGCCGCCACATGCATGTCCGACCCGGAAGCCACGAAACCGGCCCATCTACTACGTTTAATAGGCTTTCGGCAACCATGCCAAGAATTGCAAAAAGAAAACCGCAGGTAGAACGCCTGCGGTTTTCTCTATTTTCGGTATGTGGTTGGGCCATACGGATAAAACGTAGTAGATGGGCCGGTTTCGTGCCGAGCGGCGTTTGTCGGCTCCCCAAATGTCTACTCCACGACCTTATCCGGTTGGATGAGTTCCTCATAGTAGCTGATGTGCTCTCGGGCGTCATCGATTTCGGGCAGCAGGAAGTTGTAGATAACCTCGATGATCATCGTGGCGCTCATCTTGGAGAACGCGAAGTCGCCCGTTGTCAGCAGCGCCTCGTGGTTCACAGTATTAAAGGTGTAGTCGGCCAGGCGCGCAAGCGGAGACTTGCTGTCGCTGCTGATGACGACTACGGTAGCACCGCAGTCGTGAGCTGCTTTTGCCATGCGGTTCAGTCGACGCGACTTGCCAGAGTTCGAGATCAGCACGATGACATCACCAGGGCGCAACGTGAGCGCGAAACCAATCGAGGTCTCGCTGATGGTGCTTGCCATGCAACGCAGACCCAGCTGCGAAAACTTAAATGTCGCGTCGAGCGCGACCGCGTTCGTATTGCCCACGGCGGCGAACTCAATAACGCCGGCATTCTTAAGTGCGTGCACAACTGCGGCCAACGTGTCGTGATCAATGCCGTCGATGGTCGCATTAAGCTCACTCACCTTGGCGGCGAGGATATTTTTTAGGCTCTGCTCCATGTTGTCGAGCGAGACCTCGTCGGTCAGGCCCTCGTTGCGCTGACTCTCCAAGTCGCGAGCCAACGAAAACTGAAAGCTGCGGAAGCTGCCAAAGCCCAACTTGCGGCAAAAGCGCGAAACCGTCGCCTCGGACGTGGCAGCGGCGCGCGAGAGCTGGGCGGCCGTCAGGCGCGGCGCCTCGGACTGGTGCTCCAATATATAGTCGACAATGCGCTGCTCGGAATCGCTGTACCCTTTGTGTGTGCTAATAAGGGAGAGCGCGCTCTTGCTGCTATCGGTCATGGATGGCTCCTGGTTGGCATGGAAAATCGGACTTGTTTTTCAATGCCATAGTATACGGGCATTTTTAATTACAAGATACACCTTGCCGTTTCAAGTGTTGATGGTAAACTTTCACTTACCGTTTACGGTTATGAAAGAACCTTTCACCGGAGAATTGCGCCTTGTCTCTTCTCACGCGGACGGTAGGTTGGTATCTTTCAAGTGTGGAAAAACGCGCATTGAAGCGCGTGTAGGGGAGCGCCTGCGGGCGCAAAACTTAAAAAGGAGGGACACATGGCTAAGTTTGACATCATCGCCGCGACCGGTTGCCCGACCGGCATTGCGCACACCTTCATGGCGAAGGAGGCGCTGGAGAAGGCAGCTGCCGAGCGAGGTCTGACCATTAAGGTCGAGACTCATGGCCAGGTCGGTGTCGAGAACGAGCTCACCAAGAGCGAGATCGCCGGTGCCAAGGCCGTCGTCGTCGCAGCCGATAAGGATGTCCAGGCTGAGCGTTTCGCCGGTAAGCCCATGGTTTCCGTCGGTGTTTCCAAGGCCCTGTCCGTCGAGGCCGCCGGAAAGCTGATCGACCGCGCGCTCGCCGCCAAGGGCGACGACACGGTTGCCACTGCCGCCGATGTCGAGGACGAGGTCGAGGAGAAGGAGTCCATCGGTCACGTCATCTACAAGCACCTCATGAACGGCGTCAGCCACATGCTGGTCTTCGTCGTTGCCGGTGGTGTTCTGACCGCCATTTCGTTCCTGTGGGGCATCACGTCCTTTGATTCGACGGCTGCTGACTACAACAGCTTTGCCGCGATGCTCAAGATTATCGGCGGTATCGCCATGAACCTCATGGTTCCGGTGCTCTCCGCCTACATCGCCGAGTCTATCGGCAAGCGCCCGGCGCTCGTCCCCGGCTTTGTTGCCGGTATGATTGCCATCCAGGGTCTGCCCGTTAACGCCGATACCGGCATGATCGACGCTGGAGGCTCGGGTGTGGGCTTTGGCTTCCTGGGCGGCATCGTCGGCGGCTTCCTCGCCGGCTATGTCATTTTGCTGCTCGAGAAGGTTTTCTCTAAAATTCCCGCGAGCCTTAATGGCCTGAAGGCAATCTTCCTGTATCCGCTGTGCTCTACCGCCATCGTCGGCCTGGTCATGCTCGGTATTTCCGGCCCCATGGCTGCCATTAACCAGGGCATGATGGATTTCCTGCAGAGCCTCGGTAACTCCGGTCCGGTGATCCTTGGCCTGGCCATCGGCTGCATGTGCGCCTTTGACATGGGTGGCCCGGTCAACAAGGCTGCTTACGTCACCGGTACCGCTATGCTCACCGAGGCTCTGGCCGCCGGTGTTGGCACCGATACCTACAACTTCGGCACCAACTTCATGGCTGCCGTCTCCGCCGCCTGCATCGTTCCGCCGCTGATCACCACCTTCGCCGTCGTTGTCGGCAAGAAGTATTTCAGCCAGGAGGATCACGACGCCGGTGTCGTCAACCTCATCCTTGGTTGCACCCACATCACCGAGGGCGCCATTCCGTTCATGACCAAGAACATCTGGCCCGTCATGCCCATCATGATGCTCGGTTCCTCTATAGCTTCGATCCTGACCATTATGTTCAACGTTCACGATCCGGCGCCTCACGGTGGCTTCCTGGTCCTGCCCGTTGTCGAGAACGGTCCGCTGTGGGTCCTCGCGATCCTCATCGGCGCTGTGGTCGGTGGCATCCTGTTCGTGGCCTTCAAGAAGTACGACTTCGAGAAGAACCAGAAGGCCGCTCCTGCAGCCAAGCCGGTTGAGGCTCCCAAGGCCGCTGCCGTCGAGGCCCCCAAGGCCGAGGCTGCCGACTTCGTGAAGGTCGAGAATGTCTTTGTCGCCGAGGACTTCGCTTCTCGTGACGAGGCTCTGAGCTTCGTTTCCAACCAGGCCGTCAAGGCCGGTATCGCCAGCGACGCCGACGCCGTGATGAACGCCTTCCTGGCCCGCGAGGCCGAGGGCACCACGGGCATGATGGAGGGCTTCGCCATCCCGCATGCCAAGTCCGATGCCATTACCGAGGCTGCCGTCATCGTCGTCAAGGACGAGTCCGGCGTGACCGGTTGGGACACCATGGACGGCGCTCCCGTCAACGTGGCTATCGCCCTGCTCATCCCCGGTGCCCAGGCCGGTACCACGCACCTCAAGATCCTGTCCAAGGTCGCCGAGGCGCTCATGGACGAGGACTTCCGTGCCACCGTCAAGGGTTCTACCGACGCCGCCGAGATCGCCAAGACGATCAACGCCCGCCTGGTCTAGCCCCACAGACAGCGGTTTCAATCGCCCCCTGTAGAAAAAGGCGGAGCCCCTCTCCAGGGCCTCCGCCTTTTTCTACCCCACCCATAAGTTGCGGTGAAATAGGGACTGTTTAAACGATTCAGCCCCAAATTCAATCCCTATTTCACCGCAACTTACAAAAGGGCATAGAGGGGGCTGCCTATCGAGTCTTTGTCGCGAACAGGTTATCAGCCAGAATTCCTTTCAGCCGACATTACTCTGGTCCGACTGGGTTTCCGCAGCTTGCTCGCCCACAGGGGCCCGTGCGCGGCCTGTGAGATTTATCGCGAGTTCCGCACGAGCCGAAGAGCACTTAATGTGCTCTTCGTGCGAGCAGGACTGTAGAGCAGGAAATCTCACAGGCCGCGCACGGGCCCCTGTGGGCGAGCAAGCGGACGACAAACACATCTGTCCAATAATTCGTCTGAAACATAATGAAAAACCGTTTGATGTGAGTTAATATAAACAACGTCGTGAATCTGACTCCTGCCACATGCATGACAGGGGTTAAACACAAAAAGGAGTCAATTATGGTTTCTGAGAAGGCTACCCTCGTTAATCCTCAGGGTCTGCACATGCGTCCGGCTGGTCTGTTCGCCTCCACTATGGGCAAGTACGCCTGTGACGTGACGGTCGTCACCCCCGAGAAGGAGGTCAACGGCAAGTCCCCGATGGCCCTCATGGCTGCTGGTATCCCCTGCGGTACTGAGGTCGAGGTCAAGTGCGACGGCGCCGACGAGGCCGAGGCTCTGGCTGCTGCCATCGAGCTCATCAAGAGCGGTCTTGGCGAGTAGAACTCAAACGGGTCGCATGTTGAACAACTAAGTTCATATTTGGGGGCGCAGTGACCTGTTGTAAGGTAGCTGCGCTCTTTTGTCATGGATATGGCAAAACGCTTTATCACATGACACGGAGAGAGGAATGGGAATGTATCAGGGAGTCAACGCTTCCGAGGGTATCGGTATCGGCACCGTCATGGTCGCCGTCGATCCCGACTTGACGTTTGAGCCGCACGAGGTTGCTGATTCGGCAGCAGAGAAGGAGCGCTATCAGTCCGCTCTTTCGGTCTTCTGCGAGAAGACCCAGGCTCAGGCCGACCACATGAAGGAGACGGTGGGCGAGGCCGAGGCCGAGATCATGAGCGGACACATTGTCCTGGCTCAGGACCCGGGCATGACCGACGCCATCAACGCCGCCATTGACGGCGGCACCTGCGCCGAGCAGGCGCTCATGGACACCTCGACCATGTTCGAGAACATGTTCCTGTCCATGGACGACGAGATGTTCCGTCTGCGCGCGGCCGACATCGCCGACATCCGCACCGGTATTCTGGCCGAGCTGCTGGGCAAGGAGGTCGTCGACCTCTCCGTCCTGCCCGAGAACACCGTCGTTGTCGTGCACGACCTCACGCCGTCCATGACCGCCACGATCGATAAGGCCCACGTTGCCGGTATCGTCACCGAGACCGGTGGCCGCACGTCGCACTCCGCGATCATCGCGCGCGCCCTTGAGATTCCGGCTGTCCTTTCGGTTTCCAACAGCTGCACCGCGCTGCGCAACGGTATGACCGTTGTCGTCGACGGCGGCAAGGGTATCGTTGAGGCCGATCCCGACGAGGAGACGCTCGCTGCCTACACCGCCAAGGCCGAGGCCTTCGCTGCCGAGAAGGCAGCCCTCGAGGCCTTCCGTGGCAAGCCGTCCGTGACTGCCGATGGCATCAAGAAGATCATCGCCTGCAACATCGGTAACCCCGATGACGTGCCCAACGCGCTCGATCACGACGCCGAGGCCATCGGTCTGTTCCGCTCCGAGTTCCTGTTCATGGACTCTGCTGAGCTTCCTTCCGAGGAGGAGCAGTTCAACGCCTACCGTAAGGTCGCCAGCGCGCTCAAGGGTGCTCCGGTCATCATCCGCACGCTCGATGTGGGTGGCGACAAGGAGATTCCGTATCTGCATATGGTCAAGGAAGACAACCCCTTCATGGGCTTCCGCGCCGTGCGTTACTGCTTGGCCAATCCCGACCAGTACAAGGTCCAGCTCCGTGCTCTGCTGCGCGCTAGCGCCTTCGGTGACGTCAAGATCATGATCCCGCTCGTCACCTGCGTCGAGGAGGTCTTGGCTGTCAAGGAGCTCGTCGAGCAGTGCAAGGCCGAGCTGACCGAAGAGGGTCGCAAGTTCAACGAGAACATCGAGGTCGGCATCATGGTCGAGACGCCCGCCGCTTCGCTGCTCGCAGACCGTCTGGCCGAGGTCGCCGACTTCTTCTCCATCGGCACCAACGACCTGATCGGCTACACCATGTGCGCCGACCGTGGCAACGACACCATCTCCAACCTGTACCAGGTGTACTATCCCGCCGTGCTCCGCTCGCTCAAGAACATCATCGAGAGCGGCGTGAAGGCCGGCATCATGGTCGGTATGTGCGGCGAGGCCGCTGCCGATCCGCTGCTCGAGCCGCTGCTGATCAGCTGGGGCCTGGAGGAGTTCTCGATGAGCGCTCCGTCGATCCTGCGCGCCCGCAAGACCATCAGCCAGTGGACCAAGGCCGAGTGCGACGAGCTCGCCGAGAAGGCGCTCGCCTGCAACACCGCCGCCGAGGTCAAGGCACTGCTCGAGTCCGCAGCTCGCTAATTTGGTATCAGAGGTAACCGCGTGGTTGGAATGGGCCGGCCACGCGGCCCTCACATATACAGGGGGTACTGTAAATGTTCTACACGCTAACCGCTAACCCGGCTGTCGACATGACGGTTTCGAGCTCTCCGCTCGAGCCCGACGAGAACGTCCGCACCGGCTCGGCCAGCTACACGGCTAACGGCAAGGGCCTCGACGTGTCCTTCGCCTTTAAGAAGATGGGCGTCGACACCGTCGCGCTCGGCTTCTTCGCCGGCTTCACGGGCAAGTTCATCGTCGAGGAGGTCATGAACCTGGGTTGCCTCTGCCGCCCGGTCTGGACCGACGGTATCACGCGCATTAACACCTACGTCAACGATGGCCAGCACGAGTACGGCATTCTGAACCCGGGTGCTCCGATCACGCCGCAGCACCAGGAGGAGCTCTACAACATCCTGGACACCGCGGGCGATCTCGAGTGCCTGATCGTCTCCGGCTCCGTGCCTCCCAAAGCTACGCCCGACTTCCTGGCTCAGGTCATGGAGCACGCTCAGGCTCGTGGCGCTGACGTCGTCCTGGACCTGTCCTCCGACAAGCTCAAGGAGCTCGCTCACAAGAAGCCGCTGCTCATCAAGCCGAACCATCACGAGATGAAGGCCATCTTCGGCGTGCCGGTCGATACCGACGACGAGGTTCGCGTTGCCATGAAGATGGCTCACGACGCTGGCGTTCAGAACGTGCTGCTCACCCGTGGTAGCCGCGGCGACGCTTACTTCTCCAACGGCGAGGACATCTGGTACGCCAAGCGTGAGTTCAACATCAAGCTGGTCTCTTCCGTCTGCGCCGGCGACTGCACCCTCGCTGCGTTCCTGCACAAGTGGTACAGGGATCGCGACAACGTCGAGGAGGCCATGAAGCTCGCTATGGCCACCGGCGCCAACGTTGCCGAGTCCGTCGGCATCGGCGACTTCGGTCACGTCGATGAGTACAGCAAGCGCGTTGCTGTCCGCAAGCTCGATCGTCAGTAATCGAAACGCGACATATTCGTGCGCATGCGGCGCCCCGGTTTCGGCTGGGGCGCCTTTTTGTTCCGCCACGGGGGAGAGGTGTCCCGCCGTACTTCATCGCTTCCACACCGTTCACCGAGTTGTCCTAGCCTTTTACCGATGCGTGGAATATACTTTCATTAACACGTTGCTTCGTGAAAGGAACATTCATGATTTACACGCTCACTGCAAATCCCGCCATTGACTACAACATCGCCTGCGACGGCCTTGCTGCCAACACCGTCACGCGTACTCGCAACGCCGTCTATACGCCCAACGGCAAGGGCCTCAACGTCTCGTTTACGCTTGACCACTACGGTGTCGACACCACGATCCTGGGCTTCTTCGCTGGCTTCTCGGGCGAGTTCATCGTCAAGGGCGCCGAGGCCCTGGGCGTGCCCGTCAAGCCCGTGTGGACCGACGGCATCACGCGCGTCAACGTCTTCCTCAATGCCGGCCCCGACACCGAGTACAACATGGTCAACGCCGGTGCCGCCATCAACGAGGCCAATGAGCAGGAGATGTTTGAGCTCATCGATTCGCTCGATGACATGACCTGCCTGGTAATCAGTGGCTCGCTGCCTCCCAACACTTCCGAGGGCTTCCTGGCCGAGGTTCTGCGCCGCGTCAAGGCCAAGGGTGCCGAGTTCGTTCTCGACATCTCGAGCCATCAGCTGGCAGATCTCATTGCCATGGAGCCGCTGCTGATCAAGCCCAATGACGACGAGTTGCTCGATATCTTTGGCATTAAGGTGAGCGGTGGCGACGATGAGTCCGTCAAGGGCGCTATGGCTGAGCTTCATGCCAAGGGCGCCAAGAACGTGCTGCTGACCCTCGGCGGCGCCGGTGCGTACTTCTCCAACGGCAAGCACATCTGGTTTGCTAACCGCACCTTCGACGTCAAGCTGCTGTCGACGGTGTGTGCCGGCGATTCCTCGCTCGCTGCCTTCCTGTCCGTGTGGCATGACGCCCCCGAGCGCGTCGAGGATGCCCTGCGCCTGTCGATGGCCACCGGCGCCAACGTGGTCGAGTGCCCCGGTTTGGGCGATTTTGCCAAGGTGGACGAATATAAGAAGCACATCGAGGTTCGCCAGGTCTGCTAGCCGCATCGATACATCGTTGCCGAACACCCGCTTTGGATTACCAAGGCGGGTGTTTTTTGCGCGCTGAACATATGTGGTATCTGCTGTCTCGTTTTATCTAATCAACGACGCGATTGCGTGTGCGCGCTTTCTCGTTTCTTGTTAGACTTCTTGAGAACCATCGATTAACGCTCACAAGTGCAGGAGGCCATAGGCATGTGCAATGTTTCGCTCAACGGTACGCAACCGTCCGATGCCTCCCTGCGCGTCCTGCACGCGCTTGAGGCGGCTGGTCTAGAGGCTTGGTACGTTGGCGGTTGGGTGCGCGACGCCCTGATGGGATGCCCCAGCCACGATGTTGATATGTGCTGTAGCGGCCTGTGGCAGGAGTCCAAGGCGGCGCTCGAGGCCGCTGATATCGCGGTCGTGGAGTCGGGCATTAAATTTGGCGGAATCACGGCTATTTCCGATGGCGAGCGTATCGAGGTCACCACGTACCGCCTGGATGGCTTTTACACCGATGGGCGCCATCCTCAGAGTGTCGAGCGTGCCGCCTCGCTCGAGGACGATCTGGCCCGTCGCGACTTTACCGTCAACGCCATGGCCTGGCATCCCGAGCGCGGGCTTGTCGACCGCTACGACGGCCAGGGTGATCTGGAGCGCAAGCTGATTCGCGCTGTCGGTGATCCCAAGCGTCGCTTTAACGAGGACGCCCTGCGCATGCTGCGTGCGGTGCGCTTTGCCTGCCGTCTGGACTTTATGATTGAGCCCGAGACTAAGCGTGCGCTTGCCGAGTGCGCGCCGCTGCTCGATGCCGTGGCGCGCGAGCGTGTGGGTATTGAGCTCGAGGGCATTCTTTCGACCGGTCATGGGGGAGACGCGATGCTTCGCTATCCCGAGCTCATCTGTGCCGCTGTGCCCGAGTTGGCAGCGGGTCGCGGGTTTGATCAGCGAAGTGTCTACCATGCGTTTAACGTCTACGAGCATATCGCCCGTGTGCTGACAGTGGCAGGGGAGCTGGCGCTGTGCGACGGCGTCGCGCCATCGTCGAGCCTTATGTGGGCGGCGTTTTTGCACGATGTCTCCAAGCCCGAGTGCTTTACGGTCGATCACGCCGGCAGCGGACACTTCTACGGTCATCCCGAGCTCGGCGCCAAGAAGGCGCGTGTCATCATGGATCGCCTGGCACTCTCGCACGATTTGGTGCGCGATGTGTGCCTGCTGATCAAATACCACGATAAGCCGCTGCGCCCCGAGCGATCCTGCCTGCTCAATATGATGCGCGCGCTTTCGGGCGAGGGCGTCGACACAGCCCGCCTGATTGATGAGCTCATGGATCTTAAGCGTGCTGATACGCTCGGCAAGGCCCCGTCTTGCTTCTATTACGTTGAGACGATTGAGGAGATGCGCGCGATGGCGCACGAGCTGCTGAAGGCAGGGGAGCCCTATACGCTCAAGATGCTCGCCATCAACGGCGGCGACCTGATCCGTGCCGGAGTCAAGCCCGGGCCGGAACTGGGTCAGCTTCTCAACTCCGCCCTCGACGCCGTGATCGAAGACAACATTCCCAACGATCGCGAAGCTCTTTTGGTCCATCTCAACTTGAATTAGCTACCCAGTTTACCTGCGTGTTCCATAACCTGCCGACATTTTTTCGGCAATTTGGAATTTCTTCTTGCGCTGACGTTTTTTGTCCCGTATTATATTTCCTCGCAGCACGGCAGTGCAGATGTCATGTGGCCCGTTCGTCTAGCGGTTTAGGACGCCGCCCTCTCAAGGCGGAGATCACCAGTTCGAATCTGGTACGGGCTACCAC
>CABSLA010000011.1 GCA_902478545.1 uncultured Collinsella sp.
GGAGGCCACTTAATGTGGCCTCCGTCGTGAGCAGGACTGTAGAGCAGGAAACTTAGCCCGTGCCGGGGCCGCTGAGCCCTGACCGGCGGGATGCACAGGTTCAGATGGGGCTTTGATGCATGGGTGGTCTGTGCTCGTGCAAATGGGTATCATATTTTGGTTATTGCATCGACTCTGTGATGCATGTTTGTACGTTCCCGGCGGTCGGTTTGCCAGAAGCGCCCCGTCGGTTGTTCCAGACCCGTTTCGAAGAAAGGAAACAACACTAACCTATGGCAGCTAAAAAATCATCTCCCTTGAAGATCATCCCGCTCGGCGGCCTTGACGGCATCGGCAAGAACATGACGGTCTTCGAATGCGGCGACGACATGGTGCTCGTTGACGCCGGTCTCATGTTCCCCGACGATTCCCAGCCCGGTATTGACCTGGTGCTTCCCGACTACACCTATGTTCTGGAGAACGAGGAGAAGCTCCGCGGTATCGTCGTCACCCACGGCCACGAGGACCACACCGGTTCGCTTCCGTACCTGCTGCAGGACCTCAACAACAAGGTGCCCATCTTCTCGAGCAAGCTGACGCTTGGCTTTATCGAGGGCAAGCTCTCTGAGTTCCGAATCCGCGCGCCCAAGTTCCGCGAGGTCAAGGGCGGAAGCCATGTCAATCTCGGCGGCATCTCGCTCGACTTCTTCTCGATGACGCACTCCATCCCCGGCGCTCTGGGCGTGTTCATTCGCACTAACCAGGGTACCGTTATGCACACCGGCGACTTTAAGCTCGACCAGACGCCCATCGACGGCGTTACGCCCGACTATGCCGCTATCAGCCGCTTTGCCAAGCAGGGCATCGACCTACTGCTTTCCGACTCCACCAATGCCACGGTTCCCGGCTTTACCAAGTCAGAGGCCGAGGTTGGTCCCAACCTGCTGCACGCCATCAAGAACGCCCCGGGTCGCGTGTTCGTCGCGTCGTTCTCGAGCCACATCCATCGTTTGCAGCAGATCTGCGATGCCGCCCGCAAGTGCGGCCGTAAGGTCGTTGTGACCGGTCGCTCCATGCTCACTAACACCCGCGTGGCGCGCGAGCTTGGCTACCTCAACATCGACGACGCCGATATCATCGATGCCTTTGACATTGATAACCTGCCTGACGACAAGATTGTCGTCATGTGCACCGGTTCGCAGGGCGAGCCGCTGTCGGCCCTGTCCCGCATGGCCAATGGCGAGCATAAGACGCTCTCCATCCACGAGGGCGATACCGTTATCCTCTCGGCAACTCCTGTTCCCGGCAATGAGAAAGCCGTCCAGCAGGTCGTCAACAGCCTGGCCAAGCTCGGTTGCGACGTGTGGGATAAGAACCGCGCTCTCGTTCACGTCTCCGGTCACGGTAGCCAGGAGGAACTCAAGCTCCTGATGGCCATGGCCAAGCCCACCTACTTTATGCCGGTTCACGGCGAGGCCGTGCATCTGCGTGCCCATGCCCAGCTTGCTCGTAAGATGGGCATCAAGGATGATCACATCTTTATCCTCGATAACGGCGACACGCTCGAGATGCGCGGCGGTATCGTCAAGCGCGGTACGCCCGTCGAGTCCGGCGTCGTCTACGTCGACGGCCTGCGTATCGGCGATACCGACCCCATCGTCTTGCGCGATCGCCAGAAGCTCGCCAACGACGGTATGGTTACCGCTGTTGCCATCGTCTCGCTCAAGCACAAGAAGATCGAGGCCATCGAGTTCTCGGGCCGCGGCGTCTCGTTTGCCATCGACGACCAGTTCTCCGAGGATGCCTCCGCGTCTATTATGAAGACGATCGAGAAGGGTAAGTTTAGCTTTACCAGCAGCGGTTCCGATGCCATTCGCAAGGCCGTGCGCGACTCGCTCTCCAACTTTATCTGGAGCCGTACGCGCACTCGTCCGATGATCATCCCGGTCGTCATGGAGGTTTAGTTTGGCGCGCGGATCTGCACAAAACGCCAAAGGCAATAAGGCCAACAACCAACCGGCATCTGCTAAGGGTGCCGGTTCCCATCTGCGTGCCAATAAGGGTCACGAGTCCGAGTTCGATGATTTCGAGCCCTTGGTCGAGCCCTCGGCCAACCGCGATATCGCCGGCGTGGTCATTGCCGTCTTGGCGATTGCGTCCTTTATTGCCGTGATTTCGCCGGCGACTGCGCCCGTTACGGCTGCGGTTGCCGGTTTCTACCACTTGGGCTTTGGTCTGGGCGCCTACGTGCTGCCGATCGTCATTTTGCTGTTTGCCGCCACGCTCTTTTTAGGCGAGGACTCGCCGCTCAACGCGCGCTCTGTTGCGGGCGGCGCCGTGGTCTTTATCGCCGTCGTCTCCATTCTTTCGTTGATGGTGCCAGGTACGAGCGACTCGTGCGACCTTATGTTCACGCCGCAAAATCTGTCCGCCTCGGGTGGCTACATCGGTGCGTTTATTGCGAGTGCGCTGCAGAATGCCCTGGGTAAGCCTATCGCGATGGTGGTCCTGTTGGGCCTTGTCGTCGTGGGCCTGGTCATCATCGGCTTTTCGGTGGGCGGCGTTTTGCGCTCTGCTCGCGACCGCGCGGCTGATTTTGCCGAGCGCCGTCGTGCCGATGTTAACGCGAGTCCGTGGGGTGACGATGAGGCCCTGTCGGTGCCCGGCGTTGCCCGTCCTCACCTGAGCATTCTTCGTCAAAAGGGCTCCGATGCTGCCGTGACCACGGTCATGGGCAACGATGTGGACCCGGTTTTGGACGATGACGACGAGGACGAGGATCCGTTTGTCGACGTGTCCGATGCCGTGGAGGCCGAGCGCGCCAAGACGACGCTGCTGCCGCGCCGTCATGCCAAGAAGAGCAAGACGGCTCCCAAGCTCAATACGAGTGAACCCGACCCGTCTTGGTCCGAGAGCGAGATTGAGCTTACCGAGGGCGATGACGAGGACGACGAGGCTCCGATCGAGACTGCCAAGACGACCTTGCTGCCGCGTCGCCATGCCAGGCGCGGCCAGGTGACCGGCCAGCTTTCGATGGAGGACGATCCGGACAAGGTCGACGAGTCCGAGCCGCCGTTTGCCGTGAATCCCGTCTCGGCCGCCCCTCAAATTCCTGATTTCCTCAAGCATCCCAAGGTTGCCGATGCGTCTGTTGCGAGCGCTGCCGAGGCGTCTACTTCGAGCGATGGGGGAGCGGACAATGCCCCCGCGGATAACGAGGGCGAAGAAGAGGACGGCCTTAAGCTTCCGCCGCTCGAAATCCTGCATGCAAACCCTCAGTCCGCTTCTGCCGCGTCTTCGGACAAGGAGCTGGAACAGACTGCCGAGTCGTTGCAGTCCACGCTGCTTGAGTTTGGCCGTAGCGCTCGCGTCGTCGGCTGGATTGCCGGTCCCACGGTGACGACCTTTAAGCTGCAGCCCGGCGAGGGCGAGCGCGTGAGCAAGATTTCGAGCCTTGAGGACGACATCGCACTGTCGCTTGCTGCACAGTCCGTGCGTATCTTTGCGCCGATTCCCGGCACCTCGCTCGTGGGTATCGAGATTCCCAATCGCAAGCGTCAGAACGTCAACTTGGGCGACGTGTTGCCCTATGTTAAGGGCGGTCCGCTCGAGCTTGCTATCGGCCGCGATGCAGAGGGCACGCCGGTCGTCGCCGACCTCGCTAAGATGCCCCACCTGCTGATCGCCGGCACGACCGGTTCCGGTAAGTCGGTCATGATCAACTCCATCATCACGACTCTGCTCATGCGCGCCCTTCCCGAGGACGTTCGCTTGATCATGGTCGATCCCAAGCGCGTCGAGCTCGCAGGCTATAACGGCCTGCCGCATCTTTACGTGCCCGTAGTGACCGAGCCCAAGCAGGCCGCGAGTGCCTTGCAGTGGGCGGTGTCCGAGATGGAGCGCCGCCTGAAGGTCTTCGAGCGCCTGAACGTGCGCAAGATCTCGACCTATAACGAAAAGCAGGCCGCCGGCGAGTTTGAGCATTACGATAACCCGCCGCAAAAGATGCCCTACCTGGTCATCATCATCGACGAGCTCTCGGACCTGATGATGGTTGCCGGCAAGGATGTCGAGGCGTCGATTGTGCGTATCGCCCAGCTGGGCCGTGCCGCCGGTATCCACCTTATCGTGGCGACTCAGCGTCCGAGCTCTAACGTGGTGACGGGTCTCATCAAGGCAAACATTACCAACCGTATCGCCTTCAACGTCGCAACGGGCATCGACTCCCGCGTCATCATCGACCAGATGGGTGCCGAAAAGCTCACCGGCTTGGGTGACATGCTGTTCTCAAAGGTCGACTGGGGCAAGCCCCGTCGTATCCAGGGCTGTTTTGTTTCGGATGACGAGATCAACGAGATTGTCGAGTTCGTCAAGTCGCAAAGTGAGCCCGACTACCATGAGGAGATCCTGTCGGCTGTGGCACCTGCCTCCATGTCCATGGCAGGTGGCGGCGGCATCGTTCGTATCGGCGTTGCCGAGCCTCAGGACGACGATCCGCTTATTTGGGAAGCCGCTCATATTGTGGTGGAATCGCAGCTGGGCTCCACATCTGGCCTGCAGCGCCGCCTGAAGGTTGGCTATGCGCGCGCCGGGCGTATTATGGACATGCTGGAAGAAAAGGGTGTCGTCGGTCCGCCCGACGGTTCCAAGCCGCGCGAGGTCCTGCTGGATGAAGAAGGCCTTGCCGCGCTGGAATCCGTCGACGCCGAGATGGCACGTGAAGATCGTGAGTTTGGAGGATTCTGATGGCTGCACGCTTTGGTGACATGCTGCTCGAGCAGCGTCGCCGAATGGGCCTTTCCATTCAGCAGGTCGCCAACACCATCAAAATCAGGCCGCAGATCATCGAGTTTTTCGAGAATGGCAATTTTGCATCGATGCCTCCGCGCGGCTATGCGCAGGGCATGATTTCGAGTTATGCGCGCTTTTTGGGCCTCAATCCGCGGGAGGTCGTCAACGCTTATTTTGACGATCTGATGGCATACGAACGCGAGACGTCCCAGCAGGGCGGTCGTTTTCAGGACGCCGCCGGCTACGTCAATTCGCGTTCCTCGGTCGATAACGGGCGCTTCCTGATGGTTCAGGGCGGTCGTTCGACCCGCTATGGACAGCGTCCACAGCAGGCCGGTTATATTACCGAGACGGGTTCGGGCGAGGAGATTCGCTCACAGCGTGACCGGTTCCGCAGTACGCCGATGCCCGAGGACCGTGCACTTCCCGCTGCCCGCGGCGTGGCGCGTGACCCTCGTGCCGGCTACGGCGACGGCGGCTATTCCGATCGCGGCTACCGTGGTGCCTCTATGGGACGCTCTCGCGGTGGCTATGCGGATGCCGATACCACGCAGGTGACGCCGCGTCTTCGCTCTCAATCACAGCCGTATGGCCAGCGCTCTTCGGCTTCGCGTTCGGGCCAGCGTGGCTATCAAGGCCGCGGTGAGCTTGCGCCCCGCTCGGGTCAGCGCAGCCTTCAGGGCCAGGGCGGCTATCGCGGCCGTTCCGATAGCAATCGCGGTCGTATGCCTCAGGGAGGCGGCCGCAGCAGTTCCGGTCGTGGACGCGGCGGATCACGTACTCCTCAAAACAACGGGCTCGATCCGCGTATCGTCTACGCCGGCATCGGTGCCGTTGTGCTGCTGTTGATTGTGCTCATCGTGGTGCTCCTGCGTGGCTGCGCATCTTCGGCGCCCGAGAACACGCCCGAGACGCCCACTGCTACCAAGATGACGACCAAGAAGTCTTCTAAGAAGACCGAAACGGTCGACGAGGACGATGACACCGATGAGGCGACGGATGAGTCGACTGATTCGGACGCTACCAAGACGACGGCTAAAAAGGAAGAAAACGAGGTAACGAAGGTCAAGGTCTCCGTTGCCAAGGGAAAGACCGCGTGGATTGAGGTCAAGGTCGATGGCAAGTCGGTCTATGGCGCTCAGGCGACTGGCCCCTTTGAGCAGGAGTACACGCCCGAGTCCTCGATCGAGATCACCACGTCCAAGCCTTCCGATGTCACCGTTACCAAGAACGGCGAAAAGGTCCGTTACGATACCAAGACCTCGGGCGTGGCGCGCGTGACGATCACCGTTCCCAAGAAGGAGACGACTGATTCCGAGAATGGTGAAAGTTCTGATGGTGCCGACACCACCGATGGTACCGACACTACCGACGGCACCGATGCCCAGTCCACGGATGGCGCCGATACCGCAACTGACGGCCAGACGCCCACCGATTCTACCGACTATTCGTACGATAGCTACTAAGCCGCTCGTACGCGAAAGGAAACATCATGGCTAAAGATTCCAGCTTCGACGTCGTGTCCGAGGTCAACATGCAAGAGGTCGACAACGCCTTCCAGCAGACCACGCGCGAGATTTCCCAGCGCTATGACCTGAAGGATTCCGGCGCCACGATCGAGCTTTCGAAGGGCGACAAACTCTTTACGATCAACGCCCCGGCCGACTTTGTCTCCAAGCAGATCATCGATGTCCTGAGCTCCAAGCTCATCAAGCGCGGCATCGACCTCAAGGCTGTCTCGTGGGATGCTCCGCAGGCGGCATCGGGCGGCACCGTGCGCGTGCTCGGCCATATCGTCGAGGGCATCGACCAGGCGACCGCTAAGAAGATCAACAAGGACATCAAGGATCAAAAGCTCAAGGTCAAGGTGACCATCGAGGCCGACAAGCTGCGTGTTTCCTCTGCTTCGAAGGACGCGTTGCAGACCGTGATCCAGTTCCTGCGCGACCAGGACTACGGCCAGCCGCTGCAGTTCACCAACTACCGCTAATATCATTCGAAAGGACCGCTCTCCAACATGGATACACCGTTGGGCTCCGTGCTCTACATCACCCTCGGGTGCGCTAAGAACGAGGTTGACACCGACCGCATGCGTTCTCTTTTGACCGCCGCAGGCTACGAGGAGGCATTCGACCCGCAGGATGCCGATATCGCCATCGTCAATACATGCTCGTTCCTCGCCTCCGCAACGTCCGAGAGCATCGAGACCACGCTCGAGCTCGCCAACGAGGTTCAGGACGGCGTTCGTTCTTGCCCCATCGTCATGTGCGGGTGCGTGCCGTCGCGCTATGGCGACGACCTGCCCGATGAGCTGCCCGAGGTCGCGGCCTTTGTGAAGGCCGACGAGGAGGACGGCATCGTGGCGGTCATCGATGGCGTGCTGGGTGTCGAGCGTGAGATCGCAGCCTATATCCCGCAGGTCAAGCGTACCGTCGAGGGTGCCGTTGCTTACGTCAAGATTTCCGATGGCTGCAACCGCTTCTGCAGCTTCTGCATGATCCCCTATATTCGCGGTCGCTATCATTCGCGCAATGCCGAGAGCATTATTTCCGAGGTGCGCGACTTGGTTGCCGGTGGCGTGCGAGAGATCGTGCTGATCGGCCAGGACACGGGCATCTGGGGCACCGACTTTGCGGATGGTGACGTCGCCGAGGGCTCGCCGCGCAATCTGGCACAGCTGCTGCGCGCCGTCTCCGAGGCCGTGCGTCCGCAGAACGTCTGGGTCCGCGTTCTCTACCTACAGCCCGAGGGCATGACTGACGAGCTTATCGAGACGATTCGTGATACGCCCGAGGTGCTGCCCTATATCGATATCCCCGTTCAGCACTGCGACGCACGCATCCTTAAGGCCATGCGTCGCTCCGGTTCGCGCCAGGAGCTCGAGGACCTGTTCCGCGATCTGCGTGAGCGCATCCCCGGCATCGTGATCCGTTCCACGGCCATGGTCGGCTTCCCGACCGAGACCGACGACGAGTTCCGCGACCTTATTGACTTTATGGACACCGTCGGCTTTGACTACACGAGCGTCTTTGCCTACTCGCAGGAGGAGGGCAGCCTGGCCGCCAAGATGGAGGGCCAGGTCGATGAGGAGGTCAAGCTCGAGCGCGCCCAGGAGGCCATGGACCTGGCCGAGTCGCTCGGTTTTGCTGCAACTGCCGCACATGTGGGCGAGCGCGCCCAGGTGATTGTCGACGGTATCGAAGAGACCGAGGACGGCGCCGAGCTGATTGGACATGCCTGGTTCCAGGCGCCCGATTCCGATGGCGCGGTGCATCTGGACGCTAGCGAGGCATCCGTGGGCGATATTCTGACGGTCGAGTTTACCGATAGCTTCTGCTATGAGCTTATCGGTCATGTTGTGGAGTAGGAGCGCGTTGTGGCTAACGAGAGCAATAAGGAACTGACGAGTGTCTGGACGCCCGCCAATATCGTGACGTGTGTGCGCATCGTCTTTATCCCGGTGTTCATGATCGTGTCGGCGCTGTCTCACATGAGCGTTGCCGGTACGGATTGGAGCATCTTCGACGGCCCGCTCGCCGCCGCAGCCTTCATTCTGTACGTCATCCTGTCGTGCACCGATAAAGTTGACGGCTATCTGGCGCGCTCGCGCAACGAGATTACCGACTTCGGTAAATTCTTGGACCCCATCGCCGACAAGCTACTCGTGTTCTCGGCCTTGCTGCTGTTCTTGGACTTTGGCGCCGTGTCGGTTTGGTCCGTGTTCATCATCTTGTTCCGCGAGCTGTTGGTAAGCGCCCTGCGCATGGTTGCGAGTGCCGCCGGCGTGGTCGTTGCCGCCGATAAGCTTGGCAAGTACAAGACGGCGACCACGATGGTCTCCATCTGCGGTTACCTGTGCGTCTTTGCGATGGCCGGCTTGCACCTTTGCCCGCTGGCGCTCACGCTCGGCATCTACTCGGTGTCGCGCTTCCTGTACGCCGTTGCCGTTGTCTTGACCGTTATCTCGGGCGCCCAGTACTTCTGGAACTGCCGCAAGATCGTCTTTTCGGTCTAGGTCCTGGTGGGTATGACGGACTCTTTTGAGCAGATTTCCGCACATAACGAGGAGCTGGCGCGCGATATCGTCGAGCGCGCGAGCGCTCGGGGTGTGACGGTTTCGACGGCTGAGTCGCTGACGGCGGGTATGATCGCCTCGACGATTGCGGATATCCCGGGCGCCTCGGCGGTGCTGCGTGGCGGTGCGGTGACCTACTGCGATGAGATTAAGCATCGCGTGCTGGGTGTTGAGCAGGAGACGCTCGACCGCTACACCGCGGTGTCGCATCAAACTGCGCGCGAGATGGCGTCGGGTTCGCTGGAGCTGTACCAGAGCGATATTGCAGTGAGCGCAACGGGTTATGCCGGCCCCGGCGGTGGTACTGAGGACGATCCTGCTGGCACTTTCTATATTGGCTGGGCACATCGTTCCGCCGATGGGGGAGTGCCGGTCGTGGACTCTGTGCGCTGCCACTATGAGGGCGACCGTTCGTGTGTTCGTGCCCATGCGGTCACGGAGGCATTGGGTCGCATTGTCTGCGTGCTCGATTCTATGGAATAGACGTGTTTTAAGGGGCCTCCGGGCCCCTTAATTGTGGAGATGGGGACCTTAGGCTCATTTGGCGTTTGTGCTGGTTGTAGACGTAATTTTGCCTGCCTTGTTCATATTTGGTCCTTTGTGGTCAAGCATTTGGTCAGTGTTTGGTCGGCGTTTGGTTGGGTTTTGGAAAGACCGCCTGCATATGATTTATCTGAACGGTTGACCACGAACAGCCGTTCGTTTATTATCGATGCAGGTTGTTAAGAGGAGGGCTATTCATGGCCAAGAATTCAGGTCCCGTACGTACCGTTCATGCTCGCACGACGGGTAAAGAGCGCGATGAGATGATCGCCACCACCAAGGCCGAGATCGAGAAGAAATTCGGCCAGGGTTCCATCATGAGGTACGGCGACGGTGGCCCCGAGCTCGAGGTCGAGGCCATCCCTACGGGCGCTCTGGCACTCGATGCCGCTCTGGGTATCGGCGGTGTGCCGCGCGGCCGAATCGTCGAGATCTACGGTCCCGAGTCCTCCGGTAAGACGACGCTTTCGCTCGAGATCTTGGCCGAGGCCCAGGCAATGGGTGGCGTTGTGGCATTTATCGATGCCGAGCACGCGCTCGATCCCACGTATGCCGCGCGCATCGGCGTGGATATCGACGAGGTGCTCATTTCCCAGCCCGATACGGGTGAGCAGGCGCTCGAGATCGTTGACATGCTTGTGCGTTCAGGTGCCATCGATGCCATCGTTGTCGACTCCGTCGCCGCGCTGACCCCGCGTGCCGAGATCGAGGGAGAAATCGGCGACACTACGGTCGGTCTTCAGGCTCGCCTGATGAGCCAGGCGCTCCGCAAGCTCGCCGGCTCGCTGTCTAAGTCCAACACGACGTGCATCTTCATTAACCAGCTGCGTGAGAAGATCGGCGTCATGTTCGGCAACCCCGAGACCACGACGGGCGGTCGCGCCCTTAAGTTCTTCTCTTCGGTGCGTATCGACATTCGCCGCATCGACAGCATTAAGCTTAAGGACGAGGTTATCGGTAACCGCGTGCGCGCCAAGGTCGTTAAGAACAAGGTGGCAGCTCCGTTCCGTTCTGCTGAGTTCGACATCATGTACGGTACGGGCATCTCTAAGGAGGGCTCGATTCTGGACATGGCTGTCGAGTGCGGCATCTGCAAGAAGATGGGCTCCTGGTTTGCCTATGGCGAGGACAAGCTCGGCAACGGTCGCGAGGCCGCCAAGGCTTTCCTGCGCGAACACCCCGATTGCGCCGACGAGATTGAGCATAAGGTTCGCCTTGCCTGCGGACTTGAGTTTGATGACGATGCTCCGTCCGAGGTCGAGCTGACCGATCAGCCTGCGCCTGAGGAGTTTGATGGGCTTTACGCCATCGATGGTTCCGCTATGCTCGATGATGACGACGAGTAGCGGTTACGCTCATGTCGTATACGGTGACCGAGGCCACGGTCGTCTTTCCCGATAAGAAGGCGGCCTCCTCGTTTTCGAGCGGGTATGCGTCCAAAAAGCCTTGCGCACATATCGATTGTGAGCTTGAGGACGGTTTTGAGCGGTCCATTTGGATTCCCATGCGGGTCGCGCGCCTGTATGTCAAAAACCGCCCCGATCTTCCCTGTGATTGGGACAACTTTCGTGAGGCGGTGCAGCTCATCGAGCGTAAATGTGCACTTACCATGGTGACCGAGATGCTATCGCGCCGCGACCATGCGACGGGTGAGGTCCGTGACAAGCTGGCTCGCTACGGCTTTCACCAGCCCGCGATCGATTTCGCCGTCGAGCGCGCCACCGAGTATCACTTTTTAGACGAGAACCGCTTTTGCTCGTACTTTATCGAGGAGCGCAAGCGGCGCGGTTGGGGACAGCGCAAAATCGAGACCGAGCTCAAGCGACGTCATGTTGTGCTCGATGACATTCCCGGTTATCCCGAGGATTATTTTGCCGTCGAAGACGATTTGGCGCGTTCGTCAGCCCTGCTCGCCAAGCGGCGTGTTCCAGAGACGCGTGGATTCGAAAAACTGGTTCGGTTTTTGATGGGCAAGGGCTTCTCGTATCACATCGCCGCCGATGCCGTTAAGGCACGTCTCGATGCCGAACGCGAGGAATGTGCGGTTTAGGCGTATGCGTTTTGTGGCCCTGCCGTTCACCGCGTTTTAGCCGCCGTGCCGGGGCCATTTATTTGACAGTTGTTGTGGTTCAACGTACGATAAACACTGTCATTTGCTTTGTGATATGTGCTCATCTGTTATGAGTTTGTTTATATGTTTATCTGTATCCGACCCGCATAAGCTGCGCCCATATTACTCAAATGTCGCGAGCCGTTCGTAAGGACGGTTCGCTTTGTTGTGTAACGAATCCATAAAAAGGAGTGAGCATGCCTATCATCGCAGCGCTCGTTGGCATCGTTTTGGGTGCCATCGCCGCCATTGCCTACATGCGCACCGCCAAGCAGGGTAGTCTTCACGAGGCCGACGAAAAGATCCAGTCGGCACACGCACAGGCTGAGTCCCTGATCGGTGATGCTAAGCGTCAGGCCGAGACCCTCAAAAAAGAGGCTCTGCTCGAGGCTAAAGAGGAGATCATCAAGAACAAGCAGGCCGCCGAGGCCGAGGACAAGCAGCGTAAGAGCGAGATTCGTACGCTCGAGAACCGTGTGATGCAGCGCGAGGAGTCCCTCGATCGCCGAAACGACGCTCTCGACAAGCGTGAGCACCAGCTGTCCAGCCAGGCCGGTCAGGTCGAGAAGCGCTCTCGCGAGCTCGAGGAGCTCTGCGCCAAGCAGACCTCCGAGCTCGAGCGTATCGCCGACCTGACCCGCGAGGATGCCCACAAGGAGCTCCTCGATAAGGTTCGCGGCGAGGTCACCCACGAGGCCGCCACGATCATTCGCGAGTCCGAGCAGCAGGTTCGCGCCGAGTGCCACAAGACCGCCCAGGAGATTCTGTCCCTGGCGATTCAGCGCTGCGCTGCCGACCACACAGCCGAGGTCACCGTTACCTCCGTGCACATTCCCTCTGATGACCTCAAGGGCCGTATCATCGGTCGCGAGGGTCGCAACATCCGGACCTTCGAGCAGGTTTCCGGCGTCAACCTCGTGATTGACGACACGCCCGAGACCGTCGTTCTTTCGAGCTTCGACCCGGTCCGTCGTGAGACCGCCCGTGTTGCCCTCGAGAACCTCATCGCCGACGGCCGCATTCACCCCGCCCGCATCGAGGAGATGTATCACAAGGCTGCCGACCTGGTTCAGCAGCGCGTGCGCGAGGCTGGCGAGCAGGCTGCCTTCGATACCGGCATTCACGACCTGCACCCCGAGATCGTCAAGACCCTTGGTGCCCTGCGCTACCGTACCTCGTTTGGTCAGAACGTGCTTCAGCACTCCCTCGAAGTCTCTGACCTGTGCGGCGTGATGGCTTCCGAGCTTGGCCTGGACGTTGTGACCGCCAAGCGCGCCGGTCTGCTGCACGACCTGGGCAAGGCAATTGACCACGACGTCGAGGGCCCGCATGCCGTCATCGGCGCCGAGCTTGCCCGCCGTTATGGCGAGAAGCCCGTTATCGTTCATGCTATCGAGGCTCACCATGCCGATGTCGACCCTAACACGGTGCTCGATGTCCTGGTACAGGCCGCTGATGCTGTCTCTGCTTCTCGCCCCGGTGCCCGTCGCGAGTCTGCCGAGAACTACATCAAGCGTCTCGAGAAGCTCGAGGAGATCGCCAACTCCCATGAAGGCGTCGAGCGTACCTATGCCATGCAGGCTGGTCGCGAGGTCCACGTCATGGTTCAGCCGGACAAGATCTCCGATGCCCAGTCCACGGTCCTGGCTCACGATATCGCCCATCAGATCGAGGAAGAGATGGAGTATCCCGGTCAGGTGCGCGTCGTCGTGATTCGCGAGAGCCGCGCTGTCGATATCGCTAAATAACATGAGCGACGCGAACGAGCTCATCTCATTTATCGCGTCGATGTCGGGGGAGGGCAACCTTCGCGTCGAGGAGAACCTTGGCGAGGGGTATGTCCGCCTCCGCGTTTCGGAGGCCGAGCGGCGCCAGGCAAAGCACGACATTCAGAATGTCGAGGATATCGTCATCGAAATGCTCCGTAATGCTCGCGATGCTGGCGCCGACAAGGTCTATCTCGCCACGACCAAGGAAGATGGCGTCCGCACGCTTGTCTTTCTGGATAACGGTTCGGGCGTTCCACAGGATATGCAAGAGCGAATCTTCGATGCCCGCGTCACCTCCAAGCTCGAGAGTATGAAGATGGACCGTTGGGGCGTTCACGGTCGTGGCATGGCATTGTTTTCGATCAAGCAGAACACCGATGAGGCCCGTGTGGTCACGTCAGGTGTCGATCTTGGCTCGGCCTTTAAGGTGAGCGTTGCGGCCGACCGCCTCAGTGAGCGTGCCGATCAGTCCAGCTGGCCCCAGGCTGTCAAGGATGAGGACGGACGTTATGTCTGTGCTCGCGGTCCGCATAATATTATTCGCGCTGCTTGTGAGTTTGCGCTCGAGGAGTTGCGTGGTTGCGATGTCTATCTTGGTTCTCCGTCTGAGATTGCCGCGACCCTTTATGCTCAGGCGTCAAGTCGGCTCGATACGTCGCGTCTCCTGTTCATTGATGACGAGAGCGAGCTTCCAGTTGTCGATCGTTTAGGCCTTGCCTCTGATGCCGAGGACTTTATCCGTATCTGTTCGGGTTTGGGTCTTGAGATGTCTGAGCGCACGGCCCATCGCATTTTGGCAGGGCAGATTAAGCCCGTTCGCGGTGTGACTGCGCGTCTGCTGCGCGAGCGTGATTCGTCCTCGCATGCGCCGGCTCCTGTCGATCTCGCGAAGGATCGTCGCGGGCTACGTATTGCCAAGGATGACATAGCACAGTTTTCGCGTGCTGTGGAGCGCGACTTTAATGACCTTGCCGCTCGGTACTATCTCAACCTTTGCGGCGACCCAAAGATTCGTGTTTCGCGTGATCGAATCACCGTGACCTTCGATCTTGCCAAAGAGGAATAGTGCCTTTACCGAGTCCACTCGGTACGATAAAGTTATTGCAGTTAAAACGTACTTTTAAACGCAGGAGTTTCTTCATGGATTGCCTGAAGGTATCAAGCAAATCATCGCCCGCGTCCGTTGCCGGCGCCATCGCCGGCATGGTCAAGGATGGTGTACCCGTCAACATCCAGTGTGTCGGCGCCGGTGCGGTCAACCAGGCTATTAAGGCCGTGGCTATCGCGCGCGGTTTTTTGATTCCAACCGGTTTTGATATTTCCTGCGCGCCCGTGTTCTCCGACATCCTCATTAACGGGGAGTCGCGCACGGCCATCCGCCTTTCTATCTACGTTCACCAGATCAATCGAGCTGCTATGGATAACGTCGTCATGGATGATGTTAAGCCTGTGGCATAGCTTCTGCTTGCCTTGTTTCGCTCCCCATCGTTAGGACTTATGCACATGGACCAGCGTTCCGTACGCGATATTCTTGCCGGTAAAACCTACTTTATCCGCACCTTTGGCTGCCAGATGAATCAGCACGACTCCGAGCGTGTGAGCGGTCTGCTTGATTCGTATGGCTGCCTCATGGCGCTCGATCCCGCGCATGCCGATATCGTTGTCTTCATGACGTGCTGCGTGCGCGAGGCCGCCGATACTCGCCTGTACGGTCAGTGCAATTCCTGCAAAAGCCTGCCGCCTTCGCCTTCGGGCAAGCGCGTGGTTGCCGTTGGCGGTTGCATCGCGCAGCGCGATGGCGAGGGCCTGCTCACCAACGTCGATAACGTCAATGTCATCTTTGGCACGAATTCCATTGCACATGTGGCCGAGCTCATTGCCGAGGCGTTCCTTGATGGTAAGCGTCATATCCGCACCAATGAGCATGAGGATACGGACGCCATGAGCATGCCGTGGCATCGCGAGACCCAGTATCACGCCTGGGTGCCCATCATGACAGGCTGCAATAATTTCTGCACCTATTGCATCGTGCCGTACGTACGCGGTCGCGAAAAGAGCCGCCCCTTCGAGGAGATTGTCGACGAGGTGACCGGTCTGGTGCGCCAGGGCGTGCGTGAGATTACGCTGCTGGGCCAAAACGTTAACTCATATGGTCGCGATCTGTTTGGCAAGCCGCGTTTTGCCGATTTGCTGCGTGCCGTGGGCGATACGGGCGTGGAGCGCATCTTCTTTACGTCTTCGCATCCTAAGGACCTGCTGCCCGAGACCATCGACGCCATGGCCGAGACACCTGCCGTAATGCCGCAACTGCACCTGGCCGTCCAGTCAGGTTCGACGCGGATCCTCAAAGAGATGAATCGCCGTTATACACGCGAGGACTATCTGGGCCTGGTCGATCGCATTCGCAACCGCATGCCCGATATCGCGCTCTCGACCGACATTATCGTTGGCTTCCCGGGTGAGACTGAAGAAGACTTTGAGCAGACGCTCTCACTTGCCGAGACGGTCCGCTATGCTCAGGCCTATACCTTCATCTATTCCAAGCGCGCCGGTACCCCGGCCGCCGAGATTGACGATCCTACGCCGCATGAGGTTATTCTCGGGCGTTTCAACCGCCTGGTTAAGGTTATCGAGACCACGGCACACGAGTATAACCAGGGTGCGCTTCATACTGTGGTTCCCGCGCTCATTGAGGGAACGAGTAAAAAGAACGATGCGGTCCTGCTGGGCAAGAGTCCCAAGAATCAGACCGTGCATGCGCCTATCCCCGAGGGTTACAGCATCGATCAGCTTGTTGGCAAGATCGTTGATGTTGACGTTGACGTTGCCAAGACCTGGTATTTGTCCGGCTCCGTTGTGGGCGAGCCGCGCTAATGATTTCTCCCGGGACAGGTCTTTCCGCCGTTGCGATCGTTGGTCCGACGGCGGTAGGTAAGAGTGATGTTGCCGACCGTTTGGCCGCTCGTCTTTCGTCCGAAGTGCTGTCGTGTGATGCGATGCAAATCTATCGCGGCATGGACATCGGTACCGCAAAGATGGCGCCCGATGAGTGTACGGCGCCGCTGCGTCTTGTCGACATTGTAGAGCCGGGTGTTGCATATTCTGCTGCGCTTTATCAGGATGACGCTCGCGCGCATGTTGAGCGTCTCCTTGGTTCGGGTTGCCTGCCGGTTTTTTGCGGAGGTACGGGGCTGTATCTTAAGGCTGCCCTTGATGAGATGGATTTTCCCTCGGGCGAGCTTGAGGACGATCGTCGCGCGGGGTATCAGGAACTTGCCGAGCGCATAGGCGAGGAAGCGCTGCATGCGCTGCTTGCCGAGCGTGACCCCGAGTCCGCTGCGGTCATCCACCCCCATAACGTGCGCCGTGTGATTCGTGCACTCGAAATGCATGATGATGGCGTGTCTTATGCCCAGCAAAAGTCACAGTTCAGTGTTCCGCGCGAGCATTATCATGCTTTGTGGTTTGGCCTGACGCGTAATCGTGAGGTGCTCTACGAGCGCATCAACCTGCGCGTTGACCTGATGTTTGAGCAAGGTCTTGTTGATGAGGTCCGCGGTCTTATGGATCAGGGGCTGGGAGATGCCCTGACGTCGATGCAGGCTATTGGCTATAAAGAGATCATTGATGCTTTCAATGGCGTGATTTCTATGGATGAGGCTCGCGAACTCATCAAGATGCGTTCGCGTCGCTATGCCAAACGTCAGCTTTCGTGGTTTAAACGCGATGATCGCATCGTGTGGTTCGATATGGATGAATGTACGATCGATGAGGTCGTTGAGGAAATCCTGCATCGTATTGAGGCTGCCTAATGGCCCGTTTCCCCCTTGTTCCCACGGCACCCGAGCCCGAGCGTGCCATATTAGTTGGTGTTGAGTGGCGCGACAATGCATGGCCACTCGATCGATCGCTCGATGAGCTGGAGCGCCTTGCCCACACGGCTGGTGCCCAGTGCGTGGCTCGCTTGTCTCAGCGTTTGGTAAAGCCGTATCCCAAATCATTTATCGGTTCCGGTAAGGTAGAGGAGCTGTGCGGTCTGGTACATCGCATGGATGCCGATGTCGTTATTTTTGACGACGACCTGACGCCCTCGCAGCAATCCTATTTGGAGAAAGCCGTGGGCGAGCCGGTAAAGATTATCGATCGTACGGCACTGATCTTGGATATCTTTGGGCTGCATGCTCAGACGCGTGAGGGACGCCTACAGGTACAGCTGGCGCAGCTTCAATATCTGTTGCCTCGTCTGCGCGGCATGTGGAGCCATCTCGCCAAGGAACAGACGCGCGGCGGCATCGGCTCACGCTTTGGTCAGGGCGAAAGTCAGCTCGAGGTCGACCGTCGCCTCATTCGTAATAAGATCGCTGCGCTTCGACGTGAGATCAAGCAGGTTGAACAGCGTCGTGATGTTCAATCCAAGAGTCGTATTGAGTCACCGGCGTTTCGCGTCGCGTTAGCCGGTTATACCAATGCCGGTAAATCGACGTTGCTCAATCGTCTGACCGGTTCTACGGTACTTTCGCAGGACAAGCTGTTTGCTACGCTCGACCCGACGACGCGTTCATATCGCCTGCCTGGCGGTCGCGGCATGACGATTACCGATACCGTCGGCTTTATTCAAAAGCTGCCGCATGGTCTGGTCGATGCCTTTAAATCGACGTTGTCCGAGGTGTTGGGTGCCGATTTAATTCTCAAAGTCGTGGATGCGTCTGATGAGGACTATGAGCGACAGCTTGAGGCTGTCGACCGCGTGCTTGATGAGATCGGTGCCGGAGAGCGTTTAACGCTTACGGTGTTCAATAAAATCGATCTTCTCGATAGCGTCGATCGATTGAGTTTCCGTCGTCGTTATCCGGAAGCTGTTCTGTTCTCGGCCCAAACGGGCGAGGGGCTCGACGATCTCGTCGATCGCATTGCTCGCGAGGCGGCCGCCACCGATGTGCTGCTTTCCGCCGACATTCCATATCGTGAAGGTGCACTCATCACAGTCGTGCATGAGCAGGGGACCCTTTTGCACGAGGAATATCTTGAGGATGGCGTTCGTATTGTGGCGAAACTGCCGGCTCGTATTGCACCGCGGCTCGAGCGTTATCGCACCGAGTAGGCGAGCTCCAAAATGCCCAGTATGATGGGCTGATGTAGCAGATAAAAGGGGAGTGCATGACGTCCAAGGCTGGCGAGCGCCGGCAGGGGGTTGGCGTAGGCCCAGCTTGGGGCGGGATGTTCGCATCTTTGAGCGGTGCGCGCAGCAAAGTATCCTGTGAGATACATGAATATGAACGGGATGATTGGATAATAGTCGCCTGAAACAAACCGGGGGCCGGGTAATCCTAGCCACGCCAAATAGGGGAATGAATAGGTCGATTTCGGGATGCCCCATGTCGCTGCAAAGAGAGCGAGGCATATCGCAATGCCCCACGTGCTGGGCACTTTCTTAAGCATCGGTCGTGCTACGGCTGTCACAGCGGTACACGCCGCCATGCAATAAATGATGCCAAAGTTCACTGAATCGTCGACCGATACGAGCGTTGTTGCGATCCAGACGACCAAAGCTGCGGCAGCGTACTTGGCCGCTCGTTTGGCATTGTTGCGTGAGAGCGTGCACATCCAACCCGCGATAAACAAAAATACCCAGCTGATGCTGGCGCGCCAGATGTCTTGAAAGACGGTCTGGGTAAACCAGGGCATATCCCAGTCGTACAGGTAGGCGAGATCGTAGCAAGCGTGAAAACCTGCCATTGAAATCATCGTAAACCCGCGGACGGTATCAAAGATGGTGATGCGTTTTTGCATTACGAGAACCGGCGCATCAAGCCGACGACTTTGCCCAAGATAACGGGATTCGTTGCATAGATAGGCTCCATGGTGTCATTCTCTGGCTGCAGGCGTACGCGTCCCTGCTCCTTGTAGAATGTCTTGACGGTCGCTGAACCATCAATCATGGCCACGACAATTTCGCCGTTCATGGCACTCTTTTGTTCACGGACGATGATGTAATCGCCATTGAAGATGCCGACATTGATCATTGAGCTCCCATGCACCTCAAGGATAAAGGAACCCTGATCAGTGGCGATTTCGGTCGGGATAGTAAAAGTGTCTTCTATATTCTGCTCGGCCAGAATGGGAATCCCAGCCGCGACGCGACCAACGAGCGGTAGCGAGACCGTTCCGCGAGGTGCGGTGGGTTCGTCAGATTTAGAAATTGAGACAGAGGAACCGTCCTCGTTAAAGAGTTCCAGGGCGCGCGGTTTGGTGGCATCGCGCTTGAGTAGCCCGCGCGCCTCCAGGGCAGATAGATGGGCGTGCACGGTGCTGGGGGAGGAAAGGCCCACGGCAGAAGCCATCTCGCGCACGCTGGGCGGATAACCTTTCTCCTGCTGATATTCCTTGATGAAGTCGTAAATTTGCTGCTGACGCTTGGTAATTTTGCGAGCCATCAGGGCATCCTCTCTACCCATGTCAAACAAATGTTCGGATTTTGCTTGACAGGAACAACTGTTCGAAGATAATAATAACCGAACATTCGTTCTCGCGCTAGACATTTTTGTCCGCGCGGCTTGATAAAACTGTTCTCAGCAAAACACGCGAGAGGAGAACATGATGAACGCAACGAATATGGTCCAGGGAAACCTTGCCCTTAAACTCGAGACGCCTGCAGAACCCACTTTTACGGTTGTTCAGGGTGGCCGCTCCGGCTTTCAGCCTTTGACCGTAAAGCCTGCTCGCAATCAGCAGGCTGTAGTTGCGCCGGCCCGCGTTGCCCTGAAGGTTCCGACGATTGTCGCCGTTGCCGTTGCGCTTACGCTCTTCGTTGTCCTCGCTACGTCGGTCTTTAGCGCTCGTCACGCCGCGTATGCCGAGTCCGTTTCCAACGTTACCTACGAGACTATTCGCGTTCAGCCTGGTGATTCTCTTTGGTCGCTTGCCGAGGAATATCCTATCGAAGGCCTTTCCACGCAAGAGACTTCCGACATGATCCGTAACGTCAATCATCTGGAGCATGGTTCGCTCGCCGCCGGTGCGCATCTTAAGGTTCCTGCTCGTTCGTAATCATTATCGCGCTGCGCATGGTACCCTTGTTATCGTTTAAGAGGAGGTACCATGCGCTGTCCCAAATGTGGCAAGGCACATACCCGCGTCGTTGATTCCCGTATGCAGGAGTCAAATAACACCATTAAGCGCCGTCGCGAATGTTGCTCGTGTAACTATCGCTTTACAACGTTTGAGCGATGCGAAGACCCAATCGAGGTCATTAAGTCAGACGGAACTAAGCAGCGGTTCGATCGCAATAAGCTGCTCGTCGGCTTGATGCGCGCCACCATCAAGCGCGATATCGACACTAAGAAGCTCAATGAGATTATCGACGACATCGAGGTCGAGCTGCGCTCTCGCACACTGACGGCCGTCACGTCCCATGAGTTGGGTGACATGGTGCTCAAGCGTTTGGCCAAGATCGACAAGGTGGCGTACATCCGCTTTGCCTCGGTCTACCGCGATTTCAAAGACGTCGATGAGTTTCTGCAAGAGCTCGACAAGCTAAGGTGATTCCATGTCCAACATTACCGTCAACATAAAGCGTCTCGACCCCACCGTCGAGCTTCCCAAATACGCCCATCCCACCGATGCCGGCTTGGATTTGCGCTCCAACGAGGACTGCGTTCTGAAGCCCTTCGAACGCCGTCTGGTCTCTACTGGGCTGGCCATCGCCCTGCCCGATGGCTACGCCGGCTTCGTCCAGCCCCGCAGCGGCTTGGCCATCAAGCAGGGCCTGTCTATAGTTAACACGCCGGGCCTCATCGACGCCCACTACCGAGGAGAACTCAAGGTTATCCTCATCAACCTGGATCCCACCAACGACATCCATATCAACAAAGGCGACCGCATAGCCCAACTCGTCATCCAAGAAGTCCCCACGGTCAATCTCCTAGAAGTAGAAGAACTAGACAAAACTGACCGAGGCAACGGAGGCTTCGGCTCCAGCGGCGTATTGTAATGTCCGCTCACCCGTGGGAGGTCCCTATATATCATTCCATGCTCAAACATTCTCGCTGCGCTGCGAAACTGCGCGTGGAACGATATATAGGGACCTCCCACGGGTGAGCTACGTTTGCATGCTTGCAACTACCGTGTATCTTCGCTGGTAACCGTTAGCATTAATCAATTGGTAAGCCGGTGCGACAAGGGGATTTCTCCTTTGTCGCACCGGCTTACTAGTTGGATTTCAATTTGTTTTCAAGCAAGAAGCCTCCCGTCCGGGGCTCACCCATATCGTTCCACGCGCAGTTTCGCAGCGAGCGCAGCGAAGCGAGAATGTTTGAGCATGGAATGATATGGGTGAGCCCCGGACGGGAGGGATTAGTGTGCCCTGCGAAGCGAGAATGATTGAGCACTGGATAATATATAGGGGCCTCCCACAGGCAAGCGGACATTAAGACGCTAGCGGATATGCGCGGGCTTTCCTCCCCAGTAGAAGCGGCAGAAGGCTCGTTTGCGCTTTTGGGGTTTGCCTACGAGCTCCATGGTTGCGATGGCTATATCTTCGGCTGCGTGGGGGCGGCGTAGTACTTCGCCGTTGATGAGTAGGGCTTTGAGTGATTCGGGATGATCGTGCAGATGGCGCAGGGTTACGATGAGTTCTCGTGCGGTGGTGACATGCATGCTGGCGCCCATGCCGGTGAGCATCGTGGTGTTGGCCTTTTCCTGACCATATGATTTGCCCAGCAGGATCATCGGCAGATGCGCGCACAGGCATTCGGTGACGGTGAGTCCGCCCGATTTGAGGATTGCCAGGTCGCAGCCGTGCATGAGGGCCGCCATGTCGTCCACGTAGTCCAGAACCGTGACGTTGTCGAGCTTCATGGCGTCGAAGAGCGTCTTGAGACGAGCGGCGTATTCCTTATCCTTGCCGGGCAAAAAGACAAAGTGCATGTCCTCGAAGCTACGCAGGAAGGGGAGCGTGTGATCCATTGCTGCGCGGAAGCGCACGTAGGGCTGCGGCAGACTGGCACCGGCCATTACCAATACAACGGTCTTGTCTACGGGAAGATTAAACTTGCTCAGCTCATCCTCACGCTTGTAATCGGTGTCGAATCCGGCTCGAATGGGTATTCCCGTAATGCGGATCTTTGTCTCGGGCACTTTGCGCGGACGCAGCGTTTCGGCCATAAACTCATTAGCCACGCAGAACAGGTCAGTGTCCTTGTGGGGCCAAAAACCCTCAACTTCATAGTCCGTTGGCACGCAGATGACTGGGTAATCGATACCCGTGATGACGCGGGCGCCTACAGCAACATTGGCTGCCGTGATGTGTGTCGCGACCACGGCTATGGGCCTGCGGGTACGAACATATTCGTTGAAGGCGGGGAACATAATTCGTGACCATGCTGTGCCGCCACCCCAGAGCAGATGCCCTGTAAACGTATAACGCCAGGTCAGGTCATAAATCGGGCGCGTGGCCCCGGTAAAAGACGCCGCGGTCTTATTGCCGTCGAATTTAATACGTCCAAAATCGAGGATATCGAGCACTTCAATCTCGATATCCTCAGGGATACCTTTGGTGCCGCGGATAAGGTCAAATGCCTGCGCAATGGCGTTGGCGGCGGCTTTGTGGCCCGATCCAACCGATGCATGCACAATGGTTACCAGAGGCTTTTGTGCCGGTAAAACGGCCATTTGCTCCGGTTGGGGAGTGACTGGCATGGGCAGGGGAGCGTCCTCGCTCGTCTGCGTCTGATCCATCGATAACTCCCCTTCGACGTTGTAGCACGGACTTATCATTGTAGTGCATGAGTGTCATGTTCACGTAAATTTGGGTACGAGCGCAGAGAGCTACAACTTTTCGACGAGAGGACTCATCATGGCTACCAATCAGCTCATCGATGTTGCGATTATCGGCGGAGGCCCTGCGGGCTATGCTGCGGCTATTTATACGGCACGTGCCAATCTTTCGACGACCGTGATTGAGCAGGGCATGTCGGGTGGTCAGATCGCCACGACTAACGAGATTGAGAATTACCCCGGTATTCCGTTGCTAAGTGGTGCCGAGCTGGGTGAACGTTTTCAGCAGCATGCAGAGGGCCTAGGAGCTCGGATTGAATGGAGTATGGTGACGGGCATCGATTACGATGCGGATGCGTCGCTGTTTACCGTGCACCATGACACAGGCGAGACGATAGCTCGAAGCGTCATTGCCTGCATGGGGGCCACGCCGCGTTCGGCTGGCTTTGTTGGTGAGGATGCGTATCGTGGCCGCGGTGTTTCGTATTGCGCAACATGCGACGGAATGTTCTTCCGCGGCAAGCAGGTCTTTGTGATCGGTGGCGGTAATGCGGCATGTGAAGAGGCTTTGTTTCTGTCAGACATTGCCAGCAATGTGACCATCGTGCTGCGCCGCGATCAGTTCCGCGCACCCGAAGGTGTGGTTCAGAAGGTGCTTGCAAAAGACAATATTTCAGTTAGGTACCAAACTAGTATTGTCGAGCTTTCGGGTGAAGCGATGCCCACAACGATCACGTTCAAGGACAATGCGACCGGTGAGACGCATACCGAGACCTTTGAGCCGGGCTCGTTTGGCATCTTTGTCTTTACCGGTACGCAGCCCCATACCGAGCTTGTCGAGCATCTGGTCGATCTGGCGCCGGATGGCGGTATTGTCACCGATGATTCTATGGTTACCCGTACACCCGGCTTATTTGCTGCCGGCGACATCCGTTCCAAGCGTTTACGTCAAGTTGTGACCGCCGTTTCGGATGGCGCTATAGCGGCAACCAGCGCATACGCATTTCTCCGTGGATAAGTACGATAATATATCTTATGTAAGGTTGCTATCTTTAAACAAAGTGGTTGGACGGTGCGTCAATGTGCTGTCTAACCACTTTTACTTAGCGGCTATGTGGTATGCAAAACTAGATAACCTAGAATACAATATAGAAAACGAACGGAGGCCTCATATGAATCACGTCAAACATGTTATCCCGATGTCCGATACATCGGTCAGCATTAAGCCGGAGGATATTCAGCCAACGGTGCTGCCGGATGCATTTATTCAGTCCGATATGGTGGGTAAACTCAACGCTTTGAGCCTGCCACGCTATGACCAGCTGCCCAATGTAACGCTCTATCGCGATCAGGTTATTGAATATGTTGCGCTGTGGATGGAGCCGCTTTCGATTTGTGTAGAGCAGCCCGTTATCACGCCCTCGATGATCAATAACTACGTGAAGGTCGGCCTCGTTCCTGCTCCGGTTAAAAAGCAGTATGGCCGTGAGCAGATTGCGCGTCTCATCGCCATTTGTATCTTTAAGCAGGTGCTGCCCATCGCTGCGGTTCAGGCGCTTTTTAATATTCAGCGTTTGAGCTACGACGCTCCGACGGCTTTCGATTATGTGGTCGATCAACTTGGGGCATCGATTCGCGCTGCGTTTTCCGTCGAGCAGACTGCCGTGCCTGATACCGCGCATCTGGTTACGCGCGAGTCGCTGCTCGTACGCAGTGCGGTATCGTCCTTCGTTTCGAAGGCGTACCTGATGAGTTATCTCAAGTTCAATGGGTTTAATAGCTAGTCAATGTATAGAACGGGCGGGACAAAGAGCCATCTGTCACTTAGTCCCGCCCGTGTTTTTACTTGGTTGAACGTTATCGACCCGAAGCCACGCCCATGCCGTAGCCGATGATGAGGCCGTGCATCTCGGCATAGTAAGAATCTAGCCCGTTGCAGGGCATGATGATAGTCTTGGAGCCTGGCCAGTGCTCCACAATGCGGTCGGCAAGCGCCTGGGCTCCAGCTTCGTTCTCAACGTGATCGATGATGACCTCGCCGCCAGTAAAGCCCTCGGCCTCCATGGTGTCGACAATCTTGGTGAGCATCTTCTTTTCGCCACGCGTGTGCCCAACGAGTTCAATTTCGCCCGCTTCGCTCGCCGTGCCCAAAATGCGGATATTGAGCTTGTTGGCAATAACGCCGGCCGCCTTGGGGATACGTCCGGCCTTCGCAAGGTTTTCGTAATTGCACAAACTAAAGAGGATCTTGCTGTTCTGCTCCAAGCTATCGAAATAGGCGCAGGCGTCCTCAAAGGAGACGTCCGGGTTACTTGCAAGATAGCGATCAAACAATAAGAATATCAGGTCCATCTTGCCGCCCGCTGCCCGCGAATTGACCAGGTGAATCTGGCGGTTGGGCTCCTCGGCAAGCACCATGTCACGTGCGGTGGCCGCGGCATTGTAGCTTCCCGATACGCCCTCCGAGATGGGCATGCAGATCGTCTTGTCGGCAAGCCTAAAGAGTTCAGCCCACTCCCCTACGCTTGGACAGGCGCTCGAAGAAGCGCTCGACTCCGCCTGCACGGCGCAATTGAGCTCGTGAACATCGAGCGAGAGGTCATCGACAAATTCACGCTCCCCTACTCGGATTTTAAGAGGCGCGAATGCAAAGGTGGTATGAGGTGCGGTTGGTTGCCAATCGCGAAGATTGCAGCTCGAATCTGAAATAAGTGCCCAGCTCATTGAGGGTCCTTTCTAGTTGTTCCTCAACAATTATAGCTATCTTTTGGACAGACGTTGTGCATATCTAGTATTCAAAACTAGATTGTTGCTTAAACGCAAAACGGGCGATCGAGATATAAGAATGGACCTCGCTCCCAAAGGATACGAGGCCCATTGTTGTTTGCTGAGTTACAACACTTAGTAGCGAACGAAAATGTAATTGTTGTTCATACCGGCTGCGACGGAGCTGATGATAACGCCCGTCTTGTAGTCGGAAGCATGGATCATTTGGCCGTTACCAATGTAGATGCCGGTGTGGTAAGAGTTAACCACGACGTCACCAGGCTGAGGATCGGACACGCGGGTCCAGCCCATAAAGGTGCCCGTGGTGCCAAGGCGGCAATAACGGCCGGTGAGGCAGTAGCTTACAAAACCGGAGCAGTCAAAGCTGTTCGGCCCAATGCCGCCCCAAGAATAAGCATAACCGAGCTTGCTGTAGGCGCGCGAAACAACGGTACCACCGTCAACGGACTGGCTCGGTGCGGAAGGCGTCGGAGCCGGAGCGGGCGTCACGGGCTGCGGCGTGGGGGCAGGAGCGGGCGCGGGGTTGTTGTCGCCGCCATTGTTGGTCGTGCCACCACCGTTGTTGGTGTTCTCGGTCGTACCTGCAGTGTCGTTGCTCACCGTGGCCTTTTCGGCAGTGCTGGCATTGATGCCAGCCTGAAGCGCGGCGTTGGCCTCGGCCTCGGCAGCAAGCTCGGCCTGCAGCTGTGAATCCAGGGAGTTCACGACACTCTGGGCCTCAGCTTGCTGGGCATTGAGCTCGTCGACCTTCTTCTGCGTCGCGGTGACGTTCTTCTCCTGCTCGGTCTGCTTATCGGTGAGCTGCTGCTTAAGGTCCTTGACCTCCTGAATGGTCTGAGCCTGCTTGTCGGACACCTTACCGTAGTAGAAGAGACGGTTGAGCATGTCGCCCAGATCGTCGACGCCCGTCAGAACCTGAAGGAGACTCAGGCCGCCGGTCTTGTACTCACCGGCAACGTAGCTCGAAAGCTTTGCCTGGCCCTCGGCAATCTCTTGCTGCTTTTGCGTGATCTCGCCTGCAGTCTGATCAAGCTCCTGCGTCTGCGCGGAGAGTTCTTCATGAATTTGCTGAGTTTGCGTGCCGATCTGCTCGAGCTTGGTACGAGCAGCGGCAAGGTCGGATGCGGTATCGGCGTAGGCCGGAGCCACGAGGTCCAGGCCCAAAACACAAGCGAGGGTTGCCGTAGCAGCGCAGCGTGCCATGTTTCTGTGCGTGTTTGCTGTGCGCATGTAGCTTCCTTTCCGGTATCTAAGGGTAGCGGCTAGTCCACCGTTACCAGGCTAAAGAGCTCAACATCCTCGTTAGAAGGCGTGAGCTTCTTGCGCGGGTTGAGAAACGCAAGCTCAAGGATACAACCGTAACCCACAAGCTTTGCGCCCATATCTCGCACCAGTTTACCTGTTGCCTCGACGGTTCCGCCCGTCGCGACCAAGTCGTCCAGAATCAACACGGTATCTTTAGAGCTGAAAGCGTCGGCATGGATCTCAATTGAATCGGTGCCGTACTCGAGCTCGTAGCTCTGGCTTACGGTCTCGCGCGGCAGCTTGCCCGGTTTACGTGCGGGAACAAAGCCGGCGCCAAGGGCTACAGCCACCGGTACGCCAACCATAAAGCCGCGAGCCTCGGGACCCACGACCTTGGTGATTCCCATGCCGGCAAAGTGCTCGGCGAGGGTATCGGTCATGGCTTTGAGCGCCTCGGGATTGCCTAAGAGCGGCGTGATGTCTTTAAAGATGACTCCGGGCTCGGGATAGTCGGGGATGTCGACGATTTGAGATTCGAAGTCGTACATTGCATGACCTTTCAATGGGTTGCCGGATAAGCGGCAGCGGTTATTTGCCCGCCGTGGCGGTACCGGAGTGCGAAGGGGCGACGACCTTGAGCGGCTTTACGAGAGAATCCTCGTGCGAAGCCGGCGTGGCTATCTCTTCGTTTTTGGCTTTGGTGGACTCGGAGCGAGTGATTTCCTCATCGAGTGCATCGATGTCGGCGTCCTCGACCACGGCGTTGAGCGACTCAAAAACGCGGTTCTTGAGCAGCGCAGTGTGCACGCCCTCCGTCAGGTCGTGAAGCTTCTTAAACGCACGCTCGAGCTTGGCGTCGCGCTCGTCATCGGAGGTATCCATTCCGAGCATGCTCACGAGCACCTGCTCAAACATCGAGGACTCGCGGTTAGCGGAAGACACGTACTGACGCAGGTTGCGTGGCTCGATATGGAAGCGCGACAGCTCGGAGCAGTAACGGATGATCGGAAAATCGCGACCATCGACGAGCTCGCGGTTCTGCGGGCTTTTGATGATGCGAATGAGGTCGTTTTCGGCGAGCGAGCGGATAAACGAAATCTCGACGCCCAGCATATCGGGAATGGTCTCGATGGGATGCAGCTTTTGCTTAGTCTCCTTGGGCTCCGTCTTGAGCGGAACATCGGATAGCAAGCCCACCTCGTAGGCGAGCGTTGACAGGTCCGTGGCGTTTTCCAAGCGCTGCTTAATCACGTTGAGCGGCATGTAGCGGGTCTTCTGCAAGTGCAGGATGACCTCCAGACGATCAACGTCCTCCTTAGAGTACTGACGGTATCCCTTAGGCGTACGATGAGGGGTAATGAGCCCCTCATCCTCTAGAAATCTAATTTTTGAGTTCGAAAGATCGGGGTATGCGCCTCGAAGTAGGTTGACGACTTGGCCGATACTCAGATAGTTGCGTTCGGCCATGCCCTACTCACCGGTTTCGATGCGCTCCGGCGTGCTCTCGTGGTAGATGAGCGTAAACGTACCGATCTGAACGGAAGAACCGTCGTGCAGCGGGGCTGCATTGACAATGGCACCGTCGACCCAGGTACCATTGAGCGAGCCCAGGTCCTCGATGCGAGCGCCGAGGCCCTCGCGAATAATGCGCGCGTGGCTGCGCGAAACGGTCATGTCATTAAGGAAGATGCCGTTCGCGGGATCGCGGCCGATGGTGGTCACGTCGTCCTCGAGCTCAAAGGCGGCACCAGTCTGCGGACCCTTGACGATGGACAGAACGGGGGCGGTGATGCGCACGTTGGCCATGAGGTCGGGAACGGTGACGTCGCTTGAAGGCACGCGGAATACGCAGGTAGCGTCAGCAGTCTTATCATTCTGAGGCATATTGTTAACCATGTTGTCCATGACAACCCCTAACTTATCGCGGACGTGCCGCAAATAATGAACCGTACGTAATCATACCCCAACGAATCAGTCTTCGATTTCGGGGTTCAGAAAGTCGATGTCCTCGTCCTCGGGATGCGCGAGAGCCTGTTTAATGGCCACTCCGCCCTTAATGGAGTAGATGACAGCCGTGAGCATGGAGAAGATCACGCCGCCGTACACAAAGAAGATGCCGAGGGGCACCGAGCTTCCGTTGAGGCCCGGGAAGGCCGTAAGGGTTGCAGGTAAAAGATGCAGGCCGTCAATAACGGGGAACCCGAGCAGCATGAGCGAGAAGCCGGTCATGAGCAGTGCAGTGGCAATCTTTCCGGGAAAGACGACATCGATGGGGCGACGGTGATAATGACGCACGATAAGCGTGCCGATGCCCAGATAGATGTCGCGGCCAATAATGAGCACGCAGACCCAGATTGGCAGCTCTCCGCGAACCACCAGTCCAAGTACGCCGGTGAACAGCAGCGCACGGTCGCAGATGGGATCCATAACCTTGCCGAGCCACGAGACCGTCTTGGTCATGCGGGCGATCTGACCGTCCATCCAGTCGGTGGAGGCGGCAACGGCGTAGATAACGATGGCGATGACGCGGTTGTTATCCGTCACAAACAGGTACAGAAATACCAGGGTGAGGATCAGGCGCGTAAAGGTGATGAAATTGGAGATCGTAAAGATCTTATTCGACGGGTAATCGGAAGTGCCGATAAGCTCCTTTTTGATCTTCTTTTTGATGCCCACAGGACTCCCCCGCTGGTTAACGACAAAACTTTCGATACTATACCCGTTCCGGCGATGTCTATCCAGCGCAGCCATAGAGAGTCCAGACATGTGGAGGGCGCCTCTGGGCTGCGCTGGATTCTGCATTTGTGTACATCAGCCTCCAAAAGCGACATTTTTCGGCATCTTTGGTGGCTGGTGTACACGTTTTGATTCGGTGATTACATCGATCGGGAAAGTTGTTGCTTTAAGCAAATGCGTACGGGTCGAGAAGGGCTGGCACCAAAAGAGCCCAACGGCCGTTACGGCTTCGTTAGAAACGCGCCCCATCATGGATGGTGAACCCGAAAGGTAAGGCGCGCGGGCACGGCGACTCGGCCCGCGCGCCCGGAAGAGAAAGGATAAGCCCATGGGTTACATGCTCGAGACGCGCGGGCTCACCAAGCGCTTCGGCCGCGGCGACCAGGCGCAGGACGCCGTGGCCGACGTGAGCCTTCATATCCGCGAGGGCGAGGTGTACGGGCTGCTCGGCCCCAACGGCGCCGGCAAGTCGACAACGCTCAAGATGATCTGCGGGATGCTGCGGCCGACGGCCGGGGAGATCCTCTTTGCCGGGCACGCCTGGCGCCGCGAGGACCTCTACGCAATCGGCAGCCTCATCGAGGAGGCGCCGCTCTACCCCAACCTCACCGCGCGCGAGAACCTGCGCGTGCGCACCACGCTGCTGGGCCTTCCCGAGAGCCGCGTAGATGAGGTGCTCGCCACCGTGGACCTCGCGGACACCGGGAAGAAGCGCGCCGGGCGCTTCTCGATGGGCATGCGGCAGCGCCTGGGGCTCGCGCTGGCGCTGATCGCCCGGCCACGCCTGCTCGTGCTCGACGAGCCCACCAACGGCCTCGACCCCATCGGCATCGAGGAGCTGCGCGACCAGATCCGCGGCTTCGCGGCGGCGGGCACGACGGTGATCGTCTCGAGCCACATCCTCTCCGAGGTGCAGCAGATGGCGGACACCATCGGCATCATCTGCGGGGGGCGCCTCGCCTACGAGGATGCGCTTCGGCCCGGGCAGGACCTCGAGGAACTCTTCATGAGCGTCTGCCGGGAGGGGCGTCGAGCGCGCGGGGAGGTGGCGGCATGACGGGCGAGAAAGGCGCCCTGCTCGCGGGCCTGCGCGCCGAGGCCCTGAAGTCGCGCCACGCGGCACCGGTTCGCCTGGCCGTGCTCATGGCGCTGCCGATGCCGCTGCTCGGCGCGATGCCCTACCGGGGCGTGCAGATCTTCAGCGCGTGGAACTACTGGTACGCGCTCTTCCTGCCCGTGTCTCTCTCGCTCGTGGTGGCGTGCGTCGCGCGGGCGGACGCGCGCACGCGGATGCGGGGGCTTCTGGGCCTGGGCTTCCCGCTCGGGCGCGCCTGGTGGGCCAAGGCGCTCTGGTGCCTCGCGCTCTGCACGCTCTCGAACCTCGTGGTCTTCGGCATCTACCTCGCGGGATCGGCGTTCTCCTCGCAGGGCCTCACGGCCGCGGGCACGCTCACGATGCTCCTCTGTGCGCTCGTCAACACGGTGACCGCGGCGTGGATGATCCCCGCAGGGCTCTTCCTCACGGCGCGGCTCGGCATGCTCGCGGGCATCTTCTGCCCGCTCGCCGCGCAGCTCGTGGGTGGGTTCGCCTGGTCGCTGATGCCGCTGCCGCAGCTCTTTCCGCCGTCGGCGAGCATGGTCATCCCCACGAGCTTCATCCCCGTGCTGCCGAGCGGCGAGCCGCTCGCGGCGGACATGGCGCTCGGCGGGGCGCTCACGGCGGACGGCATGCTCACGCTGGCGGGCCTTGCGGTCTGCGCGCTCGCGTTCGCCGCGCTCACGGCGGCGGGCGCGGCCTGGTTCGCGCGCTCCGAGGAGAGGTGATGGCCATGACACGACTCTCCGACCTGACGCCGCGCATGACTCTCCCGCGGTCCCTGCTCTCCGAGGCCCTGCGCCTGGCGCGCTCCCCGCTCTCGGCGGTGCACCTCGCCTGCGGCCTGGCAGCCGGTCTTGCCTGCGGCGAGTACTTCTCCGTAACCCGATGGGACCCGGCGCTGGGCGCGGACGCCTACACCCAGTTCCTCGGCGCCCTCATGCCGCTCATGTCCGCCATCGTCTGCGGGCTCGCCGTGGACGAGGAGCGCGCTGCCGGGCGCCTCGCCAACCTCACGGGCGGCGCGGTGGCCACCATCGCGGTCCCCCTGTGCGGGGCCTGACGAATCAGGCCCTCACACTGGCATACCTCGCAACCAAACGCTTCCCGGATAATTCATGAGGCCGTACTCGTATTCGAGCCTGCCTATCTCTGCGGCAAGCGCCTCCGTCATGTAGAAGGTTTTCGTGCGGCCCGTCGACTTCGCCAGGCGGTCGTACCTGTTCGCGAGGTCCTCGGGGGTTCTCAGGGCTGCGGTGGCGGTTGCCATGATGCACCTCCCGGTTAAATGTAATACGTGTATTACTTTCTATCACATCACCCGAACCCCGCACCGGCGTACGGTCGTATCTGCTTTTTTACCTTACATTTTGTCAACCGGCCCATGCTCGGCTTGTTCAGCCGGATTAAATCAACTGTTAAATCAATCCAGGCCTGTAGGGGGCGGTGGAAATCTTTCGAGGACTGGGGGCGCCGTCCCTGGGTCGGCTCCTCGATGGCCGCGGCTGAATTCCCCTGCCATCGGCTGCGTGGGTTCCGGCACGGGGTTCTGGCGCTGCTCGAACTGGGCGCAAGACTCGGCTGTTGGTCGTACCGGACAGCATACGTTTTGGGACCGGATACCGCTCAAATCCATTCTGGACGATGACGCGACTGACCGCCTTACCCTTTCAGCGTGATTGCCACTGCGGCAAGACCTGCGCAAATACTTGGAATAGTCCTACGCTCGGCGATGTATCTACAAACCCTGAGCGAAGGGAGTCGCATATGCATGCAGCGGCAATTTCGCCTCGGGGGGGGGGTCGCTCGTAGGGCGGCCAATCTCCGAGGCCAAGGAATATCGAGTACGTCCTAATTATCGCCGTCATCGGCCTTGTGATCGTGTTCGCGGGGCCTGGCGTGGCGGGGGCCATCCGAAACCAGTTCAACCTGGTCGGCAACACGGTGAACAGCGGGACGACCGGCGGCGCCGAGGGCGGTGGCGCGTCCGGCGGCGGTTCAACCGGGGCCGATTCAGCGACCGTCCAGGCGGCAATCGCCAAGGACGCGAAGGACTGGACGCTCGACGAGCAGAAGGCCGTGGCCGAGGACATCGCCGCCAAGGGCGAGGCGTCGCCCGCCTACGCCAAGGCGAAGGCCGCGATGGACGCAGGGACGAAGTTCTCGATGAAGCTCAACGACGGCAAGACGCTCGAGTACCGAATCATCGGCATCAACCACGACGATTTGGCCGACGGATCGGGCAAGGCGGGACTAACCTTTCTCACAACTTCTATGATCTTCAATTCCCGGATGAACGCTACGGCAACTAACGCTGGCGGCTGGGAGAAGTCGGAGCTCCGCCAGGAGATGAACTCCGGCTATATTTGGGGCTTGATGCCGTCTGAACTCCAGTCCAAGGTGAAAGCGGTTAAGAAATTTACGAATAACGTGGGAGGCACAGACAAGAATGCTGCTGTGACACCGACTGTGGACAAGCTGTTCCTGCTCAGCTACTCCGAGATTGTCCCCACATCCTTCTGGGCATCCAGCTATCCTTGGACCTCCTCCGAGGGCACCCAGTACGAGGCCTTCAAGGGCAAGGTGACGGCGAACTATTCTGGTAATGCCTGTCTGCAGATTGGCGACTATTGGTGGGAGCGTTCAGTGAGTCCGAGCGGCTCTGCGGGCTTCCTCAGTGTCGGCAGGTACGGCGATCCGTCGAACTACAACGCCGGCGCGAGCGGCGCGACGTACTCGAGTTGCGTCTGTCCCGTCTGGTGCTTCTAGCCCTATTTGCACCTAGCCATAAGGCCCGCGTGACCCCGCGCGGGCCTTTCTTTTGGCGATTGCTCGAACAATTCTCGTCTTGAAGCATAGTTATCGGGTTGAGGAGAAATGGGGTCATACAGCGGCTCTCAGAGTGCCAGCCGCACTCCCCCGCCATAATCTCTTCGGCGTCCTCGTATAGAGTCCATCTCACACGGCGTTTCGTCGCGACAGCCCACTTGTCCATCGATCAAGTGAACTACTGGAATAAATATAGCGACACGCTTGTTCGTTACAGTTGCTATATCTATGTAAATCGCCGCGATAAATACAGCCTGTACTCGGCTGTATACCAGCTACGCGTATGTAGATTCATATCGCGTTATTAAATCGGCTCAAGCGTGTGCAAAACGCGCAAGTAGCCGTAAAAGGCGATTATCGCGTAGGTAGATTATTGGCACCCTGTTGCTTAATCATAATTAAGCAATTGCTTAAAACAAAAAAAGTCAGGCACTAGGTGCCTGACCTGCAAACCTCTGGTCGGGACGACTGGATTCGAACCAGCGACCCCTTGACCCCCAGTCAAGTGCGCTACCAAGCTGCGCCACGTCCCGAAGCTTTTGTTTGTTGCTCTGCTCTCGCTCGCAACAGGGAGTATATTAACCCGAAACTTTGCCCTTGTGCAAGAACTTTTTTAAATATTTTGAAGCAAGTCCAAAATTGTATTTGCGAGCTGGGGTTTTGTTAGCACGGGGAGTTCTTGCGTGCCCGCTGTGCTTACAATCCAGGCCTTGTTAGTGTCGGTTCCAAAGCCCGAATCGGCGCGTGAGACATCGTTGGCGATAATGGCATCGCAACCTTTGCGTGCCAATTTGCGCTCGGCGTACTCGACAACGTTATCGGTCTCGGCCGCAAAGCCGATCACGCATCGCTCGCCCTTCTGACGCGAAAGCTCGGCTAAGATGTCAACGGTCTCGACGAGCTCGATTCGATCCAGGCGCTCGTTAACCTTTTTGAGCTTATGGTCGGCAGGGGCCGCCGGGGTATAGTCGGCGACGGCAGCCGCACAAATTGCCGCATCGGCCGTCTGAAAGGCGCTCAGTGCCGCCTGGAGCATCTCTGCGGCGGTTTGCACGCGCACGCACTCCACGCCGCGGGGAACATCGAGCGATGCCGGTCCCAGCACGAGCGTGACCGCAGCACCGCGGCGAGCAGCCTCCCCCGCCAGGGCGATGCCCATCTTGCCCGAAGAGCGGTTGCCAATGAATCGCACCGGGTCGATCGGCTCGTGCGTGGGGCCGGCGGTAATCACGATGTGCTTACCTACCAGGTTCTGAGGCGCGGGGTTAAGCACCTCACAGACAGCCTCGACGATGTCCTGGGGCTCGCTCATGCGGCCTGTGTCCACGTCGCCACAGGCAAGGTAGCCGCTGCCGGGTCCCACCACATGCACGCCTCTGTCGCGCAGCGTGGCCATGTTGGCCTGCGTCGCCGGCGCCTTCCACATGCCGTTGTTCATAGCGGGTGCGATCACGATGGGTCGCGGCGTCGCAAGAAGCGTGGTGGAGATGAGGTCGTCAGCGATGCCGTTGGCCATCTTGGCGATGATATTGGCCGTTGCGGGCGCCACGACCACCAGATCGGGTTCCTGCGCCAGCGAAATGTGGTGGATGGGATCGGAGGGGTCGTCGAACAGGCCCACAGCGACCGGCTCGCCCGTGAGCGCGCGGAAGGTGAGCGGCCCCACGAACTCGGTGGCATGCTCGCTCATAACGACCTTGACGCGCGCGCCGCGCTTTTGCAGCAGGCGCACGATATTGCACGACTTATAGGCGGCGATCCCGCCGGTAATGCCCAGCAGGATCGTTTTTCCCTCAAGTTGCATTGAATCGTTGGATGCCGCCGTCATCGCTAGGCTTCCTTGCTCGGGAGTACCAGGAGACGGTGGCAGTACGGGCAGTGCGTAATCTCGCTACCGTCGTGATTGAGGTCGCTCATGGACGATGCCTGCAGCGCGGTGTGGCAAACCGTGGGGATATTGCCCTGGATGGTCTCGACGGCCAGGCCGCGGAACTGCTTGAGCAGACGCTCGTAGTCGGTGAGCACGTCGGCCGGCAGCGTGGCGGCAAGCGCAGTGCGCTCCTTAGTGGCGGCGTCAATCTGAGCCTGCAGGTCGGCGGCCTTAGCGCGCGCGGCCTTGGTATCGGCCTTCACACCCTCCTCGAACTTGGCGATGATGGCCTGCGCGCGAGCTTCGCGGTCGAGCGCCTCCTTATGGGCGACAACGACATCCTTGCGGGTGTGCTCGATCTTGTCCAGGCGCTTGGCCAGGGTGGCGAGCTCGTTCTCCAGATCCTGAACCTCGCGGTAGTCAGAACCGTCGACGTGACGCTTCTTGGCGGCCTCGATGGCGTTATTGGTCTGGATCTCGGTGGTGTTGAGATCGTCGAGCTCAATGTCCAGGTCCTTGCGCTGGGCGTAGAGCTTGGTCATCTCGGCCTTGAGCTTAACGTAGGTCTTGCGCTTGGAAGCGAGCTCCTTGAGCTCCGGCATATTGGCAAGTTCGCTCTTGTTGCGGGCGAGCTCCAAATCGATCTGTTGCAGCTTGAGTAGCGTAGCGCCGGCGCTCATAAGTTCTCTCCTTTTGTCACAGTCCACCATTGGCAAGGGTTCAGTATTTTAATCGCATGACGGGGGTCGACCCCGGCGTCAACTGCAGAGTTCATCAATATATCAACGAACGGCTCCTCGGAGCGGTCATGGCCGAGCAGGATGATGCCCAGACCGCGCAGAGCGAGGTCCTGCGCCACGTGATAGCCCGCCTCGCCCGTCACAATGACATCCGCACCGGCGGCGATGGCAAGCTCGCCAAAGTCGCCGAGGGAGCCGCCCAAAATGGCGACGGTGCGGCACGGGTGATCGGCGTCGCCCCATACGCGCGGGTCGCTGCCAAAGGCCGTGGCGGCACGGTTGGCGAGATCGCGCAGATTGCAGGCGTCATGGAGGGTCGCGAGTGCGCCCAGACCGGTGAGCTCGGGCTCGTCCACATGCTCCAGCGAACTCATGGGCTCAGCGCCCAGCAATTCACTCAAGCGAGTACGCGCTTCGTGCGAGCGGTCCAGGTTGGTGTGAAGCGAGATGATGCTCACGCCGCAACGAGCCGCCTCGTACAGTGCAGCGCTGCACTGGGGACGCGCGGAATCCGCCGGACAAAACGCCTCGGGCGCCTTGATATAGATGGGATGATGCGTCAGCAGCACGTTGGCACCGGCCTCGAGAGCGCGGCGTACGTTGGCCTCGGTCGCGTCGAGCGCGCAGGCAACACCGCGGATCTCGGCAGCGGGATCCCCCACAGATAGCCCAACATGATCCCAGCCCTCGGCGTCCGCCTTGGGGTAGCGCGCCAGCAGCGCACGTTCAAGCTCGGAAACGATCATGCGGCGCCTACGATCGAGAGCAGCGTCTGGGCAAAGTCGTCCAGATCGCTCGGATTCACGCGGTCATCAAACGAGATGCGCAGCGACCCCAATGCCTGCTCGCGACCAATGCCCATGGCGCTGAGCACGTGGCTCGGGTCCATGCTGCCGCTCGAGCAAGCCGATCCAGCCGAAACCTCAAAACCGGCGGCATCGAGCTTGATGATGAGCTCCTCGGAGTCCATGCCGTCGACGTAGATCGAAACCATACCCGGCAGACGATCGGCCTGCGCGTAGTCGCCCATCGTGGCGTGAATGCGAGGATGGGCCGTAAGCGTGGCGTAGAGCTTGTCGGAAAGGGCCTGCAGCGTCGCACGCTCCTGGCCCACATTCGGCAGCAACACGGAAGCGGCTGCGGCAAAAGCCAGCTGCGTGCGCAGATCCTGCGTACCGGCGCGACGGCCGGCTTCCTGTCCACCGCCAAAGATGCGCGGACGCAGCGGCGTGCGGTTCTTAAGGTAGAGCGCGCCGGATGCCACAGGGCCGCCGATCTTGTGCGCGGCAACGGTCATAGCATCGACGCCCAGCTCGGTGACATCGAGCGGAATATGCAAGTAGCCCTGGATGGCATCGGTATGAAACAGGGCGCCGGCAGCATGTGCGGCGGCGGCCAGCTCGCGGATGGGCTGCACCACGCCGGTCTCGTTGTTGGCGACCATAATGCTCACGAGCGCCACGTCGTCGCCTAGCAAGTCGCTCAGCGCGGCAGTCTCGATGTAGCCCGTACGACAGGGCTGCACCAGGTCGACGGTAAAGCCGGCGGCGCGCAGCAGCGGCAGGTTATCCAGAATCGAATCGTGCTCGATCGCCGACACGATCACGCGGTCTCGCTTGCGATTGCGCTGACGAGCGCCCTCGGCAAGACCGAGGAGCGCCAGCTGGTTGGCCTCGGTACCGCCGTTGGTCAGGACGATCTCAGACGGGCGGACGCGCGCGCCAAAGCTACGGGCGATCTCGCGGCGAGCAACCTCCAGACGCGCAGCGGCCTTGCGGCCGAGCGAATGCAGTGAGTTGGGGTTGACGCCGGCAAGCTCGCTGTCGTCGTACTCGCGCTGCGCAAGGAGCGCCTCGGCGCGCATGGGCGTCGAGGCGGCATAGTCAAGATTCACGGGTATGCGGTTTTGACCTGCGGTCATAAGGGTTTATGCCTCCTGTGCGGCCTCGTTGCCCAGCTTCTGCAGCAGTGCAACCTCGGCGGCGGGATCTTCGGACTTAAATACGGCGGAGCCGGCTACGAGCACGTTGGCGCCGGCCTTGACGACCTCGGCGATGTTCTTGGAAGAAATGCCGCCGTCGACCTCGATGAGGGGCGAAACGCCGTGACGCTCGCACATGGCCGTAAGCTCGTGCAGCTTTGCAATGGTGCCCGGGATAAAGCTCTGGCCGCCAAAGCCAGGGTTCACGCTCATCAACAGCACCATATCCACGACGTCGATGATGCTCTCGAGTACGCACACGGGCGTGGCGGGATTGAGCACCACACCGGCCTTGACGCCGCGCTGCTGCAGATGGGTGAGCGTGCGGTGCAGATGCGTGGAGGCCTCGTAGTGAACGGTAATCATGTCGGCACCGGCGTCGGCGTACCAATCGACCGTCTCGTCGGGGTTAGACACCATCAGGTGCGCGTCGACCGGTACATTTGTGGAGCGCTTGACGGCTTTAAGGATGTCAACGCCAAAGGTCAGGTTGCCGGTAAAGTGACCGTCCATGACGTCGAAGTGCACGTAGTCGGCACCGGCGATCTTGTCGAGCTCGCCCTTGAGGTTGGCCATGTCGGCCGAAAGGACGGACGGAGCGATTTTGATGGAACCCATGGTAGTAGCCTTTCTGCGCTAGTCGGTGAGTCCGTAGAACTCTTGAGAGGGGACGCGATCGGTGAGAATCTCGAGCGCCCTATCCAAAGTAACACCGTTGTAGAGCGTTTGCTCCACGGCAAAGGTGAGCGGAATGTCTACGCCCAGTGAACGGGCGAGCTCGCTGACGCTTCGTGCCGCGACGGCACCTTCGACCACCATATGCGTGCGTGCCTGGTACTCGTCGAGCGAAACGCCATGAGCGAACTCGTAGCCAAAGGTGCGGTTGCGCGAATGCTCCGAGGTGCAGGTGGCGATAAGGTCGCCCATGCCGGCAAGTCCCATGCAAGTCATGGCCTGGCCGCCGCGGGCGTGCACCAGGCGGCTGATCTCGGCCAAGCCGCGCGTCATGATAAGGGCGAGCGTATTGTCGCCCGCGCCGGAGCCGGCGGAGATGCCGCACACGATGGCGATGACGTTTTTCATGGCTCCACAGACCTCGACGCCCGTCATGTCCTGCGACAGGTAAATGCGGAAGGCCGTGGATAGGAGCAGGTCCTTAAAGGTCTCCCCTATCTGCGGATCTTCGCTGGCGATGACGGCGGCCGAAAGCCCGCCGCGGCAGATTTCCTCGGCATGGTTGGGGCCCGAAAGCGCCGCCACGCGTGACTCGTTGCCAATCTCGATGGCGATGACCTCGCTCATGAGCAGGCCGGACTCGGGCTCGATGCCCTTGGTGAGGCACAGAACCGGCGTCTCATCCGCGATGAACGGCGCCGCCTTGTGGCAAACGCTACGCAGGTGCGTGGAGGGCACGGCAAAGATGATGGCGTCGGAGTCGTCGAGCGCCTGGGACAGGTCCGTCGTGGCGACAACGTTTTCCGGCAGCACGTAGTCCACCAGATAGCGGGGATTACGGTGCTCGCCGTTAATGCCGGCGGCCGTCTGCTCGCTATGAGCCCACATGGTCACGCGCGCGGCTCGCGCGGCGGCAAGGCCGGCGACGGCGGTTCCCCAGGAGCCGGAGCCAATCAGCGCAACATTCATGACTCTCTCCTACTTATCGTCGGGCTCGGTGACGCGCTTGGTAAACGAGAGCTTGGACTCCTTACCGGTCATGAGCTTTTTGATGTTCGCGCGATGGGCCCACACTACGGTGATGCCGATCATCGCCATGCAAAACTTGAGGCCCAGGCTGCTGTACGGAAAGACCGCACAGGCAGCGATGGGAAGACCAATGGCGGCGGCAAGCGAGCCCACCGACACAAACTTGGTGATGGCGACGGCAACGATAAACATACCCAGCAGCGACAGACCAATGGGCCAGTACCAGGCAAGAATCACGCCCAAGCCCACGGCGATACCCTTGCCGCCGTGGAAGTTAAGGTAGGGCGAGAAGATGTGTCCCCACACGGCAGCCAGGCAAATGACGCCGATCATCCAGTCACCGGCGGCACCGGGAGCCATGATGCTCGGCGGAAAGCCATAGCCCACGCTCGCGATGAGCGGACGCGCGATAAGGACGCAGATGGCGCCCTTAAGGCAGTCGAACAGCAGCGTGAGCGCGGCCACCTTGGGGCCGGCTACGCGCAGGGCGTTGGTGGTGCCGATGTTGCCGGAGCCCGCCTTGCGAATGTCGGTGTGGTTGAACACGCGGCCCAGGATCAGGCCAAACGGAATCGCCCCGATAAAGAACGAGACCACGGCGCAGATGGCGGTCAGCAGGATCGGATTAAGCATCCTTTTGCTCCTTCTTCCTAAAGAAGAGTCGAATGGGCGTACCGGCGAAGTCGAAGGTCGAGCGCATGCGGTTCTCCACGTAACGCTGGTAGGTGTCATTGACCAGGTCGCTGTGGTTGACGAAGAACGTGAACGTCGGCGGGTTGACGCCCGTCTGAGTCACGTAGTGCATGCGCAGGCGGCGCTTGCCGTCCACCACGGTATGACCGAACTCGCGCAGGTCGGTAAGGAACGTGTTGAGGCGCGAGGTACTGATCTTTTGCGAACGCGTCTTTTCGGCGGCGTCGACCATCGCCCAGATCTTCTCGATGCCGCGGCCGGTCAGGGCCGAGATGCGCAGGTATTGGGCCCAGGGAGCCATGACGCCCAGACGGCGGTCGATGGTCTCCATGCAGGCCTCGCGCTTGCGGTCGTCGTCGAGCAGGTCCCACTTGTTGAGCAGCACCACGATGGCGCAGCCGCGCTCGATGGCCAAGCCCATGACCTTCTGGTCCTGCTCGGTGACGCCTACGGAGGCGTCGACGACGAGCAGCGCCACGTCGGCGCGGTCGATGGCACGCAGACCGCGGACCATGGAGTAGTACTCGATGTTCTCGTACACGGTGCTCTTCTTGCGAATGCCCGCGGTGTCGACCATGCGGTAGTGCTTGCCGTTGCGCTCGACCACGGTGTCGATGGCATCGCGCGTGGTGCCGGCAATGTTCGACACGATGGAGCGGTCGGCTCCCAGGATGCGGTTGAACAGCGACGACTTACCGGCGTTGGGGCGGCCGATGATAGCGACGTTCAGCGCGTCGGGGAATTCATCGGCGACCTCGTCCTCTTCCTCGGGGAGCAGGGCCACGATATCGTCGAGCAGGTCGCCCGTGCCATGTCCGTGCAGGGCCGACAGCGGCGTGGGCTCACCGATGCCAAGTGAATAGAACTCCCAGATGCTGTCGTTCTCGCGATCGGGGTTATCGAGCTTGTTCACCAACAGAAAGACCGGCTTGTCGCAGCGCTTGAGCATGCGAGCGACCGACTCGTCCTCCTCGGTGACTCCGGTGCGGCCGTCGACCACAAACAGGATGACGGCAGCTTCCTCGGCGGCGGCGAGTGCCTGGTCGCGGATGGACGTGGCAAACACGTCATCGCTCTTGAGCGGCTCGATGCCGCCCGTGTCGACGATAGTGAACTCGCGGCCGTTCCAGTCGGCCGTGTGATACGAACGGTCGCGCGTGACGCCGCGGGACTCGTGGACGATGGCGTCCGAGGTCTGGGCTAGGCGGTTAACGAGCGTGGACTTGCCCACGTTGGGGCGTCCGACGACGGCGACGATAGGTTTCATCTGCACTCCTTTAATGGGTAGGGTCAGTGGAATTAGTTGAGTCGGCAGGCACAATGCCAAGGATGTGCTCCAGGGTATCGAGCAGCTCATGCGGCATGGTCGACACCACATGAACCTCGGCGCCGCGGTGGTTAAGGCTTGCGAGTAAATCGTCACGATGATACTCGTCAAGCGTCATGCCGTCAGCGTTGAACATGAGCTTAGGCACAAAGAGCATAACCCCCGACAGGTCTTGCGGCAGCTGCTCCAGGATGTCGCTCGCGACGATGAGGCCGGTTACGTCCACATTGCCGCCAAAGTAGCGGTTCTTGATGGCCGTGACAGTGCCGGCAAGGCCCTGTGGGGACTCCACGAAGCGCGCCACCGTATCGCGCGCGCTGGCGCCCGAAAGGCACAGCAGGTGCTGGCCACGGGCGGCGATTGCCTCGCGAACGCGGCGCAGGCGCTCGGCATCGGCGGCGAGCACGTTGTCGGTCTCGTCCAGATAGGAGCGGATCATGCCGATGCCGTCGTAGTACTGCGGGTAGCCGTCGTAAAAGTCCGCCTCGGGAGGCTCGATGCCGGCGTCCAGGTAGAACTCGTCGCTCATCTGGAAGGTGTGGCGGCCAAAGCGCTCGAAGGCACGGTCCTGGAAGGGCCGGATCATGGCGATAGTCTCGCGCGCCAGCTCGGGCTTGTCGCTGTAGGACCAGCTAAAACGGTTCTGATGCTTGGTAAAACCAAGCGGCACAATGCCCAGGCTCGTGATTTGCTCGTGTTCCTCGCAAAAGCGCAGGGTCTTTTCCAGCTCCTCGCCGTCGTTCATGCCGGGGCACAGTACGATCTGCGCGTGAATCTCGATGCCGGCGGCCATGATGGTCTCGAGTACGTCCATGCCGCGCTGGGCGTTGCGGCCCATCATGCGGCGACGGACGTCGGGGCTTACGGCATGGACCGACACGTTCATGGGGCTCATGTTGCGGTCGATGACGTTTTGCACGTCCTCGTCGGTGAGGTTTGTCAGCGTGACAAAGTTGCCCTGCAAAAAGCTCAGGCGGTAGTCATCATCGCGGATGTAGAGCGTGGAGCGTCCGCCCTTGGGCAGCATGGTCATAAAGCAGAACACGCAGGCGTTTACGCAGGTACGCATGCCATCGAAGATGGGGCCATCGAACTCCAGACCCCAGTCCTCGCCAGGAAAGCGATCGAGCTCAACGGGGGTGACGGTGCCGTCGCGCGGGTCGAATACCTCCAGCTCGACGGTATCGTCATCAGCCTCCCAGAGCCACACGATCATATCGGTCAGCTGCTCGCCGTTGACCGTGAGCACGCGCATGCCCGGCTCGATACCCACATCCCATGCGGGCGATTCGGGACGCACGTTCTTAACGAGCGCGCCTTCGCCCGGCTCGGGGTCGCGGCTGCGCCCGTAATCGGCCACCTCGGCGGCGTATGCGGGTACGGTCTGGTCCATGACTAGCGGCAAAGCTCCTTGATGCGCGCAACGGCGCGTTCGATGTGTTCTTGCGGGGTGGAGGCTCCGGCGGTGATGCCGATGTGGCGCGCGTTGGCAAACCACGCGGCCTCAAGCTCGAAAGCTTCCTCGATGTGATGCGTGTGCTCGCAGACATCGGCACAAATCTGCGCCAGACGGCGCGTGTTGCCCGAATTTTTGCCGCCCACGACGACCATGCAATCACAGCGGTTGGCGAGGGTTGCCGCCGCCTGCTGGCGCTCGCTCGTGGCGGCGCAGATGGTGTTGATCACGCGCAGTTCCTGCACGCGCGGGGTGATGGAGGCGACAACCTCGGCCAGGTTCTGCGCGGTCTGGGTGGTCTGCACAACCAAGCCCACCTTGCCTTTAAGCGACAGCTCGTCGGCGTCGGCGGCACAGCTCACGACTTGAGCGTCATCGCCGGCGTGGCCCAGAATGCCCTCGACCTCGGGATGGCCCGGCTCGCCCACGACGATCACGCGGTAGCCCTCGCGTACCAGGCGCTCGGCGGCCACGTGGACCTTTTTCACGTAGGGGCAGGTGGCGTCGACCACGGTAAGACTGCGCTCGCGAGCGGCATCGATCACTTGCGGCACCACGCCGTGGGCGCGGATGATCACGGTGCCCGATGCGGCGTCGTCCAAGGTGTCTGCCAGACCAACGCCTGCCTCGGCGAGCTCGCGTACCACGATGGGGTTATGGATGAGCGGGCCCAAGGTGTGGACCTGAGCGTTCTCCCCCGCCTGTGGGGCGGCCGCTAATGCCATATCGAGCGCGCGCTGCACGCCGTAGCAGGTGCCGGCGTGGGCAGCGATTTCGATGGTGGGGACGAACCCCTCAGTGGCGGCAGCGGCGGTATACATGACGTTCTCACCCATGGCTAGAACCTGCCCGGATGCTCGTCGCACAGCTCGTCGCGCATGGCGTAGACGCGGTTCATGGCCTCGGACTCAAACCATGCCAGGCGCTCCTTGCGCTTAAGCTCGGCCGGTGCGTCGGATAGCGAGATGGCCTTGCCGGCGCGGATCCAGCACTTCTTGGGGCGCATGAGCTTTTTGCCCTTAGGCGTAATGTCGGACCAACCACAGATGGCGAGCGGGTTGACGGGTGCCTTGCCCATCTGAGCGATGAGCGCAAAGCCGCCGTGGACCTCGGGCTTAATCTCGCGCGAGCGGATGCGCGTGCCCTCGGGGAAGATCAAGACGTCCTCGCCGCGCTGCAGTGCGTGCTGGGCGGCACGCAGACACTTCATGTCGGCGGTGCCACGCTCGACGGGAATGCCACCCACTCGGCTAAAGGCCCAGCGTACGATCTTGCTCTTGGCAAACTCGGACTTAAAAATGGGGCGAATGCGGCGGCCGCCAAAGAACAACGCCGTCTCCACGGCCAGCAACTCGGCCATCGAGGTGTGGTTGCAGATGACCACGCTGCCGCGGCCTTCCTGGCGCTCAAACAGCAGGTCGGCGTCTTCGACCTTCCAGCGCCACATGAGTTTGGAGAAGGCCCATAGGATTGCCATGACCACGACGACGGTGCCGCGGATGAGCGCCGGGAACTCGGCGTACGGGGCGTTGTAATAATCCTCGGGCGTCTGCTTAAACAGGCGCATGGGCTACCTCCTTTGGTTGATGAGGTCCTCGATAATGCGGACGACCTCGTCGATGGTGTGGGCGGTGGAGTCGACGTGCACGGCGTCCTCGGCGGGCACGAGCGGCGCGACTTCGCGGCTGCTGTCGAGTTTGTCGCGCTGTTTGAGGGCGTCGAGGGTCTCGTCGACCTCGGCCTCGAGTTGCTCTGCGCTGAGCGGCTGGGCGTCGTTTTGGTGGCGCTGCAGCACGCGGCGACGGGCGCGCTCACGAGGGTCGGCGGTCAGGAACACCTTGACCTGCGCGTTGGGGAACACGACGGTGCCGATGTCGCGACCCTCGGCCACGATATCGCGGTCCTCGGCGGCGCGGCGCTGATGGATGAGCATGGCGGCGCGTACGCCCGGGTAGGCCGAGACCTTGGAGACGTTGGCGTCCACCTGCGGGGTGCGGATGGCAGCCGATGCGTCCTGGCCGTCGATGGTCAGGCGCGTGTCCTCGCCGGTGCCGTTGGTAAAGCGGATCTCGATCTGCTCGGCGAGGGCGTCGATGGCAGCCTCGTCGTCCAGGTCGATGCCGCGGTCGAGTGCGGCGAAGGTGACAGCGCGATACATGGCGCCCGTATCGAGCTTGTTAAAGCCCAGTTGGCGGGCGATCTCCTTGGCGATGGTGGACTTGCCGGAACCGGCGGGGCCGTCGATGGCGACGATCATGCAATGCTTCCTTTCGGTGGTTGACGTGCTGGTATGGGACGCGGGCGCTGCGGCTTGGCGGGTTGCCTAGCCCGTGTAGCGCTCGCGGTAGGTGTTACGCTTGGGTGCGGAACCGTGGCTGCCGTGGTGGCGGGTGCGGCTCGCGGTGTTGGTCGCCGGCGCGGTGCCGCGCTTGGAGCTGGCCTGCTTGGGCGGGATGCCGCCGGCCTTGAGGATCTGCACCTCGCGGTCGGTGAGCTCGCGCCACGAGCCTTTGGCCACGTCCTTGAGCTCCAGTCCGGCAAAGTTGCAGCGGTGCAGGCGGATCACCGGGTGGTGGATTTTGCTCAGCATGCGCTTGACCTGGTTCTTGCGGCCCTCGCGGATGATGACCTCCACGGCGGTGGTGCCGGGCTTGACGCCTTGCGGAGCCACGGCCTCGGCCTCGCGCGCGCCGATGACCCGGCAGATCGCCGGCTGGCACAGGCCGTCGTCGAGCTCGATGCCGCGACGCAGCGGCGTGAGGTCGTGGTCGGACAGCTGACCGTCGACGAGCGCCTGGTAGGTCTTGTAGACGTGCTTGCTGGGGTGCAGCAGGTCCTGCGACAAGTCGCCGTCGGTGGTAAAGAGCAAAAGGCCCGTGGTGTCGCGGTCCAGGCGGCCCACCGGGAACAGGCCCGGAAAGCGGTCGCGGGGAACCAGGTCCGCCACACAGGGACGCTCCTGCGGGTCGCTCATGGTGGTGAGGTAGCCGGTCGGCTTGTAGAGCATCAGGTACACGGCGCCCTGGTTGAGCTTGACGGGCATGCCGTCGACCTCGATATGGTCGCGGTCCACATCGACCTTGGTGCCCAGTTCGGTCGCGACCTGGCCGTTGACGGTCACGCGACCGGCGGTCATCAGGTCCTCCGAGCCGCGACGACTCGCCATGCCCGCGCGCGCCAAAAAGCGCTGCAGGCGCATGGTGTGCGGATAGACGGGCTGGGCGTCGCCTTTGGGCGCCGTAGCGCCCGCGGCGCGTGAGGTACGCGTCTCCCCTGCTTCGTTAGTCCTCGTCATGCATGTCCTCCGAGTTATCGCCGGTGGGCAGAAGCTCTGCGTCATCGGCGTCCTCAACATCGGTATCGATCAGTTCGCGCTCTTCGTCCAGGTCCTCGGCCTGCTCCTCGAGCGTGGACTGAATGCTGCGGCCACTCAGGCGCTCGCGGATAAACTGGCGCGACTGCTCGTCGGGGGCAAACTGCTCCAGATCGGGCAGGTCGCGGGTAGAGCGCAGGCCGAACTTCTCCAAGAAGGCGTTGGTCGTGCCGTAGATGATGGCCTGACCGCGCTCGGGGTCGCGGCCGAGCTCGCGCACCAGGCCCTTGTCCACGAGCGACGCGATAACGCCGTCGGAGTTGACGCCGCGGATGCCCTTGACAACCTCACGCGTGACGGGCTGGTGATAGGCGATCACGGCCAGGGTCTCGAGCGCCGCCTGCGACAGCTTTTGCGTGTCCCAGCTCAGCACGTAGGCCTCGACCACGTCGTGGTAGGCAGGGTGTGTAAACAGACGCCAGCCGCCGGCGACCTCGCGAAGCTGAAAGCCGCGGTTGGCCTCCTCGTACTCAACTTTGAGCTCGGCCAAAAGCGATGCGCACTCGCCGGGGGCGATGTCGAGCGCGCTTGCCAGCGCGGGCGCGCTCACGGGGTCGCTCGACACCAGCAGCAGCGCCTCGAGGGCGCCTTTGAGGCTGTTTGCCTCCAGCGTGGAAAGGGTTGACATGGTTACCGCTCCTATTCGGTGAGCTCGGGGCCCTCGCCGGGCACATAGGCCTCGGCGCCCTCGACGCGGTTGATTTGAATGGTTCCAAAGATCTCGTCCTGGCTCAGCGTGAGCGAGCCGCGTTTGGCGAGCTCGAGCATGGCAAGGAAGGTGACGACGAGCTGCTCAGTCGTGGCGTCGCCGTCCAGCAGCTCGCGGAAGGTGCAGGTTTGGTGCGCCATGGTAAAGCGGTCGACCGAGGCCACCGTCAGATCGAGCGGCACGCGATGCGGCGCCACGTGCTCGGCCTCCAGCAGGAAGGTCTGGCGCTTGCCGTCCAGGTCGGCACAGATGACGGCCAGGCCGCGCAGGGTAATGCCGGCCAGGTAGTCGGGCATAAGGCCCAAGAACTCGGGGTCGGGGCCGGCAACGCGCGGATGCATGCGGCTCTCGGCCCGCATGCGCGCGCCAAGGGCCGCTGCCGCGCCCTTAAACTGCTTGTAGGCGATCAGGCGCTGGATCAGGACCTCGCGCAGGGCGTCGCCGTCGAGTGCGCTGAGTTCCTCGAGGTCTTCGTCGTCCTCGTCATCGTCGACGGATTTGCTGGGGGCCTCTTGGGGTACCAGCGAGGCGGCCTTAATGTCCAAAAGGGTTGCCGCGACCAGCAAAAAGTCGCTCGCCACGTCCAGGTCCAGTGCCTCGATCCGCTCGACCACGGCAAGGTACTGCTCGGCCACCTCGCTGATGGAGATGGCGCCGATATCTACTTTTTGGCGGGTTACCAGCTGCAACAGCAGGTCGAACGGTCCGCTGTAGACCTGCGTCGACACGCGATACGACATCATCGACCTCCTTTGACGGCGCCTTCGCGGCGCGGTTTGGGTGCATGTTGCGACCGTTTTGCACGGTCGGCCTGTAAGTTTACCCTAGATGCCGGCGATTGCGAAGTCGAGCAGCCGCTCAGCCAGCGGATACACGGTAACGTCGAAATAGCGGCCGATCACGTCGAGTCCGGTCCACATGGGCAGCAAGTACAGCACCAAGATGAGGATGGGCATGGCGTATTGCTGCAGACGATAGTAGTTGGCGAGCACCTTGCCTTTGAGGAACGGCACAATGATCGACGAGCCGTCGAGCGGCGGAATCGGGATGAGGTTAAAGAACGCGAGCGACAGGTTGACCACGATAAAGGTGGCGCCGAAGTTCATGATTTGCGAAGCCACGGCAAAGGACATGCTGGCGTAGAGGTTGCCATATGCTGCATGCATGAGGGTGGCTGCGAGACACGCGAGTGCAATATTCGAAGCGGGGCCGGCCGCACTCACCAGGACCTCGTCGCGCTTAGGGTGCTTAAGGTTGCTGAGGTACACAGGCACGGGCTTGGCAAAGGCAAACACCGGGCCGCCGGCGGCGAGCATCAGCAGCGGCAGGAGAATGGTGCCGAACGGGTCGATGTGGTTGAGCGGGTTGAGCGAGACGCGGCCGCGCGAGCGGGCCGTCTTGTCGCCGAGCGCCCAGGCCGCGGCGGCGTGCGCACTCTCGTGGATGACGATGCCCACGATGACGGCGACGGCGCTCGCAAGCAGGTTCATGAAGTAGCTGCTGGACATAGCGCTCCCCTAGCGAACGCGGCGCGAGGCGCGCGTGAGCAGGTAGTCGGCCACAAACAGGATGACGGCGACGATGGCGTAATCCAGGCGGAACACGCCGCCAAAGGGCGACGTGATGACGCCGTAGCCGGCGATGGCACTCGGCAGGGCACGCGAAAGCTCAACGACAAAGCCAACGATCTGCAGCTTGGCGGTGAGGCCGCTAAAGCACAGCAGCACGGTCATCGCGCTCATAAAGATGCCGCAGATGCGACAGGCGATGGCGATGATGCTCATCGCCACGGCGGCGGCCTTACGAGAGTTCACGCGCGGTCTCCTCTTCGATCTGGGTGGAAAGCTCGAGCCATTCGTCCTCGAGCTTGGGCAGCTCTTGCTTAAGGCCGTTATATTCCCCCAACGCGGCGTTGAACTTATCCTGATCGGCATAAAGCTCTTCACTTGCCATCAATTCCATAAGCTCGTCATAGCGGGCGCGCTTTTTGTCGAGCTCGGCCTCGATCTTCTTGAGCTGGTTGCGCACGCCCTTAAGCTTTTTGTTGAGCGCGGCGCGGGCCTGGGCCTCGGCGCGCTTTTGCTCCTTGGTCTTTTTGCCCTCGGCCGGCTTGGGCGCCGCGGCGGGGGTGTCGGCCTGGGCGGCGCTGGCTTTGGTGGACTTGGCCGCGGCTGGTGCGCTCTCCCCTGCCGCTTCGGCGGCGGCGCGGGCTGCGAGGTCCTCGCGCTTGTAGAGGTAGTAGTCGTAGTCGCCGTCGTAGACCGTGACCTTGCCGTCGCGGATGTCGATGACGCGGTTGGCCACGGCGCGCACCAGGTGCTCGTCGTGGCTGATCAGCACGATGGTGCCGGGGAAGTTTTGCAGGGCGTTCTCGAGCATGTCCACCGAGTCGATGTCCAGGTGGTTGGTGGGCTCGTCCAGGCACAGGAGCGCCTCGGGGGCCACAAGCATCTTGGCGAGCGCCAGGCGCGCCTTTTCGCCGCCGGAGAGAACGCGGACCTGCTTTTCGATGGAATCGTTATCGCTAAACAGGAAGGCGCCCAGCAGGCTGCGCTGCTGCGGCACGGTCCACTTGGGCGTGACGGTGTCGATCTCTTGCAGGACAGTGTTGGACTCGGTCATGCCTTCGAGCGCGTGCTGGGCATAGTAGGCCACACCCACGTTGGTGCCCAGATCGCGGGTGCCGGTGGTGGGCGGCTCCAGGCCGGCGAGGATCTTCATGAGGGTGGACTTGCCGGCGCCGTTAGGGCCGACGAGCGCCACATGCTCGCCGCGGTAGAGTTTGAGGTCGATATCGCTGTAGATGTGCTTGTTGCCGTAGGACTTGGACACGCCCTCCAGGTCCACGACCATGTCGCCCGAGCGCGGCGGGTCGGGGAACTTAAAGTCGATGTGCTTGTGGCCCTCGGGCAGGATGACAAGTTCCTTTTTGATCTGCTCGATTTTGCGGATGCGCTCCTGCGCCTGGGCGGCCTTGGTGGGCTTGTAGCGGAACTTGTCGACGAAGACCTGCATATGGGCGATGTCGCGCTCCTGGGCGGCGCGCTTGGCGCGCATCTGCTCCAGGTTGTCCTCGCGCTGCTTGAGATAGCTGCTGTAGTTGCCGGTGTAGGTGGTTACGCGACGGTTTTCGAGGGCGGCGACGTGGTCGACGCAGGCGTCCATAAAGGCGCGGTCGTGGCTGACGATGAGGACGGCGCCGTCGTAGTTGGCGATAAAGCCGCGCAGCCACTGGACGCTCTCGAGGTCCAGGTGGTTGGTCGGCTCGTCCAGGAGCAGCAAGTCGGGGTGGCGCAGGAAGAGCTTTGCCAGCGCGATACGCATCTGCCAGCCGCCGGAGAACTCGGAGCACGGGCGCTCAAAGTCGGTGACCTTAAAGCCCAGGCCGGACAGGATCTTGCGGGCGTTGCTCTCGAGCTCGTAGCCGCCCAGATGCTCAAAGCGGTCCTGGACCTGGCCGTACTCGTTGAGAAGGGCGTCGACGTCCTTGCCCTGCTCGGAGAGCTCGGTGATCTGGGCCTGCAGCTCGTTGGCGCGCTCGCCCATGCGGCGGATTTCCTTGGCGGCGGCCATGACCTCGGCAAGGATGGTGGTGTCCTTGTGCTCCAGGTTAGTTTCCTGCTCTAGATAGCCTACCTGGCAGTCCTTGGCGTACTGGACCTGGCCGGCGTCTGGGCTGTCGATGCCCATGATAATCTTGAGCATGGTGGTTTTGCCGGCGCCGTTGGGGCCCACGAGCGCGAAGCGCTCGCCGGGGTTGATCTGGAAGGACGCGCCGCTAAAGAGGACGCGCGCGCCGAAGCTTTTTTCGATCTTGTCGACCAGGAGGATCATGGTGCCGCCTTTGACCTTGTGTGCCTATATGAAAAAAGGCCCCAACTTGCGTTGGAGCCTCATTCAATGCTCGGGTGGAGACGAGGGGGATCGAACCCCTGACCTCTTGACTGCCAGTCAAGCGCTCTCCCAGCTGAGCTACGCCCCCGTGCGAAGAAGTACTATACGGGAACTCGGACGGCGATGCAAGGACAATTTTGGAAAAACTTTCGCCGCCGCGGCGCGGGGGCGCGGCCCGGCCGCGGATGCAGGCGCGGGAACGGGCTGCGATGCCCCGCGGGCGGACGGCGCTGCCCGTTCCCGCCTTTCCGGCTCCAGTTCGGTCGCCGCCCGGGGACCTCCCGCCACGAAACCGCCCCATCTACTACGTTCGGCCGGCACCGCCCGACCATGCAGTCCTGGGCGAAAATAAAACCGCAGGTAGAGGGCCTGCGGTTTTCGCTATACACCGGGTGTGGTCGAGGGCTCGGGGTCAAACGTAGTAGATGGGCCGGTTTCGTGGCGGAGATCATCCCAGAAACCCGACCCAAGGCGTTCGGAAGTGGGCAAACAGGCTACTTGCAGGAAAATGCTGCCAGAAAAAAGAAAACAGGCCAAACAAATTGTCTGACCTGTTGAAAAATCTGGTGGGCCCTCCGGGATTCGAACCCAGAACCCAGGGATTATGAGTCCCCTGCGCTAACCGTTGCGCCAAGAGCCCTTGTGCATTAGTGGTTGCAAGGTTAATGGAGAACTTCCATGTAGAGAAGCGTTGCACCACGACGTGAAATACTACCATGCACGCGGTGCCCGTTCAACGCACGATCTTGTCGACCAGGAGGATCATGGTGCCGCCCTTGATTATCGACTTCATCCGAACACTTCCCACATTCATCCGCACATGTACGGA
>CABSLA010000012.1 GCA_902478545.1 uncultured Collinsella sp.
AGCTGCGGGAACGGCCTGTCCGCCTAATGTGTTCGGCTGAGATCGGAAATCAACCACGAAAAGCGATGTTTGAGCGCCTTGACCACATTAGACGGAACAAAATTAGAGACGTCGCTACCGAGCGAGGCAATCTGGCGAACCACCGAGCTCGAGATATAGCCGTACTGCGGCGCACTCATGACAAAGATGGACTCCAACTCGTTATCCAGGCGGTAGTTGAGGTCGGCCTGCTGCAGCTCGTACTCAAAGTCGGTCATGGCACGCAGGCCCTTGACCACGGCTCCTGCTCCCTGTTCGCGGGCAAAATCGACCAAGAGCCCGGTGAAGGGCAGCACCTCGACGCCGTCAATATCACCGAGCGCCTCACGGGCCAGCGCCACGCGCTCGTCGAGCATAAACGTGGTGCCGACGCCGTTTTTGCCCTGCGACTCGGCAACGGCCACGATCACGCTGGGAAAGATGCGGCGGGCGCGGCGGATGACGTCGATATGGCCAAACGTTATGGGATCGAAGGTGCCCGGGACAATCACGCGGTTGATGGTGTCATTCATGGGCGTCCTCCAAAAGCGCATCATCGTCATGGTCGCTGTCGTCGGCATTGTCGGCCCCGTTCGTGGCCGACCAGCGCAGCAAGTCAACCGCAGTTATGCCGTAGCGCTTCTCGCGCACGGTCTCAAAACCGGTCGGATGAGCGCCCGTATCGGCCGCGGCGTGCTCAAAGAGCGCGTAGGCGCCCTGCGCCAGCAAGCCTTGCTGAGCTAGGTTTTGCAGCAGCTCCTCGACTGGCTCAGCGCCAAAAGCATAGGGCGGGTCGAGCAGGACCAGGTCAAAGGGACCGCCCGGCACGCGGCCGCGCGAGGCGCTTGCCAGCACGTCACCCGTCACCACGCGCCAACGCGCACGGTCACGGCAGAGCGACTCGATATTCTTGGAAATCAGACGAACAGCGCTGCGATCGATCTCGAACGTGGTGAGCGAGCGGGCACCACGCGAGAGCATCTCGATGCCCAAGGCTCCGGAGCCGCCAAAGGCATCCAGCACGCGGACCTCGTCCAGATTGAAGTCGAATGCCGACATGACCATAGATGCGCACGCCTCGCGCACGCGATCGGTCGTGGGGCGGGTGACATCGCGACCACGGGGCTCCTCGATCTTACGACCGCGCCATTCACCGCCGATGATTCTCATCCTCCGCTGACCTCCTTAAAGATGTGTCGATACCGCATGGCGACCGCATCGCGCAAGGGACGCGTCGCCACGGAGTCAAGGTTGCAAGCATACCGCAAGAGCTCGACCGCGTCCAAATGGGCCCACTCGATCAATTCCTCGTCGGCATCGAGGTCAACAAAGCGCAAGGTCACGCCGCCATGCTGGCGGTAACCCAGGATTTCACCCTCGTGGCGCAGACGCAGGTCCATCTGGGCGAGCGTAAAGCCGTCCGAGGTCTTCTCGAGCGACTGGAGGCGGTCTTGTGCCGCCGACGCGCCGCCGTTGCCCTTGGAGTGCGTCATGACCAGGCACGTTCCCGACACGCTGCCGCGGCCTACGCGCCCGCGAAGCTGGTGCAAGGCCGCCAACCCAAAGCGCTCGCCATTCTCGATGACCATGACGGTGGCGTTGGGCACGTCGACGCCCACCTCGACGACCGTGGTCGATACGAGCACGTCGATCTCGCCGCGCTTGAAGGCATCGATGACCCGGTCCTTCTCCCCCGCCGGCATGCGGCCATGAAGACGCTCGATGGTAAGCCCCGGTAACGCCAGACGAAGGTGATCGAGCTCGGTCGCCGTGTCATGCAGCGGCACGGGCACGGTCACGCGGCCTTCGTCGTCGCGAGCGATGCCGGGTACGTCTTCGAGCTCATCGGCCGAATCGCTCGGCTCCACGAGCGGACAGATCACGTAGGCTTGCTGTCCCTTTTCGTGCGCCTCGCGAATGGCGCCATAGGCCAGGTCGCGACTCGACTCGGTGAGGACGCGCGTCGTCACGCCGGCACCCGGAACGGGACGATGGCGGATGATGCTCGTATCCAGGTCGCCGTACACCGAAAGCGCCAGCGTGCGCGGGATCGGCGTGGCAGTCATGACCAGCAAGTCGGCACCCGGGCCTTTTGCGCGTAGAGCGTTACGCTGACCCACGCCAAAGCGGTGCTGCTCGTCGATCACCACAAGCGACAAATGCTTGAACGTGACATTCTCCGAAAGCACCGCATGAGTACCAAAGAGTACGTTGAGCTCGCCAGACTGGAGCCGAGCATGAATCTGTTCACGCTCGGCCGCCGGCGTGGCGCCCGTAAGGAGCGCCCAGGTCATACCAGCCTGCGAGAGCAGAGGGCCGGTCTTATCGGCATATTGACGCGCCAGCACGCCCGTGGGCGCCATGACGCACGCCTGGGTGCCGCTATCGGCCGCAACCGCCAACGCGCAGGCGGCAACGGCGGTCTTACCGGTACCGACGTCACCCAGCAGCAGACGGTTCATCACACGACCGCCATCGCACATATCATGCAGGATGTCTTGAAATGCAGCCTCCTGCTCATCGCTCAGCGAAAACGGCAGGGCCTGTTTGAGCGCAGCCAAATGCTCGCCCGCGTCATGCGCATAAGGCACTACGTCGACCATACCGCCATCGTTGCGCAGACGCAGCGCGAGCTGCAGGCAGAGACACTCCTCGTAGGCAAGACGCCGGCGTGCGATGTCGCGCTCGGCCATGCTCGAGGGAAAGTGGATCGAGCGCAGCGCACGGGCATTGCTCATGAGCTTCCGCTTTGCGCGCAGCGGCGCGGGAATGGGATCGAACGGATTGGCGACCACTTCGAGCGCACCGCTCACGATACGGCGCATCCATGCCTGACTCACGCCGTCACTTACGTAGTGGACCGGCAAAATGGTACCCGCGGCGCGCCCGTCCTCGAGCTTTTCAAAGTGGGGCGAGGCCATCTGCTTAAAACCGTAGGCAAACTCGACCTTGCCCATCACGGCCAGGCGGTCGCCCTGCTTAAGCTGTTGGGCAATCCAAGGCTGACGGAAAAAGGCAACCTGCAGCACGCCCGTCTCGTCCACGAGCGAGACCTCAGTCACCTGCATACGCGGACGGGGCTGCTTTTGGACAATACGATCGACCGTGGCGATGATGGTGCACACGGTACCGATGGGCGCCATCTCGATGGACCACGAGCGAGTAAAGTCCAGGTAGCGATGAGGAATATGGAGAAGGAGGTCCCCCACCGTCCGAATTCCCAGACGGCGAAGGGCCTCCTCACGTTTACCCGAAACATATTTGAGTCGCGCGATGTCCTCGTCGAGCGCATTGCTCTGGGCAAAACGCTCCGAGACGCGCGGCACGGAGCACAGCTCGGACATGGGCAGAGCCTACTCGATCGAGAAGATCACGGGATAGAGCGGCTGCTCGCCACGATGGGCGTCGATCTCCAGATCGGGCTGAGCCTCCTCGATAGCGTCGACGATCTCCTGGAAGGCCTCGTCGGACAGCTCCTCGCCGGCCAGAATCGTCAGCGCGTCGCCCTCCTCTTCCTCCTGCATGCGGTTGATACAGTCGAGCGTGACCTGCTTCACGTCGGAGCCGACCACGTCGATGGAGCCGGCGATGATGCCCATGACGTCACCGGAGTGAATCGGCGAGCCGTCAGAGGCGCTGGAGTCGCGCACGGCGCGAGTGACCTCGCCATCGCGAACCTCGCTGATAGCGTCGACCATAGCGGCAACAGCATCCTCGAGCTCGGAATCGGGCAGGACCGCGAACAGCGCGGAGAAGGCCTGCGGGACGGTCTTGGTGGGAACGACGGCGACCTTCTTGTCGGTGCAGGCAGAAGCGGCAGCCTCGGCAGCCATGCGGATGTTGCCGTTATTGGGAAGGATGATGACCGAGGTCGCGTTGACCTGGTCGACGGCGCCCAGCAGGTCGGCGGTCGAGGGATTCATGGTCTGGCCACCCGAGACGATCACGTCAACGCCAAGGGACTTGAGGATGTCGGCCTCGCCGGAGCCGGCGGCAACGGCGACAAAGCCCAGGGCCTTCGAGGGCTCGGCGGCCTTCTCCTGGTCCTCGTGAATCTTAGCGGTACGGTCGTGGGCCTCCATCTCCATGTTGTGGATAAAGACCTCATAGATCTGACCGAGCTGAAGCATGTGCTCGAGCACCAGGTTGGGGGTGTTGGAGTGCACGTGGATCTTGTAGTCGGGATAGGCACCAACGAGCAGCTCACAGTCGCCCATAGAGCCCAGGAACTTCAGACACTCGTCCTCGTCAAACGGGGCATCGGCCTTAAAGAGGAACTCGTTGCAGTAGCGGAACTCCGAGCCCTCCCAGTCGTCGTTGGCCTCGATCTCCACGCGGTCAAGAGCGGCGTCACGGGCAGAACCAGCGGAATCGAACGTAGCGGAGAAATCCTCGACCACGGTGCTGCGGCCAAGGGCAGCGGCAACAAAGTTCTCCAAGAAGATGGCAAAGCCAAAGGCGCCGGAGTCGACCACGCCGTTCTCCTTGAGGACGGGCAGCAGGTCGGGCGTGCGGGCGACGGACTGGTAAGCCTCGACGACGATGGCGTCGAGAGCATCCTCGGCAGAGAACTTCTTCTTCTCGCACTCGTCTGCCTTCGTCGAAACATCACGCAGGACCGTGAGGATTGTGCCCTCGATGGGCTTACGAACAGCCTGGAAGGCAACCTTGACGGCTCGACGGAAGGCGAAGGCGATATTGGCGGACGTAATGGGCTCATCGGCAGAGACAAGGCCCTCGGCCACGCCGCGCAAGATCTGCGAGGTGATGACGCCGGAGTTGCCGCGAGCACCCATCAGGGAGCCGTGGGTAATGGCGCCAGCAATGGCCTCCATGTCGGCATCGGCGGGAAGGGCGGAAAGCTCCTTGGTCACCGAGGCGAGCGTGAGCGACATGTTGGTGCCGGTGTCACCGTCGGGTACGGGGAAGACGTTGAGCTTGTTGATCTCCTCGGCCTTTTCGGAAACGGCAGCCGCAGCGATCGGAAAACAGGTGCGAATGGTCTTTGCAATCATGAGTGGTGAAATCTCCGTATTCGGATGCTAGTTCAGACGGCTCTTGAGCGCGTCGATGTGAATGCCGATCTTAAGGCTGGCGGGATCGATTTGGGCGATCTCCTGCAGGGTGAAGGCGACGGAGCTCGAAAGATTGTGGCAGACGGACTTCATGTTGACGCCGTTCTCGAGCACGACGTGAAGGTCGACCGTAAGGCCGTTCTCGTCGGCGGAAACAAGCACGCCCTTGCGGAGGCGCTGGCCGGCAAGCAGGCGCACGCTCTCGGCGCCCTGCAGCTGTTCGGCCATACCGACGACGCCGTAGCACGTCATCGCGGCATAACCGGCAATATCGGCAATAACGTCGTTCGAGACGCTCAGGCTGCCGTTAATGGTCTCAGACACAAGAATCTCCTTTTCTTGGTGCTCGCGGCACCATGTCGTGGGAGCAATCATTCCAACATTTTACAACGACCGCGCCATGTTAAGGCCATGGGGTTCGCGATTACATCCTCGACACGAAATGTTGATACGGTAACGTTCGCCACCGGCGATCGCGGCATGAAAAAACCCGCCGCATAAGCGACGGGTTTTAAAGCCTGGCTCCCCGGGTAGGACTCGAACCTACAACAGCGCGGTTAACAGCCGCGTGCTCTACCATTGAGCTACCGAGGAATTTAAAAGCCCAGCGAAATGGGCTGAGAAATTCTGGCTCCCCGGGTAGGACTCGAACCTACAACAGCGCGGTTAACAGCCGCGTGCTCTACCATTGAGCTACCGAGGAATTTAAAAGCCCAGCGAAATGGGCTGAGAAATTCTGGCTCCCCGGGTAGGACTCGAACCTACAACAGCGCGGTTAACAGCCGCGTGCTCTACCATTGAGCTACCGAGGAATAGGTGCGTGCTCTCAAGCAACGAAGTTAATTATACGGACGATTGGACGAAGGGCAAGAACTTTTTTTAGAAATTTTCCGACCTAGTCATTGGGGACGTTCTTAAACGACTAGTCATTCAAGAACGTCCCCAACGACTACATGAAAGCGCCCCCAGGCAGATGTGCTTGAGGGCGCTTCTTGCTTGACTAGCTCTCGATATAGTCTTTCAACTTGCTCGAGCGGCTCGGGTGGCGGAGCTTGGCCAGAGTCTTGGACTCGATCTGGCGGATACGCTCGCGCGTGACGCCAAACTCGCGGCCGACTTCCTCGAGCGTACGGGGATGTCCGTCGACGAGACCAAAGCGCAGCTCGATAACCTTGCGCTCACGATCGGCAAGCGAATCGAGCACCTGGGTGAGCTGCTCCTGCAGCATGGAGAAGCTGGCGGCATCGGGCGGAACGATAGCCTGGGAGTCCTCGATGAAGTCGCCCAGCTGGGAATCCTCTTCCTCGCCGATCGGGGTCTCGAGCGACACGGGCTCCTGCGAAATCTTCTGGATCTCACGGACGCGGTCGGCGCTCATGTCCATCTCGGCACCGATCTCCTCGGGGGTCGGGTCGCGACCCAGGTCCTGGAGGAGCTGGCGCTGGACGCGGACGAGCTTGTTGATGGTCTCGACCATGTGCACGGGAATACGGATGGTACGGGCCTGGTCGGCAATAGCGCGCGTAATGGCCTGACGGATCCACCACGTGGCGTACGTGGAGAACTTAAAGCCCTTCTGGTAGTCGAACTTCTCGACGGCGCGGATCAGACCGAGGTTGCCCTCCTGGATCAGATCCAGGAACAGCATGCCACGGCCGACATAGCGCTTGGCGATGGAGACGACCAGACGCAGGTTTGCGCTTATGAGCGCCTGCTTGGCCTCAAGACCAACATTCTCAATACGCGTAAGTCGACGCATCTCGGAGCGTGTGAGTTCGATCTCGCCTGCATCGGCAGCCTCGAGCTTCTCGGTAGCCTCGAGACCGGCCTCAATCTTCATGGCCAGATCGACCTCTTCAGATGCGGTCAGCAGGTCGACCTTACCGATCTCCTTGAGGTACATACGAACCGGGTCGCCGGTCAGCATCACCGTGGAGGCATCGATGCCGCGCACGCGCGAACGCGAACGAGACGTGCGCACGGTACGCTTCTTCTTGCTCTTGGAAGAGCCCATCTCGGCATCGGCCTGGCGGGCCATCTTAAGCTCGTGATCGTCAAGCGAGCCGGAATCGTGCTCGTCATCGTCGAAATCGTCGGTATCGTTATCGTCATCGTCGACGGCCATCGGGGCGTCGTCGTTTCCGCTCGCGGAGATAATCTGGATGCCGCTGTTGCGCAGCGCGGAATACACCGCGTTGAGCTGCTCATCAGAAACATCGATATCCTTCAGGGCGACCTGAATCTCGTCCTCGGTTACCGAAGTCCTGTTTGAGCCGTTGCCCATGAGCTTTGCAACGTAGGATTCCAGCCCAGTACCCGTGCTCTCAGTCTTTTTTGGCACAGATTCTCCCTTCGTAGTCCACAGGACTCAATACTTTAGCACACACATGAACGTCTATACCCAAAATAAAGACAGGATATAGGCGAGAATACGCTGGTTGACCACAACATCTAGGCCTGATCGGCACCCGCGGTCTCCAAACCGATCAAACGGAACGGATCGGCCACGCCACCGATCGACTTTTGAAGCTCGCGCTGGCGCTGTGAATCTTGTACCGCCTGCATCGTCAGCACCCGACGGGCCTCATCGTCGAGTGAACGGTCCTGACGCAACTTGGCCTGCGCGGCTCGCATGCGACGTTTGATGGTATAGAGCTCGAGCGTATCGAGCATAAAGACGATGTTCGTCTCGGTCGGGTGCTTACTCGTTGCCGAGATGCGTCCGGCGCTGACAAGCGATGCCGCCTCGGGACACACCGCGCGCGCCGCATCCATGCATGCCGCAGGATCGGTTCCCGGCGGCGTCGCCAGCACGGCCCACGCAATGGACTCGTGACGCGGGTCGACCCACTCGATAGAACAAATGCGATCGGCATAGGTGCGGAACAAATCGGGATAGCTCGTGAGCATCGTCAGCAGTTCGCGCTCCCCCGCCAGGGATTTCCGCTCCAGATCGGTCAAAACGATCGGCATCGACGGAGCTGCCGCCGCGCTTGAGCTATCGGCAACGGGCGCAGTGCTTTCCATCCCCGCCGGCACATCGATTGGCGGCAGATCCTCGTCGACCTCCACCGGCGCGGCCCCATAGGCATCAAGCGGAACGTAGTCGTACGGGTCCTCCTCGACCGGTGCGGACACCGGCGGCGTCGCACCCGCGGCCCAGGCACCGCGAGACGTCCCCTGCGAACCAGACGCCCGACCGCTCGCACTGCCCGCGCGCTCAGCTTGCGCGCGTTGACGCTCATAGTTCTGCTCACGCCGGCGCTCGGCATCCTCACGCTTGGCGACATCGCGAAACACGCGGCCCGAACTCGCGCGCACGGTCTCCAGGTCCAAACCCAACAGGTCGGCAATCTGGATAAAGTACGTGTCGATCATATAGCTGTCACGTAGCGGATAGATGAGCGTCAGCGCGTCCTCGAGCGCCTTGGCGCGACCGCCCGGTGTGGTAATGTCGCTCGACTCCTGCAGCGAGCGGTACACAAAGTCCATGAGGGGCTCGGCCGCGTCAATGCGCGCCTGAAGCTCCTGGCCGCCATGCGCCGTGATGAACTCCATGGGGTCGTTGCCGTCGGGCAGCACCACGCAGCGCAGGTCCATCGAATCCTGCTCGATAAACTGAATCGCGCGGCGAGCGGCCTTTTGACCGGCGGCGTCGCCATCGAACATATATACAATGCGCTTGGCAAAACGGGTGAGCGTCTTAACGTGATGTTCCGTCAGCGCCGTGCCCAGCGTGGCGACGACATTTTTGATCCCCGCCTCCCAGCAGGCGATGCAATCGGTATAGCCCTCCACCACGATGGCGGTATCCTGCGCAACGATAAACTCCTTGGCCCAGTTAAAGCCATAGAGGTTTCGCTTTTTATGAAACACGCTCGTCTCGGCGGTGTTGAGGTACTTGGGCTGACCATCGCCCATGATGCGCCCGCCAAAGGCGATATTGTGACCCTGTTCATCAAAGATGGGAAACATCACACGGTCGTAAAAGCGGTCTGCGAGCTGTCCGCGCCCACGGCTTACGGCCACGTTGGCGTCGATCATCTCCTGCGGGGTAAAGCCCGCCTGAGACAGGTGCGAAACCAGCGCGTTGCGACCAGGCGCAAAACCCAGGCAGTAGCGTCGGCAGACATCGCCACCCATACCGCGGCTGGCAAAGTACTCGCGCGGACGGCTGTCCTTACCGCGCATAAGCATGGTGTGGTAGAACTGAGCCGTCTCGGCGCACAGGTCATAGATGCGAGCGCGCTTGGTGCCGCGATCGCGCTGCGCACCGGTATCGTGCAGTTCAATGCCCGCACGATCAGCCAAATAGCGGATCGAATCGGGAAAACTCAGGTTCTCGCGCTTCATGATATAGGTAAAGACGTCGCCGCCCTCGCCGCAGCCAAAGCAGTGCCACACCTGCGTAGCAGGGATAATGTGAAACGATGGGGTCTTTTCGCCATGAAACGGGCAGCAGCCCCAAAACTCATGGCCGCGGGGCTTGAGCTCAACCGTTTCCTGCACGATGGCAACCAAGTCTGACGCCGCGCGTACCTGATCTTTTTCCTCATCGCTAATCACGGATACTCACCCCCTGCTCACCCAAGTTATGACGGATATCGTCGATATTACCCTCGACGGTCGCGATAAGCTCGTCCAGAGAATCGAACACGCGAGACGGACGCAGCCAGCGCGTAAACGCCAGCGACACGGAAGCGCCATACAGGTCGCCCGCATAGCCGATCAAGTTGGCCTCGAGATGCGCCGAGGCGGCATCATCGGCATAGGTCGGCGGCAGGCCGACGTTAACGGCAGCAGGCCATACGGTATCGTCGACCAGCACCAGACCCTCATAGACGCCATCGGCAGGCACTTGGATGCCGTCGGGAACCTGGATGTTTGCCGTGGGAAAGCCCATGTCGGAGCCCTCGTGACGGCCAGCCGCCACAACGCCGCGCAGCATATAGGGACGGCCGAGAAGCTCGGCAGCCAGCTCCACATGACCCTGACCCAGCTCATGGCGGATACGCGTGGCGCAGATGGTCTGCCCGTTAACGCAGAGCAGGTCGTGACCGTAAACGTCAACCCCACGCTCAGTGCCCCAGGCGCGCATCTCGGCAACGCCCGAAGCGCCGCCGCGGCCGAGCCTAAAGTCGCTGCCTACACGAATTGAGCGAATGTCGACAACGCGCGACAACAACGCCAGAAACCCGACATGGTCGAGTGCCGCCACGGCAGGCGTAAAGGGAACGGCCACCACCGCATCGACCTTGGTTTGAGCCAGAGCGTGCAGGCGGTCGGCCGTCGTCATCAATTTTTGGGCGGGCAACGGACTCACCACGACGTCCGGATCAGGATCGAAGGTGACCACGACCGCTTTGCTGCCGTGATCATGTGCATCGCGAATAACCGCTTCGATCAGCTCTTGGTGCCCACGATGCACGCCATCAAACACGCCAATAGCGATCGACGCGGCACCCAAGAACTCGCACCCATCAAAAGCATCGACAGAAACGATACGGGCCTCATCCAACTCACCCGCGAAAAAGATACGCGCGAGCTCGTGGGGCGCCAGCATCATCGAACACCGCCGATCGCCTGCGGAAAGACGTGCTCCATCACAAAGCGGCCGCCCTCGATACGAGCAAGCGCCTTCAATCCCCCATCGAGCACGAGCGCGAACGGCGCCTTTGCCGTATCGAAGTCCGCAAGCGCGCGTTCAACGGGAATGCGGCGGCCACAAAGCAGGTCGTCTGCAAGATTACCCGGCAAATCGACACGCGTGGCACCTAGGGCGGCGATGGGATCCAGAGCGAAACCGGCAGCGGTCTCGGCAGAGAGCTCCTCTACCGCATGGCAGGCGCCAATGGAAACCACGCCGGAGGCCGTACGGCGCAGCGCGGAAATATGCGCAGCACTATCGCAGGCGCGACCCAGATCGCGAGCGAGCGCGCGAATGTAGGTGCCCTTGCTTACCGAAAACGCCACGGTCCAGACGCACGTATCGCCCTCGCCGCTCACGGCGATCAGGTCGGCGGCATAGATCTCGACGGGGCGCGGAGGCAAGTCTACCGCATTACCCTCGCGAGCACTCTTATAGGCGCGAACACCATTGACCGAGATGGCCGAAAAAGCTGGCGGCACCTGCAACTGCGGACCAAGCATAGCGGCAAGCTGCACACGGACGTAAGCGAGATCGTGCAGCTCGGGGGCAACGGGCACCGTGCGGACGGCCTCGCCCTCCGCGTCATCGGTATTGGTCTCGACACCAAACGAAATGTCGGCAACATAACTTTTGGTATCGAGGGTTAGCATGCCCAGCAGACGGGTCGCCTGGCCCACGCCCACCACCATGACACCCGAGGCCATGGGGTCGAGCGTACCGGCATGGCCGACGCGTCGCTCATGGAGGGCGCGTCGGCACTGCGATACCACGTCGTGGGACGTGCAGCCCACCGGCTTATCGACGGCGAGCAGCATATTCAATTGAGAAGGCGTACGACGAGCCATGTACCATCCAAAAAGTTAGAGCTCGACGGTCACCGAAGCGGGATCCTCCCCCACCAGCTCGGCCAGCATGGGAAGTGCCACGGCGAGCGTCTCGCGAATCGTTCCGTTGTTGGAAAAGCCGGCGGCGGCATGATGCCCGCCACCGCCAAAGTTGGCAGCGATCTCGGACACATCGAGGTCACCCTTGGAGCGCAGGTTGCCGCGCACCTTGGTATCGCCCTCAATGCCCTTCAGGAACAGGCAGACCTCAACGCCCATCACTGAACGCACCACATCGACCAGACCGTCGCACTCATCCGAAGTGACGCCGCAGGCCTCGAGGTCGCTCTGGTACGCATAACTATATGCCACGCGACCGTGCGCCACGGTCTTGATACGACCCATAACGATGGACTTGAGATGCAAGAACTCTACGCGCATGCTCTGGTAGACCTCGAGCGCGACGCGCGCCGGATCGGCACCGTGCGCGACCAGGCGCGAGGCGGCATGGAACGCAGCAGCATCGGCGTTTTGGTACTGAAAACGACCGGTATCGGTCACCAGGCCGCACAGCAGGCAGGTCGCGACACCGTTGCGAGCCACAATGCCGCAATTGTCCAAAAAGCGGTCGATGATCATGGCGCAGGCCGCGGCGCCGACGCACCTCAGGCTCAGCTCGGCAAATTCCTCGCGCGCCGGATGGTGATCGAAGCACACCACATGCGACGAGCGGCGGAGCACCTCGGCGGAGTTGTTCAGACGCTCGACGACCGGCACGTCCACCGAGATGAACAGATCCGGATTGCCGGTATACGCAGATGCCGGCACCAGACGGTCGGCGCCCTCCATAAAGCGGTAGATGCGCGGAACCGGGTCATCGTCTGCCAGCAGCAGGGCAATATCCTTGTTGGGGAAAAACTTCATAAGCGATAAGCCCAGACCCAGCACGGAGCCCAGGGCGTCACCATCGGGAGACGTATGTCCCGAAATCGCAATGGAGGACGCACCCTCGATGAGCTCGAGGATGCGTCGCTGAATATCTGCAGACTCGCACGATGCGAGGTCGGCGGAATTACTCATCTAAAGCTGCCTCCTGGACGGCATCCGCTATTGGATAGCCGTCCTCGTCCTTTTCGATCGCAAGCGTGGCGGGAACGTTTTCCAGCGCACGCGTGATGCGCTCGGCCTCATCGGTCGAGCGATCGATGCGAAAATCGAGCTCGGGCGTGACGCGCCAATCGAGCGAGCGGGCCAACAGGCTACGGATGCGGCCCTTGGCGCTGGCGAGCGCCTCCATGACCTCGTCGTAGCGGCTCGCATCGCACGACACGTACACGCGCGCGAACGAGCGGTCCACCGCGACCTCGACCGCGGTCAGGGTGACCAGGTCGAGACGCGGATCGGAAACCTCAAAGAGCAGGATATAACCGAGCTTCTCGCGAAGCTGCTCGCCCAGACGGCGGGTTGCCTGCGTTTGCTTCATAGCGCTACCCCCTACTCGGTACGGGCAACCTGGTCAATGCGGTAGCCCTCAATGGTGTCGCCAGGCTTGATGTCCTGGAAGTTCTCCAGGCCAATACCGCCCTCGGAGCCGCTCTTGAGGCTCTTGGCCTCGTCCTTGTAGTGGCGCATCGAGGCGATTTTACCGTTGAAGACCACGATGCCGTCGCGCACCAGGCGTACGGAATCGGTCGCGGCGATCTCGCCCTCTTCGACGCGGACACCGGCGGCGATGCCGACTTTGGGCACCTTGAAGGTGTCCAGGACGGTCGCAGTGCCCGTGGAGACCTCAACCTCGGTGGGCTTGAGCATGCCGATACGGGCAGCGTCGAGGTCCTCGAGGCACTTGTAGATGACGTCGTAGCAACGGATCTCGACGCCCTCGCGCTCGGCGGCGGAGCGGGCCTTGCCGTCGGGACGGACGCCAAAGCCGATGATGATGGCGTTGGAGGCGTCGGCCAGGACGACGTCGGTCTCGTTGATGGCACCAACGGCGGAGTGAATCGTGTTGATGCGCACCTCGGACTGATCCATCTTGTCGAGGGAGTCCTGAAGGGCCTCGATGGAGCCCTGGACGTCGGCCTTGATGATCAGGTTGAGCTCCTTGACCTCGGCGTCGGCGATGGTCTCGAAGAGGTTCTCGAGCGTCACGTGCTTCACGCGGCTCTGCTCCTCGATACGGGCCTTGAGCGAACGCTCGTCGGCCAGCGCACGTGCCTCGCGCTCGTCCTCGAACACGCGGAACTCATCGCCGGCGTTGGGGACGGACTGCAGGCCCAGGATCTCGACGGCATCGGAAGGACCGGCCTCGGTGACGGCGTTGCCCTTGGGGTCGAGCATGGCACGGACGCGGCCATAGGTGAAACCGGCGACCAGCGTGTCGCCCACACGCAGGGTGCCACGGGTCACGAGCACGGTGGCAACCGAGCCGCGGCCCTTGTCGAGTTTAGCCTCGAGGACGTTGCCCGAAGCGAAGGTATCGGGGTTGGCCTTGAGCTCGAGCACGTCGGCTTGGAGCAGGACGGTCTCGAGCAGGTCGTCGATGCCGATCTTCTGCTTGGCCGAGATGTTGACGAACATGTTCTGTCCGCCCCACTCCTCGGGGATGATGCCGTACTCGGTGAGCTCCTGGCGCACGCGGTCGGGGTTGGCACCCGGTTTATCGATCTTGTTGACGGCGACGACGATGGGAACACCGGCGGCCTTGGCGTGGTTGATCGACTCGATGGTCTGGGGCATGACGCCGTCGTCGGCAGCCACGATCAGAATGACGATGTCGGTCACCTTGGCGCCGCGGGCACGCATGGCCGTAAAGGTGGCGTGACCGGGGGTATCGATAAAGGTGATCTTGCGGTCGTTGATCATGACCTGCGAAGCGCCGATGGCCTGCGTAATGCCGCCCGCCTCGCCGGCAGCGACGCCGGTGTGACGGATGGCGTCGAGCAGCGAAGTCTTGCCGTGGTCGACGTGGCCCATGACGGTGACGACCGGGGCACGCGGCTTAAGGTCGGCGGGATCGTCGTAGAACGAGAAGGTGTTCTCCTCCTCGGGGGTGATGATCTTGATCTGACGGCCCAGGTCGTCGGCAACGAGCTCGACGAGGTCGTCGGACATGGACTGCGTCATGGTAAGCGGCGTGCCCAGCAGGAACAGGCGCTTGATGATGTCGTTGGCCGGAACGTCGAGCGCCTCGGCGAGCTCCTGGACGGTAACGCCCTGGGAGACCTTGATGGCGTCGAGGTCCTCGGGGTTCACGCCCTGGGCCAGCGCCTCCTCTATCTTGCGCTCCTCCTGAGCCTTTGCGGCCTCGCGCTCGCGCTTCTCCTTGCGCTTTTTGCGGCGACCAGTGGACTCGCGAGAGGCCTCCTCGACGGCGGCACGAGCCTCCTCGAGCACCTTCTCGCGGCTGTACTCCTCGGCCTCGCGAGCCATGCGGCTGTAGTGGTCCTCTTCGTTGTTGTGACCGCCCTTGCGCTTCTTGCCCTTGCCCTGCTTGTCGGGGTTGGGGAAGTCCATGCCGGCAGCGACGTTGTTGCTGGCATTGGTGCGATGGCTGTGGGGACGGTTCTCGGAGGCATTGCGCTCGGAGTTGTTGTCGGAAGCGTTGCGATCGTTACGACGGCCACCGCGACGGTCGTTGTTGCCGCCACGACGGTTGCCGCGCTCGGCAGTGCGCTCGGCCTTGGCCTTCTCCTCGGCGTCCTTCTTCTCCTTGAGGACGGTCTCCTGTGCGGCGATCTGGTCGAGCAGCGAACGGAAACGCGAACCGGAATCGGAGGCGGGAACGGCGCGGCGCTGGGCCTCGCGGGCAGCCTCCTCCTTCTCGCGGGCAAGGCGCTCCTGCTCGGCCTTCTTCTTAGCCTCGGCCTCGGCGCGGGCGGCCTCCTCGGCAGCCTGGGCAGCGGCGAACTGGCGGCGCTCCTCCTCGCGTGCCTTCTCGGCGGCGATGCGCTCGCGCTCTGCCTCGGCAGCGCGTGCTGCCTCCTCGGCGGCAGCAGCCTGCTCCTCGGCCAGCTTGGCGGCCTCGACTTCCTGGGCGCGGGCCTCGATCACCGAGGCGAGCTGCTTGCGGACCATGGCGACGTATGCGTCCTCCAGAGCGGAGGAAGCGGACTTAGCGGGAATCTTCATTTCGGCGAGATGACCCATCAGTTCCTTGGAGGTCATGCCGAACTCTTTGGCCAGGGTGGACACACGGACTTTTGCCATATGACTTCACCTACCCTTTCTGGCACCTTGGGTGCCTAAAGACTGAACGAGCGTGGGGTATGCGCTGGGACCCGCCCGGCGCGACCGCGCGCTAGATCAGGTCCTCCGCATCATCGAAGGCGTCGGTGTCGTGGACACCGCAGAAACGGGAGCCGGGACGGGCCTGGTTGCGGCACTGGATGCCGTCCTCGGACACGAACTCGCAGCGACGGACGTCCTCGTCCTCCTCGTCACCGATCAGGTCGGCGGCGGGCTCCTCGTGAACGGGAACATTCTTGAGGATGTCGGCGGCAAGGGTCTCGGACTTAATGTCGATGTGCCAGCCGGTCAGGCGCGCGGCGAGGCGGGCATTCTGGCCCTCCTTGCCGATGGCGAGGGACAGCTGGTCATCGGGCACGATGACGCCGGCGTAGGCCTTCTCCTCGTCGATAAGGACGCGGGTGACCTTGGCAGGCGACAGGGCGTTGGCGACGTAGACGGCCGGATCGGCATCCCACAGGATGACGTCGACGCGCTCGCCACGGAGCTCGCCCACGACGGCGCGAACACGGCTGCCCTTAGGGCCGACGCAGGCGCCCACGGGATCCAGGCGATCGTCGAGCGAGTGGACGGCGACCTTGGAGCGCTGACCGGGCTCGCGGGCGATCGACTTGATCTGGACGGTGCCCTCATAGATCTCGGGCACCTCCTGCTCAAACAGACGACGCATGAGCTCGGGGTGGGTACGGGAGATGACAATCGGCGGACGGCTGTGCTCGCCACGGACCGGCTGCAGGTTGGAGTTGGGGTCGCGAACGTCGATGATCACGGCCTTGATATGCTGGTTGTGCAGGTAGCGCTCGCCCATCGGACGCTCGTTGCGCTCGTTCTCGTAACGGCGCTGGTCGAAGTGCGGAAGCTCGGCCTCAACGCCCTCGCGAATCTTGACGATCGTGAAGTCGGGCGTGGACTGCAGCACGGTACCGCTGATGAGGTCACCGATGCGGCCGGAGAACTCCTCGTAGATCTGCTCGCGGGCGGAGTTGCGCACGATAGCGTTGATCTCGGCCTTGGCGTGCTGGGCGGCGATGCGGCTCGTGTTCTTAGGAGTGACGTCGATCTCCTCGAACTCGGTGAAGTTGCCCTCCTCGTCCATGGAATCGTCGATCGGCTCCAGACGGTAGACGTAAATCTTGCCGGTGGTGCGGTCGATGGTCACCTTGGCGCCCCACTCAAGATGCAAGATCTCGGCATAGCTCTTGGCGAGCGACTGCTCCAGGCGGTCGATCAGGTAGAGCTGGTCGATGTGCTTCTCCTGGCAAAGCTCCATCAGGGCGGACATCATGTCGGGTGCTGCCATCTTACTTTCCTTCCTTCGCGGGCTTGAAGTCATAGGTGGGCTTCAACTTGCACTTTTTAACATCGGAAAAATCGAGGGTGACGGACTCGCCGTCCTCGAGCTCGAGGGTCACGTTCGTCTCGGTGGCGGCGGCAATCTTGCCGGCGTACTTGCGACGGCCCTCGGTTGCGGTAGAGGTGAGCTCGCAGTTCTCGCCCACAAAACGGGCAAAGTCACGCGGGCGGCGCAGCGGGCGCGCCATACCCGGGCTCGACACCTCGAGCGTATAGCTCGAAGAAATGGGATCGAGCTCCTCAATCACATCGCCGACCCATTTGGTGTTGGCCGTGACGTCATTGAGCGACAGGCTCTGACCCTCGGCACCCTCGATACGCACACGCACGCAGGGGGCCTTGGTGGCACCCACGAGCTCAACATCGACGATGTCGATATCGTGCTGGGGAGCGACGGCCTCGAGCGCGTCGATGATCGCCTGCTCGGTCTTGGTCTTGACCATTGCGGCACCTCCATCCATACAAAAAAGAAGCGGGGCCGAAACCCCACTTCTTTCAATTACAACTTCATTTGCAAGCAAACTATACCAATACCTGCGCAAACGTGCAACCACAACACAAACCCGCAGGTCAGCGTGAGCACAGGTTCTCCACAAGAAATGGATAATTGGGTGTTGTCGCAAGTATCCATAACCAAAAAGAGGGGCGACTCCCTGTGGAATAGTCCCTCGCTTTTTATGTCAACTATGCGCGCAGCGCTTACTTGACCACCAGGTTAACCAGCTTGCCGGGCACGCAGATGGCCTTGACGACCGTCTTGCCCTCGAGCCACTTGGCAACGGCCTCCTCGGCGGCAGCCTGCATTTCCTCGTTGGAGGCATCGCGGGCCACGTCAATGCGGCCACGGACCTTGCCGAGTACCTGGACGACGATCTGCACCGTGTCCTCGATGGACTCGGCCAGGTCGAACTCGGGCCAGGCGGCGGTGTAGGCGTTGCCCTCGCAGCCGAGTGCCTCGTGCCACAGCTCGTCGGCCCAGAACGGGCAGATGGGGGCAAGGACGCTTACGATGTCCTTGGCCACGCCGTAGCACAGGGCCTTGTCGCGGTCAGCGCCCTCGGTGGCGTTGAGGTAGGCGCTCGCCGCGTTGACGAGCTCCATGACGGCCGAGATCGCGGTGTTGAACTGGCCGCGGTCAAAGTCCTCGGTGCACTTGGCAATGGTGCGATGGCGCTCGCGGTAGAGCTTCATCGCGACCTCGTCGAGCGCGGACTTGTCAAAGGCAACGTTGGCGTCGCCGGACTGGACGAGCTGCCACACGATACGCCAGGCGCGCTTAATGAAGCGGTTAGCGCCCTCGACGGCCTTGGGATCCCAGTCGAAGTCCTTCTCGGGCGGGGCGATAAACAGGATCGCCAGACGCATGGTGTCGGCACCGTAGGGCTCGATGACCGAGCTCGGGGGCACGACATTGCCCTTGGACTTGGACATGGTGTCGCCGTTCTCGTCCTTGACCATGCCCTGGCACAGCAGGTTGGTGAAGGGCTCGTCAACGCTCAGCAGGCCCAGGTCGCGCAGCGCCTTGGTAAAGAAGCGGCTGTAGAGCAGGTGCAGAATGGCGTGCTCAATGCCACCGATATAGTTATCGACGGGCATCCAACGGTCTGCCGCCTCGCGGGAGAAGGGCAGCTCGGTGTTGTGCGGGTCGGTATAGCGCAGGTAATACCAGCTAGAGCAGGTGAAGGTGTCCATGGTATCGGTCTCGCGCTTAGCCGGGCAACCGCACACCGGGCAGGTGGTCTCGTAGAACTCCTTGCACTCGGCGAGGGTCTCGCCGGCACCCAGGTCCAGGTTCTCGGGCAGCGTCACCGGCAGCTGGTCCTCGGGCACGGGCACGATGCCGCAGTGCTCGCAGTGGATGGCCGGGATGGGGTTGCCCCAGTAGCGCTGGCGGCTGATGAGCCAGTCGCGCAGGCGGAACTCGACCTTGCGACGGCCGCAGCCCATGGCCTCGAGGTCGGACACGATGGCAGCCTCGCCCTCGGAGTGCTTGCCGCCGCGCATGCCGGTGTACTTGCCGGACTGGACGAGCGTGCCCTCGGCAGCGTGGGCGCAATCCCAGTCGACGTTCTCGGCATGGAAGGTATCGATGGTCTCGCCACTAGCCTCGACGGCAGCACGATCGTCATCGTCCAGGATGATCGGCACAATAGGCAGGTCGTACTTGCGGGCAAACTCAAAGTCGCGCTGGTCGCCACAGGGAACGGCCATGACGGCGCCGGTGCCGTAGTCGGCAACGACATAGTCGGCAACCCACACGGGGACCTTCTCGCCGTTGACGGGGTTTACCACGTAGCGGCCGGTAAAGGCACCGTGCTTCTCGAGGGTGCCCTGGGCACGCTCGACGGCAGAGATATGCTTGGAGTCCTCGACGATCTTGGTGACGGCCTCCTCGTACTCCGTGCCCTCGACGAGCTCATGCAGGCCGGCGTACTCGGGAGCCAGGACAAAGAAGGAAACACCGAAGAGTGTGTCGGCTCGCGTGGTGAAGACGGTGATCTTGCCCTCATCGCCCTCGATGGGATCGCCATCCTGGTCGCACAGGGTAAAGTCGACCTCGGCGCCCTCGGAGCGGCCGATCCAGTTGGCCTGCATCTGCTTGACGCGCTCGGGCCAGCCGGGGAGCTTCTCTAGATCGTCGAGCAGCTCCTGGGAGTACTCGGTAATCTTGAAGTACCACTGCTCCAGGTCGCGCTTCTCGGGTTCGGTGCCGCAGCGCCAGCACTTGCCCTCGGTGACCTGCTCGTTGGCCAAAACGGTCTTGCAAGTGGGGCACCAGTTGACCGGGTTCTTCTTACGGTAGACCAGGCCCTTTTCCCACAGCTTCTCAAAGATCCACTGACCCCAACGGTAGTAGTCGGGGCTGCAGGTCTTGACCATGCGATCCAGATCGTAGGAAAAGCCCATGCGCTTCATCGTGGCGAGCGCCTGGTCCATGTTCTTATACGTCCAGGCGGCAGCCTGCGTGTTGTGCTTGATGGCGGCGTTCTCGGCGGGCAGGCCAAAGGCATCGAAGCCGATGGGATGCAGCACGTCGTAGCCGCGCATGCGGGCCTGACGGGCCATGGCATCGCCGATAGTATAGTTGCGCGCGTGGCCCATGTGCAGGTCGCCCGACGGATACGGGAACATCTCGAGCACGTACTTCTTGGGCTTGCTGGCGTCGGTGTCGACCGCGAAGAGGTTGGAGTCCTCCCAGGCCTTCATCCACCGGGACTCAATGGCCTGCGCGTCGTAGACAGGGATCTCATCCTTATGATCTGTGCAATCGCACATATCAGCTCCTTTGTTAGCTGGGTTGGGGCGGGGCGTTCTTACCTTTACTCGCTGCTGCGGACAGTCCTGCTCGCACGAAGAGCACATTAAGTGCTCTTCGGCTCGTGCGGAACTTGCAGCGAGCAAAGGTAAGAACGCCCCGCCACATCGTTAACTCGCATGATGATAGCAAATACGACAAGCGAGATGCCTGCGACTTGCAGGCATCTCGCTTTATCTAAATAACGTGGTTGATACTCAACCTTTATGTGCAGCTCTTATCTTAGCGGTAGGACACAGACTGCTGAGAGTCTTTCACGACAACGTCGTGGGCGCCGCCTTCGACGATGGAGGTGGAGCTGACCAGGGTCAGGCGTGCCTTTTCCTGGAGCTCGGGGATCGAGAGGGCACCGCAGTTGCACATCGTGGACTTGACCTTATAGAGCGTGCCGCCCACGCCGTCCTTGAGGGAACCGGCGTAGGGAACGTAGGAGTCGACGCCCTCGACGAAGCTGAGCTTCGCGGCGCCGCCCAGGTCGTAACGCTGCCAGTTGCGGGCACGTGCAGAACCCTCGCCCCAGTACTCCTTCATGTACTGACCGTTCACGTTGACGCGCTCGGTCGGGCTCTCATCGAAGCGAGCAAAGTAGCGGCCCAGCATCATAAAGTCGGCACCCATGGCAAGGGCGAGCGTCATGTGGTAGTCGTAGACGATACCGCCGTCGGAGCACACGGGCACGTAGACGCCGGTCTCTTCGTAGTACTCGTCACGAGCGCGGCAGACGTCGATCAGCGCGGTGGCCTGGCCACGGCCAATACCCTTGGTCTCGCGGGTGATGCAGATGGAGCCACCGCCGATACCGACCTTGATGAAGTCGGCACCGCAGTCTGCCAGGAAGCGGAAGCCCTCGGCGTCGACGACGTTACCGGCACCGACCTTGACGTCCTCGCCGTAGTTGGCGCGAATCCACTCGATGGTGCGCTTCTGCCACTCGCTGAAGCCCTCGGAAGAGTCGATGCATAGGACATCGGCGCCAGCCTCGATGAGCAGCGGCACGCGCTCGGCATAGTCGCGGGTGTTAATACCGGCGCCGACCATATAGCGCTTGTCGTTATCGAGCAGCTCGTTGGGATTGGTCTTGTGGCTGTCGTAGTCCTTGCGGAAGACGATGCCCATGAGGTGATCGTTGTCGTCGACAATGGGCAGAGCGTTGAGCTTGTTGTCCCAGATGACGTCGTTGGCAACCTTGAGGCTGATGTTCTTGTCGCCCACGATGAGCTGCTCGCGCGGGGTCATGAACTCGGAGACCTTCTTCTGGTGGTCATCGCGGCTGGGGCGATAGTCACGGCTGGTGACGATGCCCAGGAGCTTGCCCTTGGGAGTGCCATCGTCGGTGACCGGCATGGTGGAGTGGCCGGTCTTCTCCTTGAGCTCGATGACCTGCTCCATGGTCATGTCGGGGGTCAGCGTGGAATCGGACTGAACGAAACCAGCCTTGTGATCCTTAACGGCCTTAACCATAGCAGCCTCGGACTCAGGGGTCTGAGAACCGTAAATGAAGGACAGGCCACCCTCGGTAGCGAGCGCGACACCCATGTCGACGCCCGAGACGGACTGCATAATGGCGGAAACCATGGGGATGTTCAGGGTGATTGCCGGCTTCTCACCGCGCTTGAAGCGGGTTAGCGGCGTCTTAAGAGAGACGTTGTTGGGGATGCACTGCGAGGACGAATAGCCAGGGACCAGCAGATACTCCGAAAACGTGTGGGACTCACCGGGAAAGAACGTAGCCATGTTTCTCCTTTTTCCATGCGACCGGTCGGCTGCAGGCCTCGTAGGACCCAGCCCAACCTTGGGCGCCCAATACTGGGGAAGTATCTTAACGCACTTTGACTGCTACAATGCATGATTTAAGAAGAGCACACGAGGGTTTGACGCAGGCTTTGCGTTTGCCCAGCAAACACTTTAGCGGAGAGACGTGGAGCGTATGAAGTACAAGACGACGGCAAAGTTGGTCATTCAAGCGTGCGACAAAGACCTGCCGGGCGTGTTTGGTCATGGCTGCGTCTTGCTGCTGCAGGGTATTGCCCGGGAGCACTCGCTCAACCGCGCCGCCAAAAGCATGGGCATGGCGTATTCCAAGGCATGGCGCATCGTAAACGAGGCCGAAGGCCAGCTGGGCTGCAAGCTCATCGAGCGCGACGGCGCCCGCGGATCCACGCTCACCCCCGCCGGCGAGCGAGCCATAGCGGTCTACGAGGAGCTGCAGGCCGACATAAACAAGGTCATTGCCACCAAAGCCAACGACCTCATCGCCAGCATCAAAGAGTAGCCAATTTGGGACGGGGCTTTATAGCTGCACAACCCCTTCTCATAAGTTGCGGTGAAATAGGGACTGTTTATGCCGATAAAGCCGTAAATCAATCCCTATTTCACCGCAACTTATGGAGTTGAGGATGATTTAGCTAGTTGCGAAGGGCGTTGTCTAGGGTTGACGCTACAACCAGTGGGTTGTCGGTGCCGGCGAAGAGGCGGATGGTGCTCCCCTGCTTGCCGCGCGGGGCCGAAAGGCGCGTCGTTGCGCCGCCGGCGGGCGATGTACGAAACTCCCCCGGCAAAGCGTCGAACAGCTCTCCCGCGCTACGCTCAATAAGGTCAAATTCAACTACCGGGCCAAAGCCGTGCTCGAGGATTCCCGTCGCAACCGCATGGTCGGGATGCGAGCTCAGCCCGGGATAGCGCACGTTGCGCACCATCTCGTTGGCGGCCAGATACTCGGCCAGCGCACGGGCGCGATCGAAATGCGCCTGCATGCGGGCGTCGAGCGAGGAAAGCCCCCGCTCCAGCACATCGGCCTCCTCGGTAGAAAGGTCGAGTGCCAAAGCAACGCAGCCTGCAAACAACGCGTGCGCGCACTCAGCCGCGGCATCCACACGATGGCGCTTGAGCTGCGAGCGCACCACCGAAGCGGCAACGAGCTTGCGCGGTGCCTTACCAGCACACACGCGGTCAAGCGCCTCGAGCGACAGCACGGCACCCAGCCGCAGCGGATCGCAGCCAAAAGCCGACGCCACGGTGTTGTCAACAACCAACAGCGCATGGGCCTCACGCGCCGCCCGGCCCAGCGTACGAAGATCGGGCACGCGAAGACCAAACCCGCCGATGGAGTTGACAAACCACCACAGGTGCGGCCCCTCAGCATCAAGCAAAGCATCAAAGTTCTCGGACGCGGCGGTAAACGCCGCAACCGACGGCTCCCCCACCAGCACAACGTCGCAGGCATCAAAGCCGTGCGCAAACGCATCGGCAAAGTCGTCCGCAAAGGCCAACAGGTGGTCACCGGGACGCACAATCCCCAGCTGCGACAGCGCCGCCGGCACATGCGGGGCCGCAACAAGACGCGCCTCGCGCGCACTGGACCTCAAAGCCCAGGCCTCTTCTAGCTGCTGTACATCCACGCGGCACCGTCCCTTCATAAGCAAAAACCCACGATGCGGGTGTTCCCCGCATCGTGGGCAACGGCTGCAGTATAGCGCCGATAGACGACCAATCGCCTAGATGTTGAGCGTGTGATAGGTCACGTTCGCGCCTGGAGCGTCAACGGTCACGCCATAGGCCTCGGGATAGATGCGCGTCGAAAACACGAGTGCGCCATCGTTCACAAACACCTCGACCGACGAAACATCGCCAACAATGCGCACGTTACGAACCTCGTCGACGGGCTCCCAACGCACGGTGCGACCGCAGCCGGCAGAAGCGCGGCTCTCATCGGTAAATCGCATCTCAAAGCGCGCGGGCAGTTCGCCCTCGGCAGGCATAAACGACAGCCTTAGCTCGCCATCAACGGTTGTGGTAAACGCGCCGTCGACACCGTCGACAACAACGTCAAAGCAGGTATCGCCGGCAACCTCCAACGAGCCCTCCCCCACACGCACCGAGGCATAATGGCGCTCGATCTCGCGCGTCGGCTGCTGCAGCACCACGCCGCCGTCACCGGCTGTAAGCTCACGCGGCACCGTCATGCAGTGCTGCCAGCCGCACACCACGGTGGGTGCGTTGCCATAGGTCGGCTCATCGGGCATGCCCATCCAGCCGATCAGAATGTGGCGACCATCCTCGGCCGTGAACTCCTGCGGAGCATAGAAGTCAAAACCGGCGTCCCACAGGCGGAACTCGCCCAGCTCATAAGCATCCTTGCCACCTGTAATGTCGCCCGTTACAGGCATGTAGCCAGCAGCATATACGTTGCCGCGGTCCCAACGACCGCCCTCAAGCCCCTGAGGAGAGAAGGACAGGAACTTCACCAGCACACCGTCATCGGCCTTAAGCTCAAGATATCCCGGGCACTCCCACATAAAGCCAAAACGCTCGGGCGTAAACACACGGCTCTCGAGCTCCCAGCTCAGCATATCGGCCGAGCCATACACCAGGATCTCGCCCACATCGCGACCGGCGCCCTCGCCGTGCATGGCGCAAAATCGACTATCGACATGCGGCCCATCCACGCGACGACGCGCGCCCAGCACCATGTGATAACGCCCGTCCGCGTCACGCCACACCTTGGGGTCGCGCACGTGGCAGGTCAAATCCTCGGGATAATCCTCGGACGTCAGCACCACGCGCTTTTGGCTGAACTCCCGACCGGCAAGGCCATCAACGCTCTCGACATAAACAGTATCGGCGCGGCGGCCGGTATTGACGTAGTCGTACGTGCCGTCTGCATCGGAAAGCTTAACGTTACCCGTGTACAGTACGCGAATGTGGCCGTCCTCGGCAAGCGCGGAGCCCGAATACACACCGTGGCAATCGAACGGCTCGTCGGGCAGCAGCGGGGCGCCAACGTAGTCCCACGTCATAAGATCGCGACTCGTCGCATGACCCCAGACCTTAACGCCGCCCTCGACATCAAAGGGCGCATATTGAAAATAGGCATGGAACACCCCGCCCGCCTGGCAAAGACCGTTGGGGTCGTTGAGCCAGCCCGCCGGCGGCATAATATGGAAGCGCTGGTCATACGCGCCATGACCGCACTCAGAGGCGGCAGCGTCAACAGCGGCAACCAGCTTTGCAAGATCGCGACCAAGTGCATTAGACATATCAAAGTCCTAACGGATCGAAAGTTACAAGGCGCCAGAGATCGACACCAGATACGGGAAACGCCCGCGAGCATACAACCCGCGGGCATCCCCTCAATCAAAAGCTCTTAGGCCTGCTCGGAAGCCTTGGGCTCGTCCTTGTACAGGACAAATGAGACGGCAAAGGAAACAAGCGCGGCGACCGCAAACATGATCGCGTACTGCACGGGCTGGGCCAGGCACAGCAGGATACCGAAGATACCGGTAACGCCCGTACCGGAGGCAGCCAGCGAAGTGAGCGCGCAGACCAGGGCGCCGCAGCCACCGCCGATGCAACCGGCGATGAAGGGCTTAAAGAAGCGCAGGTTCACACCAAAGATAGCAGGCTCGGTAATGCCCATGAAGGCGGACAGAGCCGAAGGAAGCGCCAGGCCCTTGATCTTGGCATCGCGGGTTTTAAAGGCAACGGCGAGCGCTGCGCCACCCTGGGCGATATTGGCAGCGCTGGCAATGGGCAGCCAGTAGGTCACACCGTACTGGGCGAGCTGGCCCAGGTCGATGGCGGTGTACATCTGGTGGATACCGGTAACGACCGTGGGGGCATAGAACAGACCGACGATAAAGGAACCGATGCCGAAGGGCAGGGTCAGCAGGGCCTGGATCAGACCGAGGATGGCGTTCTCGGCCCACACGAAGATGGGGCCGACGGCAACGAGCGTCACGAGCACGGTCACGAACACGGAGACAAGCGGGGTCACAAAGAGGTCGAACATCTCGGGAACGATCTTGTGCAGGCGCTTCTCGAGGAAGGCCAGAATGGCGCAGGCGATGACGATGGGGATCACATGGCCCTGATAGCCGACCCACTCAAAGCTGTACACGCCGGGAATGACGGTGACCATGGTCTGAACGCCCTCGGAGGCAACCGTGTAAGCGCTCTGCAGCGAGGAGTTGATGAACGCACCGCCGACGACAGCGCCCAGATACGGGTTGGCGCCAAAGGCCTTAGCGGCGGAGTAGCCGATCAGGATCTGCAGAATGCCAAAGGACGTGCCCGAGACCAGGTCGGCAATCTTGTAGATAAAGTTATTGGTGTCGAGCGCGATAAAGCCGTTGGAGGCCATAAAGTTGAGGGCGCTCATAATGCCCAGCAGCAGGCCCGAAGCCACGATGGCGGGGATGATGGGGACAAAGACGTCGCCGAGCACCTTGATGGCACGCATAAAGATGTTCTGCTGCTGCGCCGCGGCCTCCTTGACCTCGGCCTTGGTGGCAGCCTCGACGCCGCTGAGCGCGATGAACTCCTCGTAGACCTTGTTAACGGTGCCGGTGCCAAAAATAATCTGGAGCTGGCCCTGGGCCTCAAAGACGCCCTTGGCGCCGTCGACGTTCTCGATGGCCTCCTTATTAACCTTGGAATTATCGGCAATCACCAGGCGAAGACGCGTGGCACAGTGTGCGGCCGAAACCACGTTGTCGGCGCCACCGATGTTGTCGAGCACCTCTTGGGCTAATTTGCGGTAGTCCATGACTTCCCTTTCCTCCAACGGGCGCATGTACACCCGGCCAGCTTTGACACTTACACTGTAATCGTTTTCAGTTTCATATGTCTGTAATCGTTTTCATAGTAGGGTGAACGGTAGGAAAAAGCCGGCGAAAGGTAGTTTTGAGACAAAAGCAGGCGACTCAGAGGCATGCAGACGTGCCCAAAACCTAGACATTCATAAGCTGATGGCCGAGCTTGAGCGTCTTTAGACCGCTCTCCCCCTCCACGCCATCGAGCGTGTTGAGCAACATATTGGTCGCCTCGACGCCACTGGTCAGGTAGCCATAGTGCACGGTGGGAATGCCGCCCGTCAGCGCGCGTAAAAACGCGTTGTCGCCAAAACCGCTCACACGGTGTATGCCCTCGCCCATGCCGCGAACCTCATCGATAGCACGTAGCGCGCCCGCCGCCATGGTATCGGTCGCGCAGGCGATAAACGAAACATCGGGAGCGACGGAAAGCAGCTCACGCGCCGCACCATAGCCCGAGTCGAACGTAAACGAGCCCAGGCGAATCAAGGCGGCATCGAGCGGGTTACCCGCGGCGCGCAAGCCGGCCTCAAAACCGCGACGGCGGTCATAACCGGCCGCGCGGTCCTCTTCGGTAACTCCAATGTAGGCGATCTTGCCGTCCACGCGGCCCGCAAGCGCATGGCCCAGCTCAAAGGCGGCCTCGTAATCGTCGTGATAGACGCACGCCGCGCCCTCGACATTCTGGCCGATCAGTACGATGGGCACGCGGCACGACTCAATCGCGCGACGGTGCTCGTCGGTGATAATAGTAGCCACCAGCACAATGCCATCGACCGGGTGGTTTTGGAATAAATCGAGGTATTCGAGCTCACGATCGGCCGCGTTGTCGGTGTTGGCAAGGAGCATCTGGTAGCCACGACGACCGAGCACCTGGCCAATACCGGCAGTAATGCGGCTCACGGATTCCGAGTTGATCTTGGGCACGATGACGCCGATGAGCTTGGTGGAGCCGGTGCGCAGCGCGCGAGCCTGGCTGGATCGCACATATCCGGTCAACTCGATTGCCTGCTTAATGCGCTCGGCCTTGTCCGCCGAGATATATCCACCGTTGAGGTAGCGCGAGACGGCGGCGCTCGAAACGCCGGCCAGCTCGGCCACATCTTTCATCTTTACCACGAGCACCCCTGTCGTTGAAATCGCTTTCACCATGATACCCAACCCTCGCCCGAAAAATATTCGACTGGAAAGGTCTCAGCGGATCATTTCAACCGCCCAGATCGAGCAAACGTCAGCGAGCGAGCAGCTGTCGTGGCGAGGTGCCGCGAAAGAGGAGCGAAGCGTACTTTATGTACGCGAGCGACGGTTTGAGCGGCAGATCGCCCGGCAGATGCCCGCGCAGCGTCGACCGGTCCGGCGTTCGGCAGAACGCCGGAACAAAATTAGCCGTGGTACTCGCCGTTGTATTGGATCAACGTCAGGTCCTCCACGCCGTCGAGCGCGCGGATGGCGTCGGCATAGGGCATATCCACGCCGTCCGAGAACACCTCAACGGCCATCTCGACCTTGTCGCCGCGCATCGTCTTGGACTTGACGGAAAACTTGGTGCGCCCAAATGCACGCACGATATCGTCGCCGGTGGTCTGACCCGTGTAGTGGATGACCATCATGTACACGCGCGCCTTGTCCTGGTGGCTCGCAAAGCCGGCAATCATCACCACGATCACCACCGCCGTGAGTCCCACGAGCGCATACATACCGGCTCCCGCCGTAATGCCCGTGGTAATGGACCAAAACAGATACAGCAGGTCGAGCGGGTCCTTGACCGCCGTACGGTAACGGACGATAGACAGAGCACCGACCATACCAAGCGAGATGACCACGTTTGTCGAGATCGCGAGCGTGACCATGCAGGTGAGCACACACATGCCCACGAGCGTCACGGCAAAACTGCGCGAATAGACCACGCCGGTAAAAAAGCGCTTGTACACGTAATAGATCAGGATGCCCATGGCGAGCGCCACGAGCAGCGAAAGACCGATCTTGGCAGGGTCGACCTGACCGAACGCCTCCAAGACGGAGTTCTTAAAAAAGTCCCTGGTGCTCATGGTTTAAATATCCCCTCGGTTCCCAAAATCCGATTCCCAGTAGTTAAAACCGCGCAGGTAGGCGGTCTTGTCATAACACAGGCAGTACTTAGAGACCGCCGTGAGTTCGGCCGCACCTGGCGGCACCATATCGCGCACCAGCTGCGGGCAAAACTCGGTATACTTGACCTCCATCACCAGCTTGCCGGGCTCCAGCACGGGCAACGCGGGCAACGTCGCGTCAAAGATGTCAAAGCTCCCCACCGCCGCACGCACGTTGCTATCAAAGGTAATGCGCACGGTGCCCTCGTCCATCACCCACGGCTCGCGCTCGTAGTCCACGATGGTTCGCGGGCGCATCATATTACAGATGCACTCGATGTAGAACTCGCGACAGAGCGGATAGGGGCTCCTCAGCAAAAAGTCGTAGTCACCGGCCAGAATCTGCTCAAACTCGCTACGCGTGAGCGGCGCGTCCTCCTTGTAGATCCAGCTGCCGTACTTCTTTTTGCGCTCGAGCTTAATCACCTTGTCGCTGCCGTTATAGATGCGCACGCGATACTTTTTGCGCATGAGAATACCGGCGTCTTTTTCCTCGTAGGCCGAGTTGCAGTAGTCGTCAAAGTACAGGCTGCGAATGGTGTAACCACCTGCCCGCGCATGCTTGTCCAGCTTAAACACCGGCGCCATGCGACAGGCAAGCGCGGCGTGTTCGCCCTCGTTAATGAGATATTTGAGCTCGTGGCGGTAACGCTCCTGCGTGGTACGCGCGGGAGGTGCCGCCAGGCGCTCAAACAGAGCGCTAGCCCTCCTCATACGTGTCCTCCACGACCTTACCGCCGTCTTGCACGTAAAAACACTTCATGCCATAGTGCTTGCCGTCGTCGGTCACATAGTAGTCAAACGCATCTTGCGTAAAGCCGTCGGAGTTGGTGGCACGCACGCGCACAAAATACTGGCCGGTATCGGGCGCATCGCAGGTCACCTCGGGAAGCAGCACGTCCTCGGCCTTAAAGACCACATCGCTTATGGCATAGTCGCGCGCAAGCTCTACGGTGTAGCGAATATCGCGCGCCTCAAAGTCGTAGGACGCATCCCAGTTAATGCGCAGCTTGCCGTTATCGATCTGCGGCACGCCAATGTAGAACGGCATGGGCTTTTTATAGCTCTCGCGAAAGCTCTTATAGTTCTCCTCGATCTCGGACGGAATCGCCGCGGCAATCTGCTCGTATTCGTCCTTGGTCACGGGCAGATGCTCCAGGTCGGGTGCAGCAAAGACAAGCGGCTCCGTGACCTCGCGATAATGCTCGATCATCTTGCTCAGGCGCTCCTCGGTTAAATACGAGCGCAAGTCCTTGACGGCACGGTCGAGTTCGCTGCGGAACGACTTGCTGCGCAACGCGCGGTTAAACAGCACGTTGCCCCAGTAGTTGCTTACGCCGCGCTCCCAGCTCGCATAGTCCGAAAACCCCTTCAGGCTCAGCTCAAGCTTACGCAGCACGCCATCGTTGTCCCAATCCAAAAAGTACCAGGTATTTGAGTTGAGCGGGCTGTACAGATAGCAGTTGCGGTTCTGCGTATCGCAGTTGCCCGTCAGGATCTGAAACGCCATCCAATAGACCAGGTTCTCGGTATCAAAGTAGGTGTCGAGCACGTCATCGATCTTTTGCGATTCGTCGTTGAGCGCATCGAGCATCTCGATGAGCTTGGTGTGGTCCGTATCGCCCTTAATCTCGAGCATGCCTTCAAAGCTTGCCTGGTTGTAGTCGGGATCATCGGCAAGCTTAATGGTGTCCTCGTAGCGATGGAAATCAAAGCTGTTCACCTTATACAGATGCCCGTTCTTATCCAAGCCGTGCGCCTTAAGCGCCGTCTTGTTGAGCTGCTCCACCTGCGTAAACAGGCCGTAGTCCTCAAAGGTGTCGTTGGACTTTTCGGTCTGGTCGCACACCCACAGATGCACAAACTGCGTGCGCAGGCCCATCATCTGGGGAATCCCACGGATAAGGTCGTAGGCCATCTTGTTACGAAAACGCATACCCTCGCCCATGTGCTTGTTGAGCGCAATCGCGCGCTGTTGGCGCCAGGTGCCCTTGCCTTTTTTGAGCTCCACCTTGTAATTCTTTTGCGAGTTCATGCTCGAAGTCTGACCGCGCACCTGCACAGTGGCATTGGGCGCTTCATCGCCATAGCCAACCTCGCCGGCCACCGGGCCGTCTTCGTCGCCCGGCTGCAGCAGGCCCATAACCTGATAGCGCGTCACGGCCATGTCGGCATAGTCATACACCGAGTACGTATTGATCTCGGCCCAGCTGTGGTCGGTGTTCTCGGAGCTGTTACCGCGCGAGACCGTCAGGTACATGGTCACAATGCCCGAGTCGTCGTAGACCTCGTACAGCTCGTCCTTATCGCGAAGGTGCTTGGACTGGTCGGAGGCCTCGGCCTTTTTAATCTTGTCCTGCTTTTTGACCTTTTTAGTCGAGGATTCGTCCTGAGACGAGCAGCCCGAAAGCAACAGCGCGCCGGCAGCCGCCTCGATCAGGCAGCGGCGAGACATCAACTTATCGATCATCAGAACCTCCCCAATGTTTTTGGAACAGGCGAACCACCATACGTTCAAACGCACTGCGCGGATCACCGCCCACGCGCTTGTCCTCGTAGCGTTGCTCAACACGGTCGAGCACCCGGCCAAGTTCGGTAAACCAGCCCGTCTTGTCAATAGCCACAATGGGCTGCTGGCTCAGGATACGATACGGCAAGTTGGCGGTATAGGTATCGAGCCGCAGCAGCGCCACGATAAAAAACACCGCTGCACCCAACAAAAAGCCAAAGCCGTAAAACTGCTGCGGCAAAAGCAACGACACGGCGGTCGCCAGCCCTGCCACACCGGCAAACAGGCCCGAGGCCAGAACGGCTCCCTTGTAGTCGGTAAAGTACAGCAAGATAAGCAGGATCGTGTTGCCCACGGCATACAGGCCGTAGCCTACGCATAGCGTGCGAAAATACCCGTGCATCAGGTTGTTAAAGCCCAGCGGCAGGGCCGAGAGCACTGTGGTCTCGAGCGAGATGACCGCCGCGGTCACAAACAGCTGCTTGAGCGCACAAAAGCGCAGTTCGCTGTTAAGCGTGGAGAGCATCTCCTCCTCGGCCACCACAATGTCGCCTACCACGCCGCCATCGTTGAACAGGCTGTAGTAGTCGCGATAGCGCGGATAGAAATTAACTTCGACCGAGACCACAAAGTTGACGGTCGTGACGAGTGTGGTCAAAAACGCAATGAGTGCCGGCACGTCATGGTAAGGAGCCCCGTAAAACAGACCTTTGATCTGCACGCCAATAGGGCCCGCCCAGATAATAACCAGGTGTGCGAAAAGCCCCAAGTTGGTAAACAGCCCCGTAAGCGCAAGCGGCATAAATTGGTCGAGCCAGCGCAAAAAACGCCAGGGACTCCGGTCACTCCGTGGAAATACCGGTACAAGCAGTACCACATCCCAGGCGAGCATGACGCCGTAGCCCAGAGCAATTGACGCCAAAAGGCCCTCGACCGGCGGCAGCCCCAGCGCCAGCGCGGCCAGGGCGCACAGGCACGCCACGCCAATGGCAACCGCAAAGCTGCATAGGATACCGCGGTAATCCTTGATGGCCGTGAGGTAACTCATGCCGTTCCAGTTGAGAATCATAATGTTAAACAGCCACAGGCACAGCAGTCCCTGCAGCAGCGTGGCGCCCGAGAACAGCAAAAAGACGCCGTAGAGCACGGTGCCCGCAACGAGCATGATGGCATTAGACCCCCAAAACGAAGGCAGGATCTCATCCTCGCGCTCGGCAAAGAGCATGTCGGCCAAAAAGCGCATGACCGGCATAGAGAAAAAACTCGTGAGCGTGAGCGACGCCAGCAGCGTATAGGTCACCATGCACACCAGCAGATCTTGGTTGGCACGGCCCACACCCCACAGACCGCACAGCACCAAGATACCCACCTGGAGCAGCACGCCCAGCAGCATGGGGCCCGTGCACACAATGCCAGCGTAGCCATAGGCGCGCATCGTGGCAAACAGACCCTTGCGCCTAAACAGGCGCTTGAGCTCAAAACCGATTCCGGCCACCGGCTACTCCCCCTCTCTGGGCAGGTCAAACGCTTGCGCCGTCTCGTCGTACAGCGCGCGATAGTTGGCGAGCATCTGCTCGTGCAAGAAGTACGTGGCAACGCGACGCTGGCCGCGCTCCCCCATCTCAATGCGACGAGCGCGGCTTGTGCACATGCGTTCCATGGCATCGGCCAAGCCCTTGCGATACATAGGCGGCGTCACAAAACCCGCCACGCCAAAGTCGTCGCCCGGGGCGCCTTCGAGAAGCTCGCGACAGCAGCCCACCTCAGTCGTCACGCAGGGACGGCGCGCTGCAAGCGACTCCAGCACGCTGAGCGGCTGGCCCTCGGAGATGCTCGTCAAAATGGTAAAGTCGAGCTTTTCCATGTACTCGACCACGTTGACGCGGCCGGTAAAGATCAGGTCGCGCACGCCCAGGGTTTCGACCAGCGCGTGGCACTCGGCGCCGTACTCCTCGTCGTCCACGCCGCCCATGATGTGCAGGCGCACCTTGGGCAGGCGCTCGTGCAACTCAAAGAAGGCATAGATCATGGTCTTGACGTCCTTGATGGGAGCCAGACGCACTACCGCGCCAATGTCCACCCAGCCGTCATCGGGCTTTAAGGGGATGTCCTTAAAGCGGTCGAACTGGATGCCGTTGGGGATGACCAGGCATTTGTCCGCATCGCAGCCCATATCGATCTGCATCTTGCGGGCGTTATGGAACAAACTCGTCACACGGAAGGCGCGGCGATAGATCTCCTCCGAAAGCAGGTAGAAAAAGCGAATCCAGCGGTCCTTAAATGACGGCACCACCCAATCGGCGCGAATGATCTCTTCCTCGCGCTCGCGGGTATAGATGCCATGCTCGGTCAGCAGCACCGGCGCATGGTGAACGCTTGAGCCCAGGCAGGCGAGCAGGCCACCGTAGCCGGTCGAGATGGCATGGTACACATCGGCCACCGGCACCTCGCTGCCCAACAGGTAGAGCACGGGCAGCAACATGGAGCGCATGGTATGAAATGCATCGGCAAAGGGCGTGTAGGGATACTCGGCCAGGCACACGTCGCGAAAGATATCCATAAACGTGCGGCTCTGCAAAAACGAGAGCGGATGCACGCGACGGCGGTGGAAGATATCGAATAACACGTCCCAGTCCGGATTGGAGAGCGACACCAGACGGCGTAGCGCCTCGCGCTCACGGTCGTTAAAACTGGCTTCATGTTGCTCGCCCGAAAGCCGCAGGGCATCGTCCAGGAACACCTCGTGCACCTCGACCACGTTGCCGGGCAGCTCGTAGACAAACTTGCCACGGTCGGCAGCATGCGCGCCGATCACCCACAGCACAAACTCGTGCTCGGGCATGGCCTGGATATAGCCATGCATCCAGGTAGATACGCCGCCGTGCACATAGGGGTAGCAACCCTCGAGTACCAAGCAGATTCTCATTTATCGCCACCCTCCTTGCGCTCGATCGTCACGGTCTTATCATTTGCCTTGAGCAGATACAGATTGCCCGTAAGGTGCGTCAGTTCGCCACCCGTCACCGCACCCGGCTCGCCATTATTAACGCGGAACATGAGCCACGCCTCGTCGTGGAAATTGCCCAGGCTGAGCGTCCAGGCATCCGCACTGGTATCCACGTTCACCGTAACCGACGAAAAGCGCTGGATGGCACCGGAGCACTCCGACGCCGTCTGGTGCCGCAGGTCGGGCGCGGATTTGGTAAGCCACTCCAGGAAGTCGACCAGGCCGCCCTTGTAGACCTCCCAGCCCTCCTTGGCTCCGCGATCGGGGTCCAAAAGGTCGTCCGGGTGCATAAAGTGCGTGCTCACGTAGTGCATGTTGAGCTCGGACACGGCGGCCAGGCGCATATAGGAATCGTCGACCATGCCGCCCGAGACAATGCGCGGCTGCTCCACAATGCCGTCGCTCGCCACGCCAAACTCCTGCACGTACGGCAGGTCGGTACCGTCCTCAAAGTACGTACTGGCGATGGTCTTAATGCGCGGAACGTCGGTGCCGATGAGCTTGCGCGCTCGGGCCGAAAGGATATTCGACGGCGGTACGTAAACCGAGCCGTGAGCGTTGGGCAGGACCTCGTCCTGAAACGCGATAAGTTCGTTGAGCGAAGCGACGAGCGTCTCTTTGTTCTTCCAGGTCTTGTAGACGTACAGCGTGCCGTAGTCGGTGTCCCAGAGCGCCAGAGGCTGATGGTTGTAGCCGTGAAAGCCCAGCTCTCCGCCCATCTGCAGCAGCATGCCGCCAAAATAGCGGAACTGCGTGGTATCGGGTTGGCGCGCGGGCTCGGTCTGGTTGACCGCGTCCTCGTAGTTTTCGATCATCACGCCGGTATAGCGAATGCCGTATTTTTGCGCGAGCTTTTGCAGATCGGGCCACCAGACCTTAGTGTAAAAATCCGCAATGGAAAGGCCGTAGTCACGCTTGATATAAGTACCATCGCCCGAGGGCACGGGGCTAGGAAAGTCGTCCAAATAGAACACGGCGCTGTTGATGACCGGATAGGCCGTGGCATCACCCAGCAGGCTGATCGCCGCGGCGTAAAAACCGCGCATGACCTTGTCATAGATACCGATATTGCACACCACGGTGCGCCCGCTACCGCAGTCATTGGACCAAATGAGCGGGGCGCCCGCATCGCCGGTCATAGCCCACACACGAGCCGTCTCGCGCAGCGATACCGAAAGCGACGAATCAAAGGGGTCCGAGAGCTCGTAGCGCTCTCCCCCGCCCAGCATAAAGTCCTCACTCGGCACAATGCTTTCGGCTTTTACATAGTCATATCCGGCCGATTCAATGCCAAGCTTGGAGGCAATCACTTGCAGATAGCTCGAGTTATCCGGCGGCATGGCGAGCATAAGCGAACCGCCGGCACTCACCCAACTCATAATGTCGCTCAGGTGCGTACTGAGCCCATCAAGCGACGGCATGAGCAAAATCACGCGATCGAAGGAGGTCAGCGAGGGAATGGCATCCGCGCCATCCAGGGCAAGGTCAACGTCGCGGTGCGCGATCTTCATGTCGAGCAGGATCTGGTCGAACTGCTCCTTTACGTCCTCGACGCCCGCTTGATCGGAATCGGTAATGACCAGGCACGTGGGCTTTTGGCCAAAGATTGCCGAGGAGGCAGGCACCGCATCGTTGGCGGCAAGCATCCCCAGCTTATGCTGACCCGCACTGTACTGCACGCCGGCACGTTCCACCAGCAGCACGGCGGCCATGGCAATAAAGACCGCCCACACCACGAGGAGTCCCATCCAACGAAAGCGGCCTGCACGGTCGCGGATATGCTGCACCATGCTCATCGGGCCTCCTCCCCGTCGCGCCAAAACGCCAGCTGCTCGCGGTTGTCGGCGCTCAAATACACATGTTGCTTGTCAATCGCGTCGATCACACGGTGGACCTCTTCACCGTCGCGGCGCATCACGGCCAGGCGCAGGCAAAGCATCCAAACCTCCTGCTCGTCGGGCACGTCAAGCACCAGCTGGTCAGTCACGGCTTGCGCCTCGTCGATCTGTCCGACATCGGCCAGCGCCGACGCGTATCGAATGCGCAGCTCAAGGGTATCCTCGCGCTCGCAGCGACGCGCAAGCAGGCGCGCGTACTGTTGGCGCTGAATCTGAGCCACGCGCCCCTCGGCCAAGCCCGAGCCCAAGTATTCACCAAGAAAATCACAGTATTTGTTGAGGTTTTGCGCGCTCGGGTCCGTCTTAAAGGCACGCTCCAGCTGCTGCAGTTTAAGGTCGGACTCCTTGGAGATCTGCGCCACCGCCGTCGCGGCATAGTGAGCCACCTCAACGTCGTCGTTAAGCTTAGCCGCCTGCAGCTGCGCCAGGTACGCGTCGGGCTCCTCGGTGAGCATGGAGAGCATTAGGCGGCGCCGTTCTGCCGGGTCGTTGACGATGAGCGCCTCCTCGAGCGGCACTACGCCTGCATCGGCATCACGTTCGTGCACTAGGATGCTGCGATGCAGGTCGTCGTTGAAGCGCAGCGACTCCAGCGCAGACTCTTTCAGCCCCTCGCCAAACACCGCGCCGCGGACCGATAGCAGAACCACCAGCAACGGGCCCCACAGCGGCACCAGCACTATCACAGCCAGCATATGCCCGCGCACAGGCAGCAGGCCCAACTTCATGAGCGTCCACAGCATCAGACAAACCAGCGCATGAATCAGCAGCAAGACGGCAGCAACGACAAGCGAGATCAAGCGGCACCCCCCTCACCGTCACCGGTGTAAGAGATGTGCTGCAGCAGCTCCACGATGTCCTCGCCGTCGACGGGCTCCACCGCAATCTGCTTTGCGCTCAGGCGCTCGCGGATAATGGGCAGATCGCATGCCTTTGCCTGGCGCATAAGCAGGTAGAGCACGTCGCCGTCGACCAAGCCCGCCGCGTCGCTCTCGCGGATTGCCGACCCAATTGCGCCCACCAGCTCGCCGACAGGCTCCATGCCCGGTACCACGCGCAGGAGCAAAAAACTCCCCATCTTGCTATCTGCCAGCGTCTGCTCCGCCGCGAGCTCTTGGCCAAAGGCAGCCTGCTTGAGCACGCAAGTGCCGTCAACGCAGCGTTTATCCTGCGCCACCGCCTCATAGTCAAAGGCACGGCCCAGCGCGCTTTCGACCAACCCGCACAAGATGCGGAACAGGTTTTGATAATAGAGGGTCATTTGGTTTTCGGCCGCACTACGCACAAAGATCAACACAGCGGGTGCCCCGTCGCGCTCGATCGTGTATCCAAACATGGGAAGCCCCGGCGTCAGCTCGCGGTTCACCCACAGGTTCGAACGACCCCCGTCGCCCAAAAGAGGTGCAAGCTGCTCAAGCGTGAGCGAGCGCGCGGCATCTTCGGCAATCGCGGGACTTGCTGCCACCAGGCGTGCAAATGCCCCGCCCGAAACATGGTAGATCGCCACCGAATCGTTCTCGAGGATCTCGCCCAAAAGCTCGCAGCACTTGCGATAGATGTCGCGTGGGTTGAATACGTCGAGCTCCTGCGTCACGGCAAAGATCTTGCCAAAGCTGTCGTGGCGACCCACGATCTGGCGCCTGTACGCGCGCTTGTCCTCGATCGCGTCGTGGTAGAGCTGCGTAAGGAACGTATTGCGGTTGCGCACGAGCTCGTTTTGATCGCGCTCCGCCCTAATGGCTTCGCTGTTGCGCAGCTGCACATAGCCGCACACGGCACCCACCACAAAGTACGCAATAAACGGCAGCCATGTTGGACGGCTCGTAGAACAGGCCCTGGAAGGTATAGCCGTACTGAGTGAAGTAACTCGCGGCCAAACCCACCGACGCCAACAGCGCCGCAACCAGGCCAAAGTCCAAGCCATACAGCGTGCCGATCAGCACCACGTAGAGCAGGCGATAATCGAGCACGTTGAGCTGGGCCGATTGGGAGAACAAATGCTCCAATACCTCGAACAGAACCCAGGCAACGCCCGTCTCTAGGCATTTAATAGGCAGCGTGCGCATCTGGATGCGGTCGATGGCGGCGCGCAGCGGGTTGATCTTTTTGATGCGTCCAGCGCCCCAGCGAGCTTGAATGGTCGAGAGATCGCGCAGCAAGTCATAGCGCTGAAACCAGCCATAGCGCACGCGAGCGACGTCGCTGGCGGGCAGGGCGTAGCCGGCAGAATCGCCATAGGCAACGGCAAGGCCGGGGAACAGCGCCTTGAGGGCGTCGCCCACCTCACCCGCCGTGTGATGGAAGGTATCGGCTACGTCGAGCGTCTCAAAGTTACCATCCCAGCTATCGAAGATACGGCGTACCAGCACCGCAAGCTCCTCGGCACACAGCAGGGGAAACGCCGCATCCTGCGCGCCCTGCAGAGCGACCGATCCGGTTGAGCACGCGTCGAACAGCGGCACCAAAAACGGGTCCTCCAGCGCGGCAGACGCGGTATACAGGAACGGCACGCGCAGAATCTTGGTCTGAACGCCCTCGCGAGCAGCGTAGTGGCAGCACAGGTCGTTGGCTGCGTGCGCGATAATGCCCTTGCCCGTTCGCCCCGCGGCATCGGCGGCGCCCTCGGCACCCGCGGGCCCCGCTACATACAGCAGTTGGATCCGGCGACCCGCGCACGCACGAAAGACCGAGCGCAGCGTCTCGACATCGCCCACGGTATCGGTATGCGGGGTAAGGTAATTGGATAGGTAGACCACGCGGTCGAACTCGTAGGCCTGATCCAGGTGTTGCAGAAGCTCTTTCCACGAGGCATGGGGCGATGACTCGTCGCGGCGCGCTTCCGCGGCAGCGACGACCTGGACATGGTCCCCGGGGAACGCCTTGGCACAAAAGTCATCGTCAACATATGCGGTGTTGCCAACAACCAGCACCTCCATGGCGCACCCCTCCCCTAAAATCCACTTCGTTCATAGTCAAACATGCGTATTTTACGCTGTCAACGCGAGCTGGGGCGCCTTTAAGGTTGTTTTAAGAACTTTTTCAAAGGATGTGGGGACATCGAGAGCTAGATAGTGAATCCAATCTGTGGCAGATAAAGTGGCCCCCACACTCCACCAGCTGCGACATTTTCAATAAAGCCTCTTGCATAGGAATACAGGTCCTGCATACCGGTGCTAAGTGCTTCTCTGTCAAAAGCATCGTCATCTAAATTCGCAGGAGCGCGATATATGCCAGAAACGGATATTTCGGAACGGTAATAATGGCCCTCATCGCCAGGTAAAAGCTCAATAACTAAGTTGAGCTGACGAAACCTGACTCCGTTTTCGTCCGAGAATGCACTGGTAATAGCATTTCGGACGTTGCATTCAACGTCAGACTTATTGATGCCCTTTTTCGGAGTCACTCCGCCATCAAATGAAAAACTGTCCACTTTTCTGGTCACGCACGTAATCAGCGGAGATTCAATGCGTTGCTTCTGTAACGATTCCATCTACATCTCCAATCGAAAGGCATTCTCATCTGCCAAAGGAGTCGAGTCCCTATAAGCTGGAGCCTCTCCTCCTGGTATCACCGAAAACCGCGATGTGTTAAGTCCTGAGGTCGTCTCACCAGAAGAGAGACCCAGATATTTACGCGCCTCCGGGACATCTCGAATGAGCCTCATAAGATTATTTGCGGTAATAGATTGTTGCGATGCCCCGTTCTCCCAACGAGACGCCGTGGGTTTTGAAACCCCTAATAGCGACTCAAACTCATGCTGAGTCAAACCAAGATCAGAGCGCAAATCCTTTATATCCGAGGGAGATAAAAGTTCATGAGCCTTAGCATATTGGGAAGCCAGTGCATGGGCAAGCTTAGTCGCCTCTGTAGCAGTCATTTCATCGTTACCGCACTCGCAAACATAATGCTCAATTCCTTTTACGGTAATTTTCTCGCCACGGTAAATTTCAGTCATTGGCGCCGTGGTAAATTGCATTTCTTTGCCGCATTCCATGCAACGCATGACTCCTCCTTTAATGAATGTATCCATCGATGTTCGCAGACAAAACGTTTAAATGCGCATTGCCTTCGGAATCAATTGAAAACTTAACGTACCAATCCTCGCATTCAAAACCTCGGCACACGTAGACATCTGCGTAAACATCATGCAGAGGCCCATCCATATCGAGCGCGATGGATTTTCTAAAATCGTCAGGCTTCAGATAATCAAATAGGTCAGCAAGGAAATGATCGATGTCCAAATAACCAAACTGATTCATCAGGTGTCTGCGCACCCTACCATTTACAATCATCTTTCCCGAGCGAGCCAAAGACTTCGCTTCGTCAAGTGAATATGTCGGTCGGAGCTTGGTTCGATTCATAACCACCCCTTAGTTAGCATAATGCTAACTATATTCGTCTTGTTGCCAATTGGCAACTCTATATAACGGTCCACGCCAGGCGCATTAACGCCCCTATTTTGCGTCTATCCGGAAGTGCGGGGCAAGACGGAGATCTGGGGGCCAGACCTCGGTCTTGCCCTTCCACGACCTGCGGTTTTGTCGTCACAATACGAGTTGTGCTCGGAGGTTTTCGATTTTTCCCAGCACATCCGAAATGCGAGGCCCTGCAAAGCATGTTCTAGCAACATTAGCGGCATCCGCGACAACATCCAGTTGTCGCGGAAACGTCAAAGGGCCGTTGTCGGAAACCGAACAACGGCCCTTCTTTGTCTCCGCCTCACGCAAAGTGCACGACGACTGTATCACTGAGGACATCCTCTTCAACCAGATCAAAAAACGCAATTCGTGCTTTGAGCTAACTGATAGGAACTTCAATTCTAGATCGTGCTATACAAACGCCGTTCCTAACCGCATAGCACTCGACATAATGTGGGCCAACAAAATCAGTCCTCTCGTCATGGAAGCCATCTTTATTGCCACGTTGAATTTCGCCTCGGATGCAGTTTCTCTGAAATGCCGCTTCACCGCGGTTGCGAACTTTCCAGTAAAAAGTGCAATCCCTAAAAGAAGCAGCATTGACAACAAAGAAGTGAAGCGAACGCCTTCGTAGCAAAGGACAATGCCTAGACAACATATCCCTAAGTAATGAGGGTCTAAATCCACGCTGTATAACTTCGCAATCGATATCCATCGAACGACGAATGTCAACCTTAAATATATCCTCGACAAATCGCTCCTCAATGGCCACGCCATACTTGGAAGCAAATTGGGCTTCTTCACTATCGGAAGAACCATCGACAACAGCTTCGGAAAACGACTTTCCAAATAAATCAATGAGAACTTGCTCTTTTTCATCAGAACTAGTGGCATCGATTAGTTTTCCATGAGCTTTCTTGGCTTTTGGTACAAACGCCCCATTGTCATCATTCGTAACCCGTTGGTTGCTGCCCAGAGCATGCCAAAAAGATTGTTCGCGATCTTGCTCGGACAAAAATTTAAAGAGGTCGGACAAGAGATCATACGGGTCGCTGGAACGGTCTTTCTGGTTATAAAAACTATTAACAAGAGTATCGATGAGCAGGCCCTTAAAATGAAATCCAAGAGTATTTTTCCATACCCTTAGAGCATTGCAGAGCCTTTTGCCATCTCCATCGGTCCTTTCAAATAGAACAGAACAGGCATCTTGCTCAGGAATAGGATCCGTCTTTTTCCAAGACCCACCATCATTTGAATCGGGATATTTAAACGATCCGTCGTCCTGCTCAAAAGCAGGAACCAAATCAATCGAATAAAACCTATCTGTGAAATTAATCACTACAGCTTGTCCGTCACCTTTTATGTCAGTCTTGGGGTAACGGTTTTTAATCGTATTTTTGACTTCTTGGAGAAGCGCTGACTGCCCATTAGAGTCATAGGCATTGAATCTCGTATAGACTTCCTGTGGCAACACAAACAAAAGGTCAAGATCACTAGTTTCGGAAACAGCAGTTTGCCGACCAACTGACCCAACCACGAGACAATGGTCATCGACAGAATCCGAACCGTAGTATTTTTTGTTCAATAATTTCGTCAGTGATTCAATCGACGATTGATACTCGCTCAATGAATCTAACGAAATTGAATCGAAGAAATTCTCAAAAGATTGTTTTTCATCCATGCTGGTTCCCTTCAGTTATCTAACCAAATCCCTCAATCCGACAGGGAGTATCTGTTCTATCTCCACCGGAGAAAACCCACAGTTACCTGCCTCAATGCTTTCACGGGCCTTTGAATAAGCTTTGGGATTTGTCATAGGGCTTTTTGCGTAAATTGAAGCAACTTCCTTTTGAAGAGAATCGCGACGAGACCTGATTTCCGCCAAATCAAATGAGCGGCTGTCGGCAAGAAGTGATAGATACCCCTGAAGAATCACCCAAATTGCATCTGCGGTGGCGCCATGACAATTCGCCCTCTCGCTCAAGTTTGCCCCTTTAAGATAAATTGTTATTGCTAGACTGACCACAGATAGGCCGGCGGCAGCCAGCGCCGCAATTTCCATTCCAGATAGCCAAATACCTACAAAGCCACAAGCGGAAACCGATGTCAAAACAGTCTGTATTACGGACAAACGGTTGTTGAGTCCGTTGGCGTTGTCTGCCGCAACGAGCTGCGTCTTATACGTATACAAAAGATTTGCATAAGCCTCAGCTATTTGCAGTAAGAGGCTGTGCCTTTCTTCAAACTCTTCAGCGGTTGTTTCCATTGCTATCCTCCAAACAGTCAGTGTTTTTCTAAAAGGATAGGACGCCGCGAGGACAAAAAATATCGCACAATAAGGCAGACATTAACCCCGAGATTCGAGTACCAGAAGTGAGCCATATGCATAGCCCCATTGATAGCGAAAGCTACGTCAAGCCCATCCTTGGCAGGACCAAAATCGATATCTGGGAGTGTTATGCGAGACATGTTCTGCAATTTATCGATAGCAACAAATATGGCAATTTGGCTTACAGCGACAAACCGGATCTGATCGATCGGGCGCAGTCCCTAGGCATCGAGGTAACAGCTTCCCAATCGCAAGACAGCAGAAAGGCAGAATCCCTCTATTCCAAACTCCTATACGAGAATGATTCTTCTCAGGAAAAACGTCGAGTCGAACTTATTGAGCAATGTGGAGCGCATTTCGAAAAAGAAGTCCTGTATGGCCCAAATAGTTCTGATTCGTTCGAGCCGGTTATTGAGGCTCTTCGCAAAAAGCTGGACAGACTCGACTCTGGTGACTACGAAACCGTTAGGAGAAACGAGTTGTTTGTCAGGTCCAATATTCTTGCTGACGCGGAAATGCTTCGCGAAGCGCTCTCCAACATGAAAAAAGAGTCCAGTGATCACTCATGCCACTTCGCATCTGTTATCGTCTCGGTCCCTGGATACAATTACGTTTTCGACCTCGATGCATCGACATGCGTATCTCTTGAATTCGAATATGAAGACCAGCATCGTATTGCTCGTGAAGCAAACAAGGAAGTGAACATCGCACAGTCAAGCTGAGGCGTGCCACTATAACCGATCTACTAGCAGACCATTTCGTAGCGGGTCGGAATATAGCACCCGAAGCTCTTTGCTGCGCAAGCGTTAACGTCCTAATGAGCCAGCACACCCAAGCGGCGCAGGTCCACGTCAATCCGGCACGAAGGTTCTGAGAATATCCCTTATCTTGGCAATGAGAAACCGGGGCGCACAAGGCGGCCCGGGGCACCTCCACCCAAGAAAGGATCCGCTATGCTCAAAGACGGCATCGCATACCTACTCAAGTTCGCACCCAAGGAAGCCTACATAGACAACTTGATTACCGGTCGTCTCTACATGAACGCGGCCGGCTACTACCAAGGCCTGCCTGGCGAGCAGGGCGATCCACTCGAGGCGTCCATGGCTCCCGGGTGTGCCTCTACGGATATACCTGCCTGCCCATCTACTGCATGTACACGGTCCGCGAGAACGATATCGTCGACAACGCCGTGAAAATCCCGATGCGAATGATCCAGGAGTTCGGGTGCGCGGACGGGTGGGTCGGCATTGTACAGTACGACAGCTTCGCGTGCCTCGCCGACAGGCACATCGCCGACGGCGGGAACATCTACGCCCACGGCCCCATCTCCTATGGCGTCCCCGGGCCAAAACTGATACGCGAGATCTTTGAGGGCATCCCGCACAATCTCGTTATCAAAACGCCCAAGTACGCATATCAGAAGGAGTATCGAATCATCGGGTCGCGACCGGTCGAATGTCGCCTTTTACCAGACGAGAATCACCTTGACTGCAGAATTGAAGATACGGCCATACAGAGCTTGACCTATGCAGCAACCTCGCGGACTTTTCATGGAAGGTCTCGGTGGCGAGTCTCGAAGAGGCGCAAGGCGGCCTCATGCTGGAGTTGCCGCATCAGGCATAGCCAACGAAGCACGAGCCCGAGCGCCACCGGGGACTAAAGTGGGGCCACCGCCCCTCCCCTCCCCAACCTTCCCCAGAAAGTTCACTGATGTTGACTTTTATTCCCGTAAAATAAACCCCAACAAAATATGTGCGGAGTGCTGGCCTGGAGCCGCCTTCGGACCCTGTTGGCTGCTCACCGAGAGGCTCCGCTATGAAACGACCCCTTTACTACCTGCTCTGCGCGATCGCGTGCACGTCCATGGTCGGCGCGACGATGCCCATGGCAGCCATCGCGGAGGCCATACAGCCTCGGGCAACAGCCGAGCAGCAGGCACAAGCCGACGCCACGAGCAGCGACACAGGCAAGGCCGAAGACGGCGCCATCACAAATGCGACAGCAGACACCGCAGAGGACAGCACCGCAACATCCACCGGCACCAGCGCAGTCAGCACGGAAAGCGCTGACGGCACCGCCGCCACGCCCGACACCCCCACCCCATCCCTGCGAGCCCGCACCAACCCCACGCCCGCGGCAATCTCCACCACGTCACAAACCACCTACGCCCACTCCGCCACCGCAAGCCAAAACGGCGTCACCTTCACCGTCTCGTGGAACGACGCCCCCGCGGGCACCGCGACGACCTTCCACGTAACCCAAGCCAACGGCTCGTCCCAGGCCAAGGCGCGCATGGACGTGCCCACCTATTGGGACGGCGGCAGCCAGGAGAGCGTCTGCGACCCGTCGCGCCCGGCATGGGCCAGCTACTACAGCCTGGGCGCTGCGGGCCACGACTTTACCTTTGACTTCACGGCATCGGGCACGTACCGCATCTACTTCTACTTTATGGACAACGACAGAAACGACCCCCAAAACGACAAGGGGATCTACTACCTGCGCGCCACGGCGGAGGTGACCGTAAACGACGCCGCCCGCCCGAGCGTCACGCAGATCGTCAACAGCGCCGTGGCCCAGTGCAGGCAAGAGACAAACGGCTCGGAATACGACATGGCGCCGTGGCTCCACGACTGGACGCTCGACCAGCTGGAGTACGACCACAGCCTCAACTGGTGCTCGGCCGAAAGCGGCCTCACGCGCCACCAGGGCACCTGCGAGAGCTACCAGCGCATCTACTCCAAGCTCCTTAACGCAGCGGGCATCGCCAACGGCCGCATCACCGGCAACGGCCACACCTGGAACGCCGTAAAGATCGACGGCAAATGGTGCCAGATGGACCTAATCTGGAACGACACCAGCGACAACTGGTACGGAGACCTGGACCAGCGCCATCTGTACTTTGGCCCGACCGACGAGCTCATGGCAATCGCCCACTCCGACCACACGGCAAACTACCAGAAGGACGGCTACGCCTACCGCTCGACCGGGTAGTGTCGCGATAGTTGGTGTAATGGACACTTTGCCCCCTGCATCCAGGATCCGGAATCTATCGATATCCTAGGCCGTCTCCACGCCGTCAGCAAGCTCCAGGCTGGATTCGACCATCTTCCTGTCGGTCTTTCCCAGCTCGGCCCAGTCATGACAGCCCAAGGCGCCCCTCCGGAGCTCCGCGTCGTGCATCTCGGCCATCTTCCTCTCCGAAAAGTAGCGTGAGCCGGCCCATGTCTCGGCCTGGTCGCACATGACGGCTCCCACGAGCCTGAGCAGCGAACTCTCCGACGGGAAAACCTGCGCCACGCGCGAGTCGCGTTTGGTTTCCCTTTTGGCGCGCTCCCGCAAGTTGTTGGTGCGCAGGCGCTTCCAGTGCGACGGTGGGAAGTCCAGGTGCGCTAGCGCGTCAGGCTCCGCCTCCTCGAGCGCCCTTGCCGCCCCCAGGCAGCACCCCACCAGCATCTCGCACGCCGCGTGGTACATGGCCACGGCGGTGGCGGCGTACCTGGCGCGGAAGACCGAAGAGAAGATGCTGGCCCACGCGGCGCCTCAGCTGCCAGGAGCCGGCCTCGCGCATGCAGTCGCGCATCGCTGCTAGGCCGCCCCCCTGGAAGACCTCGCCTATGGCCCTGAGATCGCGTCGAAAATGTTGGTGTAAGGGTGACGCCCTAGCGCCCGTTTAACGAAG
>CABSLA010000013.1 GCA_902478545.1 uncultured Collinsella sp.
AGTCGTAGCATACTGGACGGGCGCGTCGGCGGCGGTTGCAGACTCGGCGGTCGCCGCAGCATCCCGAGCGGCTGCAGCTGCGGCTGCGGCCTTCTCTGCCTCGACGAAGGCCTTGGGCTTGCGACCGCGACGGTGCGGGCGCAAAGCCGGATCGACAACGGGAACTTCGCTGGCCTCGACAGGCGCAGCGGACTCAGCAGGCGATGCGCCCTCCCCTGCCGCGGAACGGACCGAAGCCTCGGTGAGCTCAGGGGTTACCTGATCGGCAACCTGCTCGGCCTTAGCAGCCGTGCGTCGGCGTGTGCGCGGTACCGGCTTCTCGGTCGGCTGGTCGGCGGCAGGCGTCTCAGGCACAGACGGAGCTGCAAGCTCGGTCAGAGCCGCGGCCTCACGCTCGGCAGCACGACGGCGGGCGCGCACCACCTGAGCCTCGCTAATCTGCGCCAACGCACGTGCCTGCGCGACCTCATCGGAAATCGGCGCCGAGGAGTCAGCTACAACGGTGCGCTTGGCGCGTGTCGTGCGCGTAGTACGGCGCTTGGGCTTGGTGACCTCCTCGCCGTCAGCGGCAGGCTTGGCCGCGCGGCGCGTGCGCTTGGGCTTTGCCGGAACAGCCTCCTCACCAGTTGCAGGAACGGCCTTCTCAGCCGTTGCAGGCGTAGGCGTCTCAGGAGCCGAGGCTTGCGCGGGCGCCGCGACCTGGTCCGACGCAACCGGTGCAGCGGGAGCGGCTTGCGTCGTCGTTATTTCGTTTTCTTGCTGTTGATCAGACACAGTGTTTGCTCAACTTTCTTTTCAAGCCCTGTGATCACATGCTCCCTGCATAAACCTTCAGGGCGGCTAAACAGTCTAGCTCCGTCAAATACCGACGGACATCATTGATCTGTATCAAGATATTTGCGTCATATACGCAGCGTTAGTGTAACACAACCGCAACCACCTGCAACTTAGTCATTGGGGACGTTCTTAAACGACTAGTCAAAAGGGGCACTCCTCCTCAAAAGCGCCTGAAATGTCACGTCAGAGGAGTGAAACCGTGACATCCGGAATGGCCGAGCCACGAATCGCGCCCATCTACTACGTTTACCCACGGGCCCCTGACCATACCCTTGTTTTTTCAAAAACAACGAGTCTGCTACCTGCGCTTTTAATATCGTACATTTCGGCATGGTTCGGGATATGCGTCCAAACGTAGGAGATGAGCCCAATTCGTGGCGGACGGTATCCCACCACCCCTCCACGAGACAAAAATGATCCGTTTCCCCCGTCCCCAAGGGACGGTTTTCAAAACTATGCCGGATTACGGGGCCAGAATGCTGCAAGCCAACCATACCCTGCATTTTCAAGAAACAATAAGCCATCTACCTGCGGGTTTAATTTTGCTATTGGCACCATGGTCGCCAGTTGGCGATTCAGCCCCGTAAACCGGTATAGTTGCGATTTGGTAGCATTTCCCGGCAAACCAAATAGTCTCACCAAACGCAAAAAGCCCGACCTCCGTGGGTGATCGGGCTTTCAAGGCTCAGTTAAACCAAACCTGCGCGGTCAAATGACCCGTAGCTTACATCTGCTCGGGAGCGGAGACACCAACAAGGGTGAGCACCAGGGCGAGCGTCACGCGGACGGCGTCGCAAGCGGCCAGACGGGCGCGCGAAAGCTCGGGGTCGACGGGACGGCCCTCGCTCGGCAGAACCTGGCAGGCAGCGTAGAAGCTGTGGAAGTCGCCGGCGAGTTCCTCGGCAAAGTGCGTCAGACGGAACGGGGCGCGGTCGCGAGCGCAGCTGGCGATGAGGTCGGTGAGCTCGTTGAGCTTACGCGAAAGGGCGAGCTCGGTCGGGTCGGTCAGCAGCGAGTAATCGACGTTCTCACCGATGGCCTTGGCGGCGACGGCCTTCATGCCCATCTCGTCAGCCTGCTCGGGCGTAACGTCAGCGGCACGACGCAGGATGGAGCACACGCGGGCGTGAGCGTACTGCACGTAATAGACCGGGTTGGAGTTGTCGCGCTTCTTGACGGCCTCGATATCGAAGTCGACCATCTGGTTGGAGCTCTTGGAGATGAGCGTGTAACGAGCGGCGTCGGAGCCAACCTCGTCGACGAGCTCCTGCAGGGTCACCATGGTGCCCTTGCGCTTGGACATACGGACGGGCTTGCCGTTACGCAGCAGGTTGACGAGCTGGCCCAGCAGAACCTCGAACTTGCCGGGGTAACCCAAGGCATCGCAGACGCAGCGGACGCGCTCGATGTAGCCGTGGTGGTCGGCGCCCCAGATGTCGATGACGTGGTCGACGCGCTGGAACTTATCCCAGTGATAGGCGACGTCGGAGGCAAAGTAGGTGTACTCGCCGTCGGACTTGATCAGCACGCGGTCCTTGTCGTCGCCCAGGTCGGTGGAGCGGAACCACAGGGCGCCGTCCTTGGTGTAGAGGTAGCCCATCTTGTCGAGCTTCTCAAAGGCGCGGTCGACGGCGGAGGTGCCGGCGGTCTCACCCTCGGTGTCCTTCACATACAGCGAGCGCTCGGAGAACCAACGATCGAAGTCGCAGTTAACGGCATGGCAAAGGTCGCGCATGTTGTCGACCATCTTTACATAGCCGCGCTCGCGGAAGCTCTCCATGCGCTCCTGCGGATCGGCGTTGACCCACTTATCGCCGTCGGTGCGCCAGAACTCGGCGGCCTCGTCGATGATGTAGTCGCCGCCGTAGGAGTCCTTGCCCAGAGTCTCGGCAAAGTTGTCCTGATACGGATGGGCCTCGGGATGCTCGTCGTTCTCATCGGCAACAAAGGCGTCGCGGTCGGCGATCAGCAGCTTGTGAGCCTCGTCGATATCCACGCCCTGCTTGGCGATGATGTCGGCAAGCTGCATATAGCGCGTGCTGATGGAGTTGCCGAAGGTGTTCATCTGAGAGCCGTGGTCGTTAATGTAGAACTCACGCTGGATATCGTAACCGGCGTGGTCCATCACACGGCAAAGGGAGTCGCCCAGAGCGGCCCAGCGGCCATGGCCGATGTGCATGGGGCCGACGGGGTTGGCGGAGACGAACTCGACCTGGGTCTTCAGGCCGCCACCGACGTTGGACTTAGCGAAGTCCATACCCTTCTCGCGAGCCTCGCCAAAGATGGCATTCTTGACGGCAACGGAGAGGTAGAAGTTGATGAAGCCGGGGCCTGCGATCTCGACCTTCTCGATCGCGGGGTCCTCGGGCATATGGGCAACGATGGCCTCGGCGATCTTGCGCGGGGCGCAATGGGCCAGCTTGGCGGACTTCAGGGCCATGGTAGAGGTCCACTCGCCATGAGAAGTGTCAGCCGGTCGCTCGATAGCGCAATCGTCAAGTTCAAATGCAGAAAGGTCGCCGGCCTCCTGGGCCGCAGCAAGCGCAGCGCGTACCAGCTCTTCAATCTTCTCGGGCATAGATCCTCCTTGTGTTAAAGCCCCCGAGCTCTTGGTCACTCGTAGGGCAAAAGCCAGAGTTTGTAGCACTCTATCACAAGCGACGGGCACTGTCGCAGGGTAAAGCCAATCGATATTGCATATGCACAAAATTGACTACAGCTTGCATGGAGTCACTCAAAGATGCCAGTCTGCCTGCAGATTATGCAGGCGTTGAAAATGCATAAAGGTGTGAATGAGCTGCGCCTGTTATCGAATACTCTTACCTATCGGAGTTGTGTGCTTTTCCTGCATAAAGTAAGGGTTTGCGCACGTCAGCGTGTTATTCTAGACATACGTAAATTCGTATAAGTTGGAGGTAGCATGTTCTCAATCGGTCAACACGTCATTCATCCGGGTCAGGGAGTCTGCACCGTCGTCGGTTTTAGGGACGACACACCGCAGCCCATGCTACTGCTCGAGACCAAGCAGGGACATGCGCAGACGATCCTCATGTACCCCGTGGCGCAGGCCGACCGTTTGCACGCCGCCATCTCGCAGCAAGATGCCGAGCACCTGCTGAGCCACTATGACGAGCTGGAGTGCGACACTTTTACCGAGCGCAACAGTTCACTTGAGGAGACGCACTTTAAGCAGCAGCTCAAGCTGGGCGCGCCCGAGACGGTCCGCGTGGCAAAGACCATGATGCACCGCATTCGCCAGGCCGAGGAAGCTGATAAAAAACCCAGCTCCTACTACATGCGCGTACTCAAGGAGGCCAAACGCCGCTCCATCGAGGAGTTCGCCGTGGCCTTGGGCGTCACCGAGGAGGCCGCCGAAGCCCGCCTAGCCCAAGCCGCCCTCAACTAACCCATCCGCGCCAAAAACCACCACAAAGGGGACAGGCACCTTTGTGGTGGTTTTCGTGTTCTAGTAGTATTCATTCTTATCGATACCCACGAGCACAAGGAGTCTGTTATGTCAGAGCCGCTTACCGCCGGAATCACCCGCGACCGCGCGTTCGAACTGCTCAACGAGCACAACAAGGACCCGTTCCACATCACCCATGGCGAGACGGTCGAGGGCACTATGCGCTACTTTGCGCGCGAGTTCGACCCCGAGAACGAGGAGTTTTGGGGCACCGTCGGTCTGCTGCACGACCTGGATTGGGAGGAGCATGAGGACGACCCCATGAACCACACCATCTATGCTGCCGAGATTCTTGAGGGCGAAGGTGCGTCTCCCGAGCTCATTCGCGCCATCCAGACGCACACGTCCGACTTCAACACCTCGCTGCCCAAACCCGAGCTGCAGATGGAAAAGATCCTGTTTGCCTGCGATGAGCTCACCGGCCTGATCGGCGCTGCAGTCATCATGCGTCCGAGCAAAAGCGTCATGGACTTTACGACCAAGTCGCTCAAGAAGAAGTTCAAGGACAAGCGCTTTGCCGCTGGCTGTTCGCGCGACGTGATTACGCAGGGCGCCGAGATGCTGGGTTGGGAGCTACCCGAACTCTTTGACCGCACCATCGCGGCCATGCAGTCCTTCGCCCCCGACCGCGATACCTTCCAGGCCTAACCGCCCACGCCACCTAAAACCACCACAAAGGGGAAAGGCACCTTTGTGGCGGTTTTCGTTTACGAGGGGTTTAGGGGCGGACCTGGCCGGTGCCGCGGAGCTTGTATTTGTAGGTGGTGAGGGCCTCGGCGGCAAAGGGGCCACGGGCGTGGAGTTTTTGGGTCGAGATGCCGATCTCGGCGCCCAGGCCAAACTCGCCGCCGTCAGTGAAGCGAGTGCTGGCGTTGGAGTACACGGCCGAGGCATCGACCGCATCAAGGAAGCGCTCGCAAGCATCCGTGTCCTCGGCAACGACGGCCTCGGAGTGCATGGTGCCGTAGCGGTTGATGTGCTCGATGGCCTCGTCCTCGCTAGCCACGACCTTCACACTCATCTCGAGCGCCAGGTACTCGCGACCCCAGTCCTCCTCAGTCGCGGCGACGTAGTCATCGCCCTCTACAAAGCCGGCGTCGGCGCACGCGGCGCACGTGGCCTCGTCGCCGTGAATGAGCACGCCGTGGTCGTGCAGCACGGCAACGACCGCAGGCAAAAACGCATCGGCCACAGCACGGTCGACCAGCAGCGACTCGGCGGCATTGCACACGCCTACGCGCTGGGTCTTGGCATTGACGATAATGTTGAGCGCCTTATCAAAGTCGGCGGATTCATGCACGTAGATGTGGCAGTTGCCCGTGCCCGTCTCGATCACCGGAACGAGCGACTCGCGCACGCAGCGCTGAATCAGGCCTGCACCGCCGCGCGGAATGAGCACGTCGACGATACCGCGGAGCTTCATGAGCTCGCCGGTGGCTTCGCGATCGGTGGACTCAATCATCGAGACGGCCTCGCGCGGGAAGCCCTTGGCCTCGAGCGCATCGGCCAGCAGCTCGGCGATCATGGCACACGAGTGATAGGCCAGCGAGCCGCCGCGCAGAATGCAGGCGTTGCCGGTACGGATGCAGATGCCTGCGGCGTCGGCCGTCACGTTGGGGCGCGCCTCGTAGACCATAGCGACCAGGCCCAGCGGCACACTCACACGGGTCAGGTCCACGCCGCTTGCAAGCACGCGGTGGTCGAGCACGCGGCCCACGGGATCGGGCAGCTCGGCAAGCTTTTCCAGGCCGGCGGCCATGCCCTCGACGCGCTCGGGCGTCAGCAGCAGGCGATCGAGCAGTCCGGCCGAGGTACCCGCATCGCGCGCGGCGGACATATCGAGCTCGTTGGCGGCGACAATGGAGTCGACACCGTTGCGCAGTGCTGCGGCCATGGCGCGCACGGCCTCCTGGCGCTGTTCATCGCTCGCCGTGGCAAGCGAGGCCGACGCTGCCTTGGCGGCAACGGCAAGATCGTGGACATACGTGGCTATATCGACCGACATGGGCGGCCCTTTCTCCTAGAAGTTTGCAACCATGGTAGCCGATTTGCGCATGGCCTCGCCCGCGGCTGTAGAATTGGTCAACCCGAAACACCGCAACGAACGGAAGACTCACATGGCCCTCATCACTTCGTACCACGTCCCCGGCCTTTACGTCGAGGACCACAGCATCGACGTCCCCCTTGACTGGCGCGGCCTGGAGCCGATGCTCCTGGCCGTCGGCAGTACCATGCGCCGCGGCGCCATGCCGGCACCCATCGCCGGCGCGCCCGAGAGCATCAAGCTCTTCTACCGCGTGGTTAGCGCGCCCGACCGCATCAACGACGATCTGCCGCTGCTCCTGTTTTTGCAGGGCGGCCCCGGCGGCGAGAGCCCACGTCCGCTGTCGCCCACAAGCGACGGCTGGATCGAGGAGGCCGTCAAGCACTTCCGCGTGGTCCTTCCCGACCAGCGCGGCACCGGACGCAGTAGCTGCGTGGACGGACGCACGATCAAGGCACTGGGTGATCGCGCAACGGCCGCCGGCGCCGATACAGCACGCTCGCAGGCGGACTTCCTCAAGCGCCACCTCGCCAGCTCCATCGTGCGCGATTTTGAGTACCTGCGCCTAGTGGGCTTTGGCGGCAAGCCGTGGGTCACGCTCGGCCAAAGCTACGGCGGTTTTTTGACGCTGAGCTACCTGTCGCTCTTCCCCGAGGGCGTGGCGGCGAGCTTTACCTGCGGCGGCATCCCCCACGTACCGGCGAGCGCAAGCGAGGTCTACGCGCACACCTTCCCGCGCATGGCCGCCAAGACGCAGCAGTATTATGACCGCTATCCCGCTGACGTCGAGCGCGTGGCAGCCCTGGCCGATGCGCTCGAGGCTCAGAAGCCCGTGCTGCCCGACGGCTCGCCGATGACGGTCGAGCGCCTACAGCTCATGGGCAGCGACTTTGGCATGAAGCCGAGCTTTGAGCGCATGCATTGGACTATCGATCACGCTTTTGTTACTGGCGACGGTACGCTGAGCTGCGGCTCCTCGGTATCCGACAGCTTTTTGATGCGCGCCTTCGAGCGCACCAACACACGCACGAACCCGCTGTACTGGACACTGCAGGAGTTTATCTACGCCGACGGCGACACCATGCCCATTCGCTGGGCCGCAGCAGAGGAGAAGGCCCGTCGTGCCGAGTTCGACACACTCGCGCGCCCGCTCATGTTTACCGGCGAGGCCATGTTCCCGTGGATGTTCGAGCAGATGCCCGAGCTCAAGCCTTTCAAGCCCGCCATGGACCTGCTGATGGAAGACACCAGCTGGGACAAGATCTACGACCCGCAGCGACTGGCGTGCAACGAGGTGCCCCTGCAGGCCGCGGTGTATTTCGACGACATGTACGTGGATTCGGGCCTGCAGCTTGATGCGCTCAGCCGCGTGGGCAACTCGCATGCCTGGGTGACCAACGAGTTCGAGCACGACGGCCTGCACGGCAGTGTGGTATTCAAGCACCTCTTCGACGAGGCCCTCAACCGCGGAGACCTGCGCCGAATCTTCTAGCAAAGGAGTGTCCCCACCTGCCGGCACAATAGGAACGTCCCCAACTGCCGGCAGTGGGACCCCGCCGCCTCAACGAGTTGTGGTGAAATAGGGACTGTTAAAGGCTTTAAAGCCGCCAAACCATCCCTATTTCACCGCAACTTACGATATGCCGGCGTTACGGCCATCGCAGGTAGAGGACGGAAAGCGAAAACGCCCCTAAGCGAGCAAGGTGACGTGAAAGAGGAGGGCATTGACCTTTTGGTCATGCCCGACGATTGAGCGTCAGATTGCCGCTTAGGGGCGTTTGCAGCGTCAATTGGTTAGGCGAAGACGATTAAATTATCTCGGTGAATCGCGGGCTTCTCGGCCAGGTCTGCCAGCAGGCGGTTGCTGGCGATCTGGTCCTGGCGGCGGCCGGCGGCAAGTTCCAGCACGTCCGAATCGGCCTCGGCGATACCGCGGGCGACGACCATACCTCTCGGATCGCACACATCGAGCACATCGCCCTCGGCAAACTGGCCATCAACCTCGCGAATACCCACCGCAAGCAAGGAAGAACCACGGCTGACCAGCGCCTTCGCGGCACCGTCGTCAACCGTTACCGAGCCATGTGCCTTGTCACCCAGCGCGATCCACAACTTGCGGGGTGCGATGTCCAGACGCTCCGCCGGCGGATCGAACAGCGTGCCCACGCTCTCGCCGCGGGCTAGGCGCACGAGCGCATCGGGCTCCTCGCCCGAGCAAATCACGCTCTGAATGCCCGCCGTCATCAGGATGCGGCTCGCGCGAATCTTGGTAATCATGCCGCCCGTGCCCACCGATGTGGAAGAATCGCCCGCCGAGGCAATAATCTTGGCATCGATCTTATGCACGACAGGAACAAACTCGGCCGTGGGGTCCTCATGCGGATTGGCAGTATAGAGGCCATCGATGTCCGAGAGCGTCACGCACAGATCGGCAGAAACCAGGCAGCTCACAAGCGCCGCCAGCGTGTCGTTGTCGCCGAACTTGATCTCATCGACGGTAACGGTATCGTTCTCGTTGACGACCGGCACCACGCCAAGCTCCACGAGGCGCAGCAGGGCGTCGCGCGCGTGCAGGTAGGACGTGCGGCGGGCCGTATCGTGGCGCGTGAGCAGCACGAGCGAGGTGAGCAGGTCGCGCGCATGGAACTCCTCGTCGTAGGCCGACGAGATGATGCACTGACCAGCCGAGGCGCAAGCCTGCAGGCTCGGAAGGTCGCCGACCGGCTTGCGGTCGAAGCCCAACACGGGATAGCCACAGGCGATAGCGCCCGAGCTCACCACGACCAGACGCCAGCCGAGCTTGCGCAGCGCTGCGGCCTGATCGGCAAGTCCGCCGATAAAGGCGCGGTTGACCTTGCCATCGGCACCCACCACCGTGGACGAACCGATCTTTACCACCATCGTTTTATAAGAAGTCGTCATACGTCAAACCAATCAACTGTTCAGCGAACGGCCGAGTTGGCGGCCAAGGGAGCGTGACTCGCCCCTACCGCCCAAGGAATTAGTGAGCCCAAGGAAAGGCAGAAGCCGCGGCCATGTTCTTGCGCACGAGCTCGTCGCGCACCTGAGCCAGGCCCTGCTCCATGCCCACCACATAGGTCTGCGGGTACAGGAAGCGCTTGAAAGCTGCGTCCAGATGATCGAGCGCCCAAGCACAGCGCTCGCGCGCGTCCTGGATGCTCTCACGTGGAGCCACCGCACTGCCATCGCGCACGATCGGCACCAGCAGCTCGCGATACTCAAGTTCGGACACGTCGGTCACCAGGGCGGCATCATTCACGGCCACGAGGGTATTGCCGCGCGCGGCGCCCTCCCCCGCCAGATGGTCCTCGTCGTAGATCATGTCGCAGACCGGGCCGCCAAAGCCGTCGAAATAACGGCGCACGCGTTGCACACCCGGGATCGTGCGCTTGTAGGGCTGCTCGGAGAGCTTGACCACCGGCGTCCATGGATCTGTCTCGCTCGCACGGCGGGCGGAAAGCTTGTACACGCCACCCAGCGCCGGCTGGTCATAGCAGGTCGCGAGCTTGGTACCCACGCCAAAACTGTCGATGGGCGCGCCCTGGTCGAGCAGCGACTGAATCGTGTACTCATCCAGATCGTTAGAAACCGAGATCCCCACATAGGGCAGGCCCTCGGCATCAAAACGGCCGCGCACATACTTGGAGAGCTTGGCGAGGTCGCCGGAGTCGATGCGAATGGCCGACAGGCGCTCGCCCACCGCTTCCATCTCCTTGGCAACCGTAATGGCATGTTCACAGCCCTCGCGCACGTCATAGGTGTCGATGAGCAGCGTACAATTCTTGGGGCTCGACTTGGCAAAGGCGCGGAAGGCCTCGAGCTCGGAATCGAAGCTCATCACCCAGCTGTGCGCATGCGTGCCAAAGACGGGAATACCGTAACGGCGGCCGGCGAGCACATTGGACGTAGAGGAGCAGCCGGCAACGTAGCTCGCGCGCGCGACGGCCAGGCCGCCATCGGGACCCTGGGCTCGGCGCAGGCCAAACTCCGCCACAGGGCGACCGTCGGCGGCGAGCACCACGCGCGCCGTCTTGGTGGCGACAAGCGTCTGGAACCCGACGATGTTGAGCAGCGCCGTCTCGAGCAGCTGGCACTCCAGCGCGGGGCCGGTGACGCGCACCATGGGCTCGCGCGGAAAGACGAGCTCGCCTTCGGGAACGGCGTCGATGTTTACATGCGCACGAAAATCACGCAGGTAGTCGAGGAATCCAGGCTTGAACATCGCGCCGCCGGCAGGGGCCTGGAGCGAGGCGAGGTAGTCGATGTCCTCGGGCGTAAAGCGTAGATTCTCGACCAGCTCGGGCAGTTCGGCGGTGCCGCACATGACGGCATAGGCGCTGCCAAAGGGATGGTCGCGGTAAAACGCGGTAAAACAACCCTGCTCATTGGCCTTGCCGCTCTCCCACAGGCCCTGGGCCATAGTGAGCTCGTACAGATCGGTGAGCATTGCGATGTCGGTGGGATGAGAGATGTCGGTCAAAGCCATGGGGCGACCTTTCGGATGTGTGGTGCAGAATTTGAGGGTTGGACGAGAGCAGAGCATGCGGACATGACGCCCGATGCAAATCGGTTAGAGCAGGCCCATGCTGGTCAGGATCGTGTAGCCCATAAAGATGACAAACGCGATGAGGGCAAGGACAATGATGGTTTTTTGAGCCGGCGCCATGCCAGGGATCTCGTTCTCGCCCGTAGGCTCCTTGGAGGTAACCATGCGCTGGGCAAAGGTCATCTCGTCACGACTCGGCTTAGGCTCGACGGACTTGGGACGAGCGGCCTTTTTAGGCTGAGGTTTGGGCGCGGCAGGTGCAGGCTTCGCAGCAGCGGGCTTGGGTGCGGGCGCGGGCGCCGATGCGGATGCGGCGTTCGCGGCGATCTCCTCGGCCTTCGCACGCTCGGCACGCAGGACAGCCAGCTCCTCACGCTCGCGACGGGCCTCTTCACGAGCCTCGCGGCGGGCCTTCTCGGCGCGGAGCTCTTCCAACTCAGCGCGCTCCTCGTCGGACAATGGTTGGGACTCAAGCTCGGCCATGGTATAGCCCTTTCTTTTAAAAAAAGCCGCCGACACAATGTCAGCGGCTTATCAAATCCAAGGGTGGAGACGAAGGGAGTCGAACCCTCGGCCTCTGCCATGCGACGGCAGCGCTCTCCCAACTGAGCTACGTCCCCAGGACAAGTTGATATTTTACCTACGGCTCGCCAACTGTCAACGCCCAATAACCAGTCTTTTTGGGACGGGGCCATTTTGTCTACTTTTCGAGCAAGCGATCCTCTCGATGATTTTTTTAATCCCCGTCCCAGAAAAATCATCGACAAACGCGCTACTTTGCGCTGGTGAGGACGCCGGTGGTATCGAACGCCGGGGTAAAGCTCTCGTCTACCGCTCCGCCCTCTTGCCAGAACATGGTCGTAAAGCCCAGGTCATCGGCATGGTCGAGCACCTGCTCGTACTCCTCGCGCGTCACGGCACGCGCCAGGTCGCCGCCTCGCTCGCGCATAAGCGCATTGGGCGTGTACTGGTTCATGACCGAGATCGGCACGTCGCCCACCGTCTGCCACACCAGGTCCAACACGCGGCACGAATCGTCCGCATGCCCCGGCAGCACCAGATGACGCACGATTATGCCGCGCTTCATGAGCCCGTCCCCGTCTACCAGCTCTCCCCCGCGGCGCTCAATTTCGCGCGCCATCTGGGCCAGACCCGACACAGCCACGCGCGGATAGTCCTTAATATGAGAGAGTGACTGCGCAAGCGCCGCATTGGCATACTTAAAGTCGGTAAGCCACACGTCGACCAAATCGCCGAGCGCCGCCACGGCACTCGCACGCTCATAACCGCTCGTGTTGTAGACGATTGGAATGACCAGTCCGCGCTCCCGAGCTGCGGCAATCGCGGCCGGCAGCAGGTGAGCATAATGCGTCGCCGTCACCAGATTGATGTTATTGGCACCTTGGTCCTGCAGCTCCAGCATAATCTCGACCAGGCGCTCGGGCGAAATCTCAAGCCCAAAATTGCCCGTCGAGATCTCGTGGTTCTGGCAATAGATACATTTGAGCGAGCAGCCGCTAAAGAAGATCGTGCCCGAACCGGCCTCGCCCGAGATAGGCGGCTCCTCCCACATATGAAGCGCCGCGCGGGCCACCTTGAGCGTGTCATCGGCACCGCATACGCCGTGCGCACCCTCGTCGCGCACCGCACCGCAACGGCGCGGACACAAATGACAGGCGGGCGAAAAAAGTTCGGTCAACGGCGTCGGCATAAAAACATGCTCCAAAACAACGATTCAGCAGCTCAAACGTAAAGGGACCAACCGCACAGACGGCTCGAGCCCAAGGCGCCGTAATCGTCCGACACGATTTTTGTAATGTCAAGACTGGAATCGATAAAGTGCCGCTTTATGATGTAGGTATTCCGCCCCCCGCGGAGCAACTGGGTGAACCGTCGCGTTTATTTAGGGAGCCCACACAGTCGTACCTAGTACAGGTATCCTTCGTTGTTAAGGACGCTGGAACAGTCGATGAGGGCACCCACCTGTTTTAGGTGGGTTCATTTTCGTAACGTGGGGGGTGGTTTTCTTTTGCCGAAAATCACCATACAGTCCATATGGATCCCCGCCGGCATCCCGACAAGCCATCGGCAACATCCCAATATCTGGTAAGCGCGTGATTATCGCTGCGTGCAATTACATGCACCCCCCTTGGTCGAGTATCATGGTTCGGCTATGCCCTTTGCGCTTAGCAACCTTTGACCTTTTCCTTCGACGCTTGGCGGTTTTTAGATTCATGGCTTCATCCCCGAGCTACATACCGTACCTATGCGTGGCAGCGGCGGCTTTTATCACGACCTTCCTCGCGGTGCCCCTGGTCAAGCGCTTGGCAATTAAGCTCGATGCCGTCGACTATCCTTCTAAGCGCCGCATCAACACCAAGCCCATCCCGCGTTTGGGCGGAACGGCGGTGTTTTTGGGCCTGGTCGTTGCCTGCATTGTGCAAATCCTAGGCACCTGGTACCTAGGCTGGCCACCCGTCCTGGTACCGCACCCGCGCCTTCACATTAGCTATCCCATGCTGGCGCTCTCCTTTACCGTCATCTTTGCGACCGGCGCTATCGACGACGTCTTCCAGCTCACGCCCAAGCAAAAGCTGGCCGGACAGGTCCTCGCCGCGCTTATCGCCTGCATGGGCGGCCTAAAAATCGGCGTCATCGTCAACCCGTTTGCCCCCGGCGAGATCATGCTCGGATGGCTCGCCTACCCCATCACCGTGATCTATCTGGTGGCATTCACCAACATCATTAACCTCATCGACGGCCTCGACGGCTTGGCCACGGGCATCTGCGGCATCGCGTCGTTCACCATGTTTTCGATGGCCGTTCTCTCGGGCCGCATCGACGCCGCCGCGCTCTCCATTGCGCTCTTTGGCGCCTGTCTGGCCTTTTTGCGCTACAACTTCAACCCCGCAAGCATCTTCTTGGGCGACTCGGGGTCGCTGCTTCTGGGCTTTGCGCTGGGCTCCATCTCGCTGCTCAACGTGAGCCGCACCGCCGCGCTCACCTCGCTTATCATCCCGCTCATCGTTGCCGGCGTGCCCATCATCGACACGTTTAGCGCCATTGTGCGCCGCAAGCGCGCCCACATTAGCATCGGGCAGGCCGACAAGGGCCACATCCACCACCGCCTGATCCAAGAAGGCTACAACCAAAAACAGGCCGTGCTGCTCATCTATGCCTGGTGCATCATGCTTTCGGCCGGCGCCGCCGCGATTAACCAGGTCGAGGTGCCCATGCGCGTGCTCATCTTTACCGTGCTCGCCATTGGCTCGGCTGCCTTCGCCAAGCACCTGCACCTGTTTGAACCCGTGCTGCGCCACCATTACAACAAGCGCACGCACGAGGACGAGCTGGTCACCCCCGACGACCCCGCTTTTAAGCAGGAGGAGCAGGCAGCCGAGGAGCGCAAAGAAGAGCGCCACCACAAGCTCTAGGGCAAGCTGCCGAGGATGTGCCAAGGCACCGTTGGCCAAGCGCGGCCGCGCCGCGCCCATCGCACAAGCCACCCCTCTCCCGCCCCTCGCCTACTTACGCCCCACCCCTCCAATAAACGCGTTATCATCTTGACCCATGAACATACGTAAGGAGCAATCATGCCAAATGAGAACAGCTACGAAGTCGCGCTGCAAAAGAGCAACGCCATTCGCGAGGGCCTGGCCAAGACGCCCGAGAAGTTCACCATGCTCACCGGCGACCGCCCCACCGGCCGTCTGCACCTGGGCCACTACTTTGGCACCCTCAAGGGCCGCGTCGAGCTGCAGAACATGGGCGCCAAGACCAACGTGCTCATTGCCGACTACCAGGTCATCACCGACCGCGACACCACCGAGCACATCCAGGACAACGTGTACAACATGGTCATGGACTACCTTGCCTGCGGCATCGACCCCGACAAGACCATGATCTACGCACACTCCGCCGTGCCCGCTGCCAACCAGCTCATGCTGCCGTTCCTGTCGCTGGTGTCCGAGGCAGAGCTGGCGCGCAACCCCACCGTCAAGGCCGAGATGGAGGCCTCGGGCCACGAGCTTACCGGCCTTCTGCTCACCTACCCGGTGCACCAGGCCTGCGACATCCTGTTCTGCAAGGGCAACGTGGTGCCGGTCGGTCGCGACCAGCTGCCGCACATCGAGCTCACCCGCACCATCGCCCGCCGCTTTAACAACCGCTACGGCAAGGTGTTCCCCGAGGTCGAGGCGCTGCTGTCCGAGACCCCGCTGCTGCCCGGCCTGGACGGCCGCAAGATGAGCAAGAGCTACGGCAACGCCATCAATATCTCGATGACCGCCGAGGAGACGGCCAAGCGCATCAAGAAGAGCCAGACCGACTCCGAGCGCATGATCACGTTCGACCCCGAGAACCGCCCCGGCGTGTCCGGCCTGCTTTCGACGGCTGCCATCTGCACCGGCCGATCCGAGGTCGAGATTGCCGAGGAGATTGGCATGGGCGGCTCCGGCCAGCTCAAGAAGTACGTGACCGAGGCCGTCAACGAGTACTTTGCGCCGATCCGCGAGCGTCGCCAGCGCTACGAGAACGATCTGGACTATGTGAAGGACGTGCTGCACGAGGGCAACCGTCGTGCCAACGAGATCGCCGAGCAGACCCTGGCCGAGGTTCGGGACGCCATGGGCATGGTGTACTAGACCGATCTGCTGGCTTGAGCTTTCGATTGTTATGGGGCGGGCGCTACGGCGTCCGCCTTTTTTGGAGCGGACCGCTTCGGCTCCGTCCATCACACTCTCCCGACAAACAGGAACAGGCCCGCTGGCAGATAGTTGCCAGCGGGCCTGTTCCCGAAGTACACCGTTGAATCGCACAGAGGGGAGGGATGCGAATCAAGCTCAACAGGGCAGGCTTTTTCATCGCCTATTGCCTGCTCCGTTGCTGAATACAATATAGTTCGCCGTGGTTTACTTTGCAGCATCAATATCCGCCGCCATAGCTTCTCCATAAGTTAGCCCAAGTAAACTAAACCACCACAAAGGGGTAGGCACCTTTGTGGTGGTTTTGGCCACGGCAGAGCCGTTAGAGTCCGGCAAGCCAGCGACAGGCGGCCAAGTCGACGTGCATGGGATCGGTAAACGTCACACCCTCCCCCATTAAGAGCTCACGCTGAGCATCGGGGCCGCCAAAGGCAAAGCCTTCGCAAATGCGACCGTCGGCAAACACCACACGATGGCAGGGAATCTGGCCAGGGCGCGGATTACTATGCAGGGCATACCCCACGTACCGCGCACTTCGTGGACGACCGGCAAGCAGCGCCACCTGGCCATACGTGGCGACCATCCCCTCGGGGATCTGCTCGACCACCTCGTACACCCGTTCAAAAAAGCCCTCAGACGCCATTGCTCGCTCCCTTCCACCCGGAAAAGCATAAACCACCACAAAGGGCCTGTCCCCTTTGTGGTGGTTTATGGCAGGTCGGTTAGTTAGCGGGCTGGAAGAAGGCTACGGCTACGGCGCCGGGGCCTACGTGGGTGCCGATGGTGGCGCCGATGGTGTGAACGGGCAGTTCGCCCTCGGTGTGGCCAGCCCACAGTGCCGCGCTGTCCTCGACATACTTCTTGAGCACCGCATCCGAAAGACCCGTATAGCCGAGCGCCAGCGGCATGGAAAAGTCGATGCCGCCTGCCTTTTCGACCTTCTGGTTGAGCAGGTTCCGGCCGTTCTTGGAGCCACGAGCCTTGCCCAGCTGCACGATCAGACCGTCCTCCGCTGCCACAACGGGCTTCACATTGAGCAACGTGCCCACAGCACCAGCCGCAGCAGACAGGCGACCGCCGCGAACGAGGTACTCAAGCGTCTCGAGCAGGCCGATGACGACTACACGGTCGCGCACGGCCTCGACAGCCGCCGCGATCTGAGCCGCGCCCTGGCCCTCGTCCACCAAACGCAGCGCGTACTCAACCAGCACGCGCTCGCCCAGGGTAACGTTATTGCTATCCACCACATACACATCGCCGCCCGGCGCCTCGGCAAGTGCGGTGCGGGCACTTTGGTTGGTGCCCGAAAGCTTAGCGCCCACGGTAATAATCACTGCCTCATCGCCGGCCTCACGCGCCTCGGCAATAGCCTGCGAAAACGCGTACGGGTTGACCTGGCCGGTCTTAGGCAGCTCATCGCGCTCCACGAGCATCTCGTAAAAGCGCTGGTGATCGATGTCGACGCCATCCATGTACACATCGGTGCCAAAGGTGACGGACAGCGGCAGAACACGCAGAGCGGGGTGCTCAGCCGGCGACATATCGCTCGCGGAATCGGTAATAATACGAATGGACATAGCGAATCCTTTCTTGCGCGGACCTCTCGCAGGGAATTTTGACAGCAAGCCCCGGCACGGCATACGCGCTCAAACGGGACTATGCAGTTGTTAATTGGAAGCAAATGCCTTGGCGGCCTTAGATCTCGCGCAGGGTGTTGAGAATCGTGCGTAGCGACGCATACATCTGCTCGCGCTGCTCCACACCCATAGCCTTACCGGTGGTATCGAGCACCTCGCGAATGATGCGGTCCGCCTCGCTCATACTCTCGCCGCCCAGAGCGGTCAGGCGCACCGGAGCACGATACTTAACGGCGGCATCGCCCGAATCATCGACCTCGACGTAGCCGCCCTCCTCCAGATGCGCGAGCGTGCGCGAGACGGCGGCGCGGGTCACGCCTGCCATGCGAGCGAGGTCGGCGCCAGTCAGGCCGTCCTTGCTGCGCTCAAGATAGTACAGGCACATAACGTCGGAGCCCTTGAGGCCCAGCCTTGCGCCCTCGGATGTCTTAATGCGCTGGATCTCCTTGTAGAGCCCGCTGATCAGTCCGACAAAGTCCTCGAAACGTGTCTCGTCGTTCTGCTGCATGGGAGACGACCGCCTTTCGCTTGCATAATGCTAACGGGTAAACATCTTAACCGTACTTATCGGCCGCCAGCCCTGCGCACCCTATTTGTTAACCCATCAACATAAAAACCACCACAAAGGGGACAGGCACCTTTGTGGTGGTTTGGGGCATCAATAGGTTCTAGGCGCCGCTACAGCTCCACGCAAGGATTGTCGCGGGTCACAAGCGTCTTAATGACAACCGTCGCTCCCAGATAGCGCTCAAGCAGCTCGGCTAAGCGATCGATCGCAGCCTGGCAATCCCCCATCCGCTCGGGCTCCACGCACTCAATCGCCAGGAACGCATCGGCCGAATCATCGGACAGCGCCGTTCGAACGCCGTCGCGCCAGTTCCAGCAGCGGCACACAGCGCCCGCATCGTCGATGTAGGCGAGCTCGCCGGGCAGCGTCGGATCGTCCGCCTCCTCGCCAAGCGGCAAGAACGCATCGCCACCGTCGGTCACCTTCAGGCGAAGGTCCCCCTCGATCGCATGCAGATCCTCGCCTCCCACGGGCAGCGCATAGGTCAGCGACACCGTGTTGTAAATATCCACCGCGGGCGTAATGTGGCCCACCGGCTTGCCTTTGAGCACGCGTTTGAGCAAGTTCTCGATCGAGCAGCGCGCGCCTTTCTTGGTCTTGAACAGACGATAGGCCTCGCGCCATGCCTTGACCGGTGCGTTCTCGCTGATAGTGTCGCTGGTCAGGTGACGCTCCGCATCGATATTGGCGCGATTGAGCAACGTGGCGATCGCATCCACGTCCTCCTGGGGAATCTGGGCCGCGGGCTTCATGCCCTTTACGACTACGACGCCGACCGCCGCCTGCGGAAACAGCTCCCAGAATGAATCCTCGGCAATAAAGCTCTTCATACGCTCTCCCTTCATTGTGCGCGCCCGAGTGAGGGCGCCTAAACAAAAAGCGCCCTTACAACGGCCACCTTCAAAGTCCTACGGTGCCGTCACAAGAACGCTTGCGCTGTCCCCATCCGGAGAAGGGGGCGATATGTCAGGCGTATTGTAACCCGAGTCATCCACGCGAGCAAAACCACCACAAAGGTGCCTGTCCCCTTTGTGGTGGATATGGACTCACGGCGAAGCTAGTGGCGAAGTCCCAGCAGGCCGCGGCCGCGATGACGGGCGTCGGCGTGTACTTGAACGTGCGGGCCGGCGGCTTTGACGGACTCGGGCAGGTGCGAGTACTTCTTCTCGAAGTTCTCCTCGAACATCACCGCCAGGTTGTGCGCGGCCTCGTCATAGCGCACGGTGCTCTGCCAGTATTGGCGCGGCACCAGGATGCCATCGGGCACGCCGTGGCACGTCGTGGGAATGTCGACGTTAAAGATGTCGTCGTGCACGAACTCGCTGTCCTCGATGGTGCCGTCGAGGGCGCGTGCGACCAGCGAGCGCGTGTAGGCAAGCTCGATGCGATGGCCCACGCCGTAGCCGCCGCCGATCCAGCCGGTGTTGACCAGGTACACGCGCGTGCGGCCGTCGGCAATGCGCTCGCCAAGCATCTTGGCGTAAACCATGGGGTCGAGCGGCATAAACGGCTCGCCGAACAGCGAAGAGAACGTGGGCGTGGGCTCGGTGACGCCGACCTCGGTGCCGGGAATCTTAGCCGTAAAGCCCGTCACAAAGTGGTACATGGCGGCGTCGGCCGTCAGGCGCGAGATGGGCGGCAGCACGCCAAAAGCGTCGCAAGTCAGGAACAGCACGACACTCGGAGTGGTGCCCATGCCCTTAGTCCACGCGTTAGGAATGTGCTCCACGGGATAGGCCACGCGCGTGTTGTGCGTGATCGAGATGTCGTCGTAGTTGGGCTTGCGGTTCTCGTCGAGCACCACGTTTTCGCAAATGGCGCCAAAACGGACGGCGTTGAAGATCTCGGGCTCGTGGAAGGCGTCCAGGCCCTCGCATTTGGCGTAGCAGCCACCCTCGATGTTAAAGATGCCCATGTCGGACCAACCGTGCTCGTCGTCGCCGATCAGCAGGCGCGTGGGATTGGCCGAAAGCGTGGTCTTGCCGGTGCCGGACAGGCCAAAGAACACGGCGGTCTCGTGCGTGACGGGGTCCATGCTGGCCGAGCAATGCATGGGCAGCACGTCGTCCTCGACAGGCAGCAGGTAGTTCATGACACTGAAGATGGACTTTTTGATTTCGCCGGAGTAGCCGGTACCCGCGACCAAAATCACGCGCTCCTGGAAGTTGATGACCACGGCGGCGCTGGAGTTGAGGCCCTTGATGGCGGGGTCGCACTGGTAACCGGGCGCTGCGAGCACGCAGAAGTCGGGTTCGCCGGTGCGCGCGATTTCGCGGGCAAGCGGGCGGGCGAGCATCTGCTTAATAAAGAGTGCCTGGCTGGCACGCTCGCAGGCAACGAGCAGGCGACGCGTGTGGTTGCGGTCGGCGCCCGCCATGCCGCGGGTGACGAACACGTCGCGCTCGTTGAGATAGTCGACGATGCCGGCCTTGATGGCCTCATAGCTCTCGACGGACAGTGGGCGGTTGACCGCACCCCAGGCGATCTTGTCGTGAACATCGGGGGTGTCAACGATAAAACGATCGTTGGGCGAACGACCAGTGCGCTCCCCCGTCTCGATCACGAGCGCGCCATTAGAAGCCATACGGCCCTCTTTGCGACGAATAGCGTGCTCGACAAGCTCCGCGGCGGGTAGATCGACCAGCAGACGGGGTTGATTCTCGGCGGGATCTTCAACGAGCGTAATACCAAAGTTGGACAGAACTTCTGCAGGGGTAACACCAGGCATGGGGCCTCCTTTAAAAACGCGACACGTGGACGCGACGCGCACTTTACTCACGTAAAGCCCGTTGTACCCGATATGCAAAAACGTTTTTGCGGCAAGGGCGGCAAGCCCGCCCAACGGTCAAAAATCGCAGGCAAGCGGCCTAGTCATTGGGGACGTTTTTAAACGCCTAGTCATTGGGAACACTCTTGAACAGGCAACATTCAAGGAGCGCCCCCGGATGCCGGCACTTAGGGACGTTCCCAAAGTGCCGGCACATAAGGAACGTCCCTAAGTGCCGACTACAGCGGCAGGTTTTGGCCGAGCATGGCTATGGCGCTCATCAGGACCAGCATGCCGGCAGCGTAGGGCAGCACCGCGCCCAGGAGTTCGGCATCCTTACCGCGCACGTGCACGGCGGCAAGACCAATGGCGAGGGTCTGCGGCGAGATCATCTTACCAGCGGCGACGCCCAGGGCGTTCAATGCGACCATCCAGTAGTCGCTCACACCCAGCGCAGTGGCGGCCTGGCTCTGAATGGGACCAAACAGCATGCCCGAGGACGTGCCCGAGCCGGTCACGAACGCACCGACTGCGCCGATCCACGGAGCCAGAATCGGGTAGAGACCGCCGGCGACCGCAATGCAAAACGCACTGATCGACGAAATCATGCCGGCATAGCCCATCACCTTGGCGCAGCCCAGTACCGAAAGCATCGTGATCACCGTCGGCGTCATCTGCTTCACAGTCGCGGCCAGCACCTCGCCCATCATGCGTGGCGAAGCACCCTGAATGGCACCGCCGACAAACGCCGCCAGGAAAATCCAGACGCCTGGCGTGTTGATCCACGAAAACGTAAGCATACCGGGATTCTCACCGCAATACACCTGCACATGGCTCGCAAACGGCGCGAGCGCAGCATGTACAGCGGGCACCAGATTAGACGTGCCCAGCAGCAACACAAAGATCAGGATGAAGCACGACCAGGCCGAAAGCGCCGACTTAACGGTGAGCTTCTCCCCCGCCTCGATATTCATGTGAAAGCGTGCGTCCAGATGCCCCGACTTCTCGGCACGCATGGCAAGCGCAGCTGTCAGCGCGAGCGAAACGATGGATCCTACGACCACGGCCAGCTCGGGGCCCACAAACATGGCAACGACCAGAGCCGCGCCGACAAACGACACGCCGGAGAGCAACGCCACGCCGGCAACACCGTGCAGACGCTCGCCCACACTCGCGGCATTGCCCTGGTCATCGGCAACACGGCCCGCAACCAGCACAATAAATAGCGGCATCACCACAAAGAACGGTGCGAGCTGCACCAGCTGAACGGTCGCTAGGTGAAGGGAATCCAAACCCACCAGGTCGGCAACGGACACCGTGGGGATGCCGATGGAGCCGTAGGGCGTGGGCACGCCGTTGGCCAGCAGGCAGATGAGCACGGCAGGCACGGCCTCAAAGCCCAGGCCCGCGAGCATGCCGGCGGGAATGGCGACAGCGGTACCGAAGCCGGCCATGCCCTCCATAAAGCCACCGAAGCACCAAGCCACGAGCAGCGCCAGCAGACGGCGGTCGCTGCTGATGGAGGTGATCATGCTGCCGATCACGTCCATGGCGCCCGTACGAACGCACAGGTTATACGTGAACACCGCGGCGATGATCACCAGGACGATGGGCCACAGAGCCATCAAAAAACCTTCGAGCGAGGCGGTCGCGATCTGCGCTGCCGGCAGGTGCCACCATGCGAAGGCAAGCAAGCACGAAAGGACAAACGATCCGATAGCGGCCTTCCAAGCTGGCCATTTAAAGCACAGCAGCATCACGACCAGCCAAATAATCGGCACAAGAGCCAGTAAGAATGCGGCGACGTCCATAGGTAGAAGCTCCTTGGTACCGCGTGGGCGGCATCGGGGGTGTCACAAAACTTCAACAGGATACCGCACGTTTACCGACAAATTACAGCCGCCCGCCGAAATTATTGAACAATCCGTTCAAAAACACGAGCGAACACCGTCGCGTCTATACTAAAGCGCAGCAATAGAAAGGACTCCGCTTTGAGCATCACGCCCCTCGATAGCATTCGCCGCGCCATCGCCCGCCGCAACGGCGTCTCCAACCCCGCTGCATCGAGAGACGGCGCCGCGAAGGCCCAGGGCGGCCGCATCGAGAACGGCCTCTTCCCTGCCTCGCACACTGCCGAGGAACTCGCACGCATCCAAGAGCTGAGTCAGCGCAACGCCGGCGGGCCCGATAGCAGCCAAGCCACACGTCGCCGGCGCGAACGCGATCGCAAGCCCGGCCCCGTCCGCCGCATGGTCAACGCTTGGTGGAACCGTCTGCTCGGCGCCGTCTACGGCGGCGGCTTCTCCATGCAGGAAGCGGAATACGAGGAGCACGCCACCAGTCGCGACTATCTTTGGAACACCCTGGGCACCGCCGTATGGGGCATGGCGTTTCCGCTGCTCACCATTGTGTCGACGCAGCTCGTGGGCGCCGAGGAGGCCGGCAAGTTCTCCATCGCCTTTGTTACCGGCACGCTCATCATGATCGCGTGCAACTACGGCGTGCGCAACTTTCAGGTCTCGGACATCGACGAAAAAACCTCCTTCGCCTCCTACCAGCTCAACCGTTGGCTTTGCGGAGCGCTCGCACTAGGCTGCGGCCTCACGTACAGCAGCGCACGCGGCTACGATGCGCAGATGGCCACGATCGGCCTGGGCGTCTACCTCTATAAGGTGATCGACGGCATCGCCGACGTGTACGAGGGCCGCCTGCAGCAGGCCGACAAGCTCTATTTGGCCGGCATGAGCCAAACGCTGCGTTCCGCCGGCGTCATCGCGGTCTTTAGCGTGGCACTGTTCCTCACGCGCAGCATGCCCATCGCGGCCATGGCCATGGGCATCGCCGCGATTGCCTCGCTCGTGCTGGTCACCGCCCCGCTCGCCCTGCTCGAGACCGAAAAATCACGCCGCATGAGCCTGCGCGAGGCTGGCCACCTGTTTATCCAGTGCGCCCCGCTCTTTGGCGCACTGTTCCTGTTTAACCTTATCGAGAGCATGCCCAAGTTCGTGATGGAAGGCGCGCTGGCCTACAAGTATCAGCTGTACTTTAATGCCCTGTTCTTTCCGGCGCAGGGAATTTTGTTGAGCATTGGATTTATCTATAAACCGCAGCTCCTGCGTCTGTCGAGCATTTGGGCGAATCCGCGCAAGCGTCGTCGCTTTGACCTGATTATTGTTGCCGTTATGGCGCTGATCGTGGTCATCACCGGCGTGTGCGCCGCATTTATGGCAGGTCCCGGTATTCCCCTCATGAGCTTTATGTACGGTCTCAGCTTTGAACGCTACCGTACGCTGGCGCTGCTGATGGTCGTCGCCGGCGGCGTCACCGCGGCCATCGACTTTATCTACGCCATCATCACGGTGCTGCGCCACGCTGGAGACGTCACCAAGATCTACCTGATCTGCTTTGCCGTGAGCGTGGTGCTCCCGGTGATTCTGATCAATCTGCTCGGCCTGATGGGCGCCGTCGTGAGCTACCTAGCCATCATGGCCCTACTGCTGGTACTGTTGATTATCGAGTACGCCCACATCCGCCAACGCATAGAGAGGGACCGAAATCCGTACGGCGCCTAATTAGCTGCCCCCGGTCACCGGAATTTGCGATGGAATCACCCCGGCTGGGGTCACATTGCGAACAATATGCATCACGCAAAACTAAGTGAGTAGACTTTTACCGAATCCCCGACCACACCGACAGAGCACAAGTCTTTGACCTGCGGTTTTATTGAGGAAAATAAGTTGGGTGCTCGGCATTTCCAAAAAAGTCTACTCACTTAGCCAGCGGGCAGCCAAATGATTATTTAATCCCCGTCCGAGAGAAGTCAATTAGCGGGCAGAAGGGCAAAAGTAGTCAAAAAAGTCCCGTCCCAAATTAGCTACCACTTGCACCGATTATTCGCCCGGGTTGATGTTCGCGTAGAACTCCGCCCCGTCGTCCAGGCGCAGGATGCCCACGCGGCCGAACTCGGAGCCGGTGGCGGCGGCGCAGTCGATGTCGATGCGATCGGGCACACCGGCAGTGTCCTCGCCGCCCAAGCGCACGATCTGCCCGCGTCCCGATTCCTCATCGAGCCCCGCAAGACCACCGACCTCGCAATAACGCCCGAGCGACACCGTTGGCGTGTGGCCACTCACCACGACCGAACCCTTGCCCTCGGCAGAAAGCAGCCCCGTCGGGGCATCCCAATAGCCATGGCGAATCCAGAGCAAGTCATCGGACGACTGTACGGCGAGCATTTGCTGCAGCAGCTCGCGATCGGCATCGACCGCTCCCCTGCCGTCGCCGCAATCGACACCATGCTCAAGCAAAAACGCACGCGCCGCCTCGGTCTGAATGCCGGCGTGCACCAGCAGGTACGGCCGCTCGGCAGTCTCGACCACCGCGTAGAGCGGCAGCGCGGCCATCCATCGCACGAGCTCCTCGTATGCCTCAAATTCCATGTCGTTGAGCTGCTCGCGCGTCGTCCAGCCACCGTTGATATCCCAGGTCTCGGCATCGAGCGGATCCTGGCCAATGATGGCATCGAGCATGATCTGCTCGTGATTGCCCTTGAGCACGCGGGCGTTGGGCAGCGAGCGCACGAGCTTAATAACACCGACCGGATCGGGCCCGCGATCGATCATGTCGCCCAGCACGTACAGTGTGTCGTCGGACGTCAACGAGATCTTAGACAGGGCCTCGTCAAGCGCACGCACGTGCCCGTGAGCGTCAGATGTCACATAGATCGCCATGGTACGCCTCTCCTTGCATTGCGGCCGAAGCCCGGTGCCGCAACTAAAACTTCAAGTTGAACTTAAACGTTACCCATTGTACTCCGTTGCAATAAAGCTGGAAAGGGTTTCCGAGCAGAGGCAAAGACGGCAGCCGTCTATGACGATATCGCGCACGCCCGCAATCCAACCCCATAAACCCACCATCTTTGGGTACAAATAACCGCAGGCAACTGACCGTGCCACGCCAACCACCCAGGAGCGGACACCATCTATGAACCAGATCCTTCTCTTTATCGGCCTCGTCATCATTTTGTGCCTGACCATCAAACCCGTCGGCAAAAAGCTCCCCTTCCCCACCCTGCTCATCTTTATCGCGCTCGGCATGCTGTTGGGCGTCAACGGCCCGGCACACATCGACTTTAGCGACTACGCACTCACCGAGACCGTCTGCAGCACGGCGCTGCTGTTCATCATGTTCTACGGCGGCTTTAACACCAACATCGACCGCGCCAAGCCCGTCGCCGTGCCCGCGGTGCTGCTGAGCACGCTCGGCGTCGTCATCACCGCAGGCATCACCGGCGTGTTCGCCCACTTCGTGCTGGGCTTCGACTGGATCGGCGGCCTGCTGCTGGGATCAGTCGTGGCATCCACCGACGCGGCCAGCGTCTTTAGCGTTCTGCGCGAGCACAGCCTGTCGCTGAAGGGCGGCACCGACTCGCTGCTCGAGGTCGAATCGGGCTCCAACGACCCCGTCGCCTACATGCTCACCGCCGTGCTCGCCACACTCGCGGCCGGCGGCGACATCAACATTCCCGCACTGCTGGCCAAGCAGATTATCCTGGGCGCGGGCCTGGGCCTTGCCATCGGCTGGGCGGCGGGCCGTCTGATTGAACGCGCACACGCAACGGCCGAGGGCGCGCAGACCATCTTCTTGTTCGCCGTGGCGATCGTCGCCTACGCGCTACCAAGCTATCTGGGCGGCAACGGCTTTTTGGCCGTATACCTGGCCGGCATTGTGCTGGGTGCGAGCGACATCACCGGCAAGGTCGAGCTAGCGCACTTCTTTGACACCCTCACCGAGATGGCCGAGATGACCATCTTCTTTTTGCTCGGCCTGCTCGTGACGCCCGTCCGCCTGCCGCAAATGCTGCTGCCGGGCCTGGCACTCATGGCGTTTATGCTCTTCGTGAGCCGCCCCATCGCCGTCGGTCTGCTGTTGGCGCCCTTTAAGACGAACCCTCACCAGGTGGCGCTCGTAAGCTGGGCGGGCCTGCGCGGAGCAGCATCGGTCGTCTTTAGCCTCTTTGCCGTAGTGTCCGGCGTTCCCGGTGGCCACGACCTATTTGACCTGGTGTTTGTGATTGCCGTGTCGAGCATTGTGGTGCAGGGCTCGCTGCTGCCGGCGGTGGCCAAGAAGCTCGATATGATCGATGAGACCGGTGACGTGCGCCGCACCTTTAACGACTACCGCGACGAGGACGGCATGTCGTTTGTAAAGCTCAAGGTGGGCGCTGGACATCCGTTTACCGGACGCTCGCTCGCGGACATTGGCAGCGCCACAGACATGCTCGTGGTCCTGGTGCTGCGCGACGGGGCGCACCCGGTACTGCCCAATGGCGACACCGTGATCCAGGAAGGTGATCTGCTGGTGATGGCCGCCCCAACGTTCGAGGAGCGTGCCGAGGTTACGCTGCGCGAGGTCACCGTGACTCCCCACGGTCGCCTGGCCGGCCAGCGCCTGCGCGATGTGCCGCAAGGCAAACATCCGTTTATTGTGGTGATGCTCAAACGCGAAGGCCAGACGATCATTCCCGATGGCAACACCCTAATATACGCCGGCGACGAAGCCGTCATCGCCACACTAGCATCGTAGCCATCCCCACCCATAAGTTGCGGTGAAATAGGGACTGAAAAGGCGTTCTAGCAGCCTAAACAGTCCCTATTTCACCGCAACTTAGGAGGAGCCGGACGGGCGCATCCCGTCCGGAAGCATCGAACTATGCGGATAAAGGGACGCCATCTGAAAGCCGCCCGATCTCATGCTATAAAGAAGTCGGTGCCCTCGAATAGAGGGACCTCCAAGAGCCGGAGGCTTCCCTTCGGCATTTTTTATGCCAAATCCAGTTGCAAGGCGCTTTGGCGATAACCCTTTTATAAGTTGCGGTGATATAGGGACTGTTTATGCGCTCAAAAGCGCAATTAAGTCCCCATTTCACCGCAACTTATTGAGGGGATGGGATTGAGGGGCGGCTGTGGTTACCAGCCCTCGTCCGTGCCGTAGCCGTCGTCCGCGACGTCAACGGCAAAGTTTCGGAGGTCGAGGCCTTCGCGTTCGGCTCGAGCTAGGAGCTCTTGGGGCGACTCGTCCACGATATCCATCACGTCGAGCATGGCCGCCGGAATACCCACTCCAGCCGCGCTCCCCGCGCGGTCGAGCAAGCCCTCGCGCAGCTGATCCACATCGACATTGATCTTCAAGGTGAAACCTCCTGCTGGGCAACCGCAACCACATAACCCGAGCACCACAAATGAGATGCAATAAATCTCAGACAACGCCATAATAAGTCATTGACCATCAAGGGGGGTTGTGGACAATGGACAAGCTCGATGCCATGACGGCGCAAGTCAGAGGTTTTTGCGACGCACGCGACTGGCGCAAATATCACACGCCGAAAGAGCTCGCCATCGGCATGGCAACTGAGTCCTCAGAACTCCTTCAGCTCTTTCGTTTTATGAGCGATGAGCGCATTGCGGAGATGTTCGAAGACGCCGAGCAACGCCAAGCTATCGAAGACGAAGTCGCCGACACGCTCCTTTTCCTCCTGCGATTTACCGACCTCAACGACATCGACCTGCCAGCGGCGCTCTCGTCCAAACTCAAACGCAACGGCGAGCGCTACCCCATCGACACCGGCTCCAACGAATACAGAAAAGCGGGCCACCATGAGTAACGAGTTCGCCCTTCGGCAATATACGCTTCCCCTACCCCAGCCCTTTGAGACAAGTGAATCGTTGCAGGATTTTGGCACGCCAATGCCCGGAGCTCACCATGACGAAAGCTGGCCCGTTCTCTACATCCTGACTAACAGCAAAAACAAAACGGCGTACATCGGGCAAACGACCAATTATCGGCGCCGCATGAAGCAGCACGCCGCAAACGTTGACAAAGACTTCGACCGCACCCTTTTGATCGACAATCCCACTTTCAATCAGTCCGCGACATTTGAGTTTGAAAACAGGCTCATTGAACTGTTCTGCGCTGACGAAAAATACCAGGTAACCAACGCCAACAATGGTTACGCCCAGTTCGATTATTTTGAGCGGCCTCAGTATCGACAGAAGTTCCGAGACCTCTGGACGAAGCTCCGAAAAGAGAACTACGCAATCCATCCCATCGAAGAGCTCGAGAACTCGGACCTCTTTAAGTTCTCGCCTTTCAAGACGCTCACGCCCGATCAATACGAAACGATCGAGACGATTTACAAGCGTCTCGAACAGGAACATGAAGACATTAAACATGGCGGCCCTAAAAGAAAGCGAGTAACCGTCGTTAACGGCGCGCCGGGAACAGGCAAAACGATTCTGGCCATCAGTCTGATGTTCAAAATCAAAAACGAGCCCAATCTCGCCGATCTGCGAGTTGGCTTCGTAACGCCCATGGAGTCTCTGAGCAAGACACTCAAAAAGCTCACGCACTTCCTTCCCGGGTTAAAGCCCGGCGACATCCTGAGCCCCAGCGATGTCACCAAAAACGATCGGTATGACATCTTACTTGTCGACGAGGCACACCGACTGGGAAACTACTTGACCGCCGGCGCCGGCATCGGAGCTTTTTACAACACTTGTGAACGACTCGACTTGCCGCGCACGAGCAGCCAGGTGGATTGGATTTTCAAATGCTGTGACAAGGCATATCTGTTTTATGACCCCAAACAGCAGGTTCGCGCGTCCGGACTCAACCGAGACGGCCTTGAGCAGCGACTTAATCAGCTTGAGGAAGCGGGAATCGAGACCGAAGAATTCAATTTGAGTACCCAAATGCGCGTGCGTGGCGGCGATGAGTACCTCGATTTTGTATACGACTTGCTCGATAACAAGGCATACATGCATGCCGGCATGAAGTTTGATGAGCTCTTTGCCTCGGAGCCCTACGACTCGCGAACCGGCGACCCGAACAGCGATATCCCCAGGTATCAGCTTGGCATCGTCGACCGGTTTGAGGATTTCTGTTCCCTGCAGCAAGCCAAGGAAGAAGAAGCCGGTCTATCTCGCATGACCGCTGGTTTTGCCTGGAAATGGGAAACCAAAAACAATAAAGATGCGTTCGATATCGTCATCGAGGACATACCCAAACGTTGGAACTCGAGCCAAAAGGATTGGGTTAACTCCGCAAATGCTGTCAACGAGGTCGGATGCATCCACACAGTGCAGGGCTACGACCTTAACTATGGTTTTGTAATTCTGGGTCCCGATATTTACTACGATTCGGACAAAGGTGCGGTCTGCGTTAACAAGGCGAACTTCAAAGATGCTGTCGCGAAGAAAAAGGCAAGCAACAATGACCTGCAAAAGATCATCGTCAATGCCTACTACGTCCTCATGACGCGAGGCATGCTAGGAACGTTTCTCTATGTGTGCGACCCCGCGCTCAAGGAGTATCTGTCACACTATATCCCGGTGATATAGGCGCAGGACAAACGTCGCAAATCGAAGGCATTACTCAAACGTTAAACACACGAACATATATTCGTTTTATATACTTGAGCTTGATACCCACAGCATGGTATAAAAGAGCTGCGTTCCGTTATGGAGGGCAGTCAAGGGCCGGGGGATCCCCCCGGCATTTTCTTTTTTGAAAGGCTGTTTCATGAACGAACTGCCCGCATTCCCCGACAAATCAAGGCGCTGCCAGGAAAAGAATGGCCCAGGCGACGAGCGAGTACGAGTCCAGCAATCCATCGCCCGCGGCTACGATGACCTCGTCAGCGGCCGCGCGCGTTCCTGGAAGCAGGCGAAGGCCGAGGCGGATCGTATGCGAGTCATCAACCGCCCCTCCCCCATGTAACAACCCTGTAAATCATAGCGGCGCACTCGGGTTTTGCTGTGATGCGGTCGCGCCTGGCGCTCCACTGTGCTAAAGTATCCCGAACGTTCAAACGACTACGAGGGGGAACTAGAAGATGGCACGTGTGCACAACTTCTCAGCTGGCCCGGCCGCACTGCCTACAAGCGTGCTCGCCGAGATCGCCGACGAGATGATGGACTACCGCGGTTGCGGCATGTCCGTGCTCGAGATGAGCCATCGATCTAGCATGTACCAGCAGATCATCGACGACGCCGAGGCAACCCTGCGTCGCCTGCTGAGCATCCCCGACAACTACCGCGTCCTGTTTTTGCAGGGCGGCGCCACACTGCAGTTTGCGGGCATCCCCATGAACCTCATGCGCCGCGGCCGCGCCGGCTACATCGTGACCGGCAACTTTGCCAACAAGGCATACAAAGAAGCCGCCAAGTACGGTGAGGCTGTGCTGCTCGCGAGCTCCGAGGACACCAACTTCGATCGCATCCCCGACATGGCCGACATAAACGCGCGCATTGCCGCCGAGACCGCGGGCGACGGGCTCGACTACGTCTACATCTGCCAGAACAACACTATCTTTGGCACCATGTACCACGAGCTGCCCGCTTGCGGCGATGTGCCGCTGGTCGCCGATGTCTCGAGCTGCTTTCTGTCGCAGCCGCTCGACGTTGAGCGCTACGGGCTCATTTACGCCGGCGCGCAGAAAAACGCCGGTGCCGCGGGCGTGACCGTGGTCATCGTGCGCGACGACCTCATCGCCGACGGCCCCGCCTTTGCGCAGACGCCGCAGTACATGGACCTTAAGACCCAGGCCGCAAAGGACTCCATGCTCAACACGCCCAACACCTTTGGCATCTACGTGTGCGGCAAGGTGTTCCACTGGGTCGAGCAAACCGGCGGACTTGCAGCCATGGCCGAGCGAAACTGGGCCAAGGCCAATCTGCTCTATGACCTGCTCGAGCACAGCGAGCTGTTCCATGGCACCACGCAGGCCGACAGCCGCTCCATCGCCAACGTCACCTTCCGCACCGGCGACGCCGAACTCGACGCGGCCTTTGTCGCAGGCGCGGCCGAGCACCAGATTCAAAACGTCAAGGGCCATCGTCTGGTGGGCGGCATGCGCGCCAGCGTCTACAACGCCGTAACCATGGAGGACGTGCAGGCCCTGGCCTCGTACATGAAGGACTTCGAAGCACAGCATAGTTTGAGTCCGCGATCTAACTAGCCCGCAATCCGCGGGCCGACCAGCCACTTCAAACCACTTCTTTTAGACAAACCTGCTAAGGAGTTTTCCATGCGCAAGATCAAAACCATCGATGACATTACCAAAGACGGCAAAGTCGAGTTTGGCGAGGGCTACGAGTTTGTGGGCACAGCCGAGGAGGCCGACGCCATCCTGATGCGCTCCACCGACCTGCACGGCTACGAGCTGCCCGAGGGCATCCGCGCCATCGCCCGCTGCGGCGCCGGCGTCAACAACATCCCCGTCGAGGAGTACGCCAAGAAGGGCGTCGTCGTCTTTAACTCCCCCGGCGCCAATAGCAATGCCGTCAAGGAGCTCGTCCTGGGCATGCTGGTGCTCTCGAGCCGCGGCGTAGTACAGTCGATGAACTGGGTGCGCGACAACGCCGACGACCCCGAGATTCAGGTCGATGCCGAAAAGGCCAAGAAGGCCTTTGTGGGCCGCGAGCTCAAGGGCAAGCGCATCGGCGTCATCGGTCTGGGCAACGTGGGCTCCAAGGTCGCCAACGCCTGCGTCGATCTGGGCATGGACGTCTACGGCTACGACCCGTTCATTTCCGTTGAGCACGCGTGGGTGCTGAGCCGCGAGGTGCAGCGCGTGGGCACGCTCGAGGATCTGTGCCGCGGCTGCGACTACCTTACCGTGCACGTGCCCAGCAAGGCAGACACCATCGGCATGATCAGCACCGAGCAGATTAACCTGCTGGCCCCGGGAGCCGTGCTCATCAACTACGCACGCGAGACCATCATTGACGAGGACGCCGTCGACGCCGCCCTGTGCGAGGGCAAGCTCAGCTGGTTTAGCTGCGACTTTGCCACGCCCAAGACTGTCAAGATGCCGAACACGTTTATCACCACGCACTCGGGCGCCGGCACCGGCGAGGCCGAGGCCAACTGCGCCGATATGGCCATCAGCGAGCTCAAGGATTACCTGGAGAACGGTAACATCGCCCACAGCGTCAACTACCCCGCCTGCAGCATGGGCAAGGCGCGCGCCGCAAGCCGCATCGCCTGTCTGCACGCCAACGTGCCCAACATGATCGGCCAGATCACGGCAATCCTGGCCAAGGACAATGCCAACGTGCAGCGTATGACCAACGAGTCTGCCGGCGAGAACGCCTACACCATGTTCGACACCGACGAGCACCTGGACAGCAGCACCATCGAGGCGCTCAAGCAGATTCCGTCGATGTATCGCGTGCGCGTGATCAAATAGCGCCGGCTGATCTGACGGGCAGTTCCCCATGTGGCCTGCCCGTCACTGACATTGAATGCCCGCAGGGGCGCCTTTCGCACGAGAGGCGCCCCTGTTTTTGTGAGCGCTCCATTAAATGCACCGAGCCGCTTCTTGGCATACAATCTGTATGTTGACCTAACTATCTGTGAGGTGCCTATGGTTGATACAGATTTTGCTTGGCGGCTTACGCAAGGGCTCGTGCGGATCGACAGTTCCGACCCAGGTGCGTATGAGGGCGAGATTGAACGCTATATCAAAGCGTTGGTTGAGGAACGGTTGGCGCAGCTGAGCCATCCGGTACTCGATGCCGTGCAGATTGCAGAGCACGAAGTACTCCCCGGACGCCGCAATCTAATGGTCACCGTGCCGGGCCAAAGCGACGAGGCGCGACTCATCTACATCTGCCACATGGATACCGTCACCCTGGGCGATGGCTGGGACGCGGACACGCCGCCGCTCGGGGCGGTTGTGCGCAACAACAAACTCTATGGCCGTGGCACCTGCGACATGAAGGGTGGCCTGGCCTGCGCCATTGCCGCACTGGTCCATACGCTCGAGCGCGTGGCGGCGGATGGCGCGCTACCCCGCCGCGGCTTTTCGCTCATCTGCTCGGTCGACGAAGAGGACTTTATGCGAGGCTCCGAGGCAGCCATCGATGCCGGCTGGGTCGGTTCGCGCGAATGGGTGCTGGACACCGAGCCCACCGACGGACAGATCCAGGTGGCGCACAAGGGGCGTACGTGGTTCGAGATTGAAATGGCTGGCGTGACGGCACACGCGAGCCAGCCTTGGAAGGGCGCCGATGCCGTCGCCGCCATGGCCGAGGCCGTCTGCGCGCTGCGCCATGCGTTCGCAGCGCTGCCCGCGCACGATGAGCTGGGGCCTTCGACCATCACGTTTGGCCAAATCGAGGGCGGATATCGCCCCTATGTCGTGCCCGACCACGCTAAGGTCTGGGTCGATATGCGCCTGACCCCGCCGACTGATACGGCCGCCGCGACGCGCATGGTAGAGCAGGCCATTGTCGCTGCCGAAGCCGCGGTCCCCGGCTGCCATGGAAGCTATACCGTGACAGGCGACCGCCCCGCCATCGAGCGCGATCCAGCCTCTCCCCTTCTAGCTGCACTCAAGCGCGCCGCCGATGGCGTGACGGACGCGGACACGACCGTCGGCTTCTTTACCGGCTACACCGATACCGCCGTCATTGCCGGCAAGACAGGCAACCGCAATTGTATGAGCTACGGCCCCGGCTCGTTGGCGCTCGCACACAAGCCCGACGAGTATGTGCCCCATGCCGATATCGTTCGCTGCCAAAACGTGCTCATCGCGCTTGCCGATAACACGCTCTGGGACGCAAGCGGCCAAGTTGGGGCATAATAAGCCGCGAACAAACCGACTCGCGCGTTAGGACCGCCCATGAAAGCACTTCCGTTTCCCTGCATCCGCCCGGCTCAGGACCGTGTGCTCGAGGCGCTGCCTGCGATGGGCGGTATCCTGAGCGGCAACGACGCCCTGCGCGGCGCCATTGCTGACGGCCTAATGCTCAAGGATCCAGGCGCGGCGTATTACGTGTACGAATGCTCGGGCGAGCCGGGACGTGTGACGGGTGTCGTGGCGATCTGCCCGACGAGTGTAGTTGCGGGCGACAAGGGCGATGCCAGCGCCGACGTGGCCGCCGCCGCGCGCGCGATCGCCGAGCTCAAGGTGCAGCCGCGCCCCGTGTCGCTCGCCTACGAGGCCTCGCCCGTCATGGATATCATCCTGGGCGCTGCCAAAGAGGGCGCCTCGCTCTACGCCGTCACCGATCCTGCGGGCATTACGCACCACGTGTGGGAGGTCAAGCGCGAGGACGCCGTCGGGGCCATCCGCGCTATGCTCGACCAAGCACCGGAGCCGGCACTGGCCGACGACCCCGCCTACGCCGCCGCGCTGACCGGGGCGTCGCAGCTGCTGGCCGATGAGGCCCGTTCCGCCGGAACGTACACCGGCAAGGAGCCGTTCAACTTTACCGTTGCCGTGCTCTTCCCCGCTGCGCAGGTCAGCGGCGGCGCGCCGCAGGTTCCGACAGGTCTGCTCACGCACCAGGTCGCGCGGTTCTAGCAAGACCAGACCGCCCAGCACAAAAATCGGCAGCTCAACAAACAGGGGGCGGAGATGCAGCAGGTACATGCATCTCCGCCCCTTTTGCGTCGAGAAGTTATGCCGGCGACCCGTGCCGCCGCGCTCGCGTTATCCGCGCTGCGGACCTGCAGTAGCCACAAGCGGTTCAAGCCCCAGCTCGCGCGCGTAATCCTCCTGCGTAAAAATCTCAATCAGCTCAAACGTACCGGCCTCGTCGTCAAACACGAAATGTAGCACCGAGCAGTTGCCCGGCACACGATCGCGCTCGTCGGCCGCCGCACCCTTCACGTGGTCCATGAACTCCTTGATGGCCGATCCGTGGCTCACCGCGAGGACGCACTCGTGGTCCGGGCGTCGCATAAGATCGGTCAACGTCGCCACCATGCGCTCGCGCACCTGCATCTGGCCCTCGCCGCCAAATTGACGATAGAAATCGCGCCACGGGCGCTCGGGCATGAGCATCACGCGCTCGGCCTCAAAGTCGCCAAAGAACCACTCACGCAGGCCGTCCAGGCGCTCGTACGCCAAGCCCGGCCACAAGTTGGCGATAGTCTGCTCGGTGCGATGAAGCGTGGAGGTGTAGGCATGATCGGGCTCAATGCCGCGCGCACGTAAAAACATGCCGGCGCGCGCCGCCTGGTCGCAACCCAACTGCGTAAGCGGCGAATCACTCCACCCCTGAATGATACGCTTAAGGTTGAATATCGTCTGTCCATGACGGACCAGATACAGATCTTTATTCATAGGGGTCCTTTCGTTCGTTACCAACCCAAGAGCGAAAACGCCCCGTCGCAATAGCCAAAATGAAGCACGGCACCGTTGTCGGGCAGCTCTCCCCCGCCAGTCACATACTCAAGAAACTCCTGGCAGGCTGAGCCATGGGAAACCGCCAGCACGCAGTCGTGCTGCGGCCTGGCCATGATGCGGGACAGCGCCGCGACCATGCGCGACTGAAGCTGCACTTCCGACTCGCCGCCAAAGGCCACCGGATAATCGCCCCAGGGCTGCGGCGGCATCTCGCGATTTGATGTGCCCTCCAGCGAGCCAAAATGCCACTCACGCAGGTCATCGACCAGCTCAATGGAACGGCCCTCGCCAACGATAAGCTCGGCCGTATGCCGCGCCCGGCCCAACGGCGAGGAATACACATGATCAAAGGCCACGCCACGCGCCGCAAACGCCGTACGCGCCGTCAGCGCCTGCTCGCGCCCACGCGCCGTAAGCGGCGAATCGTGCCAGCCCTGCAAAATGCTCTGCACATTGAGCTCAGTCTGCCCATGCCGCACCAAATACAAATCTGCCACACGCCCTCCTCTCGCACCACCGCAAAGGGGACAAGCACCTTTGTGGTGGTTTACCGCCGGATCACACCGCGGTGACGCTCAACTACACCAGCACGTCGGCGAGCGAACGCTTGGGTACGTGGTGCACCTGTGCCTCGTCGCGCCAATAATTGATGGAGCCATCGGGGTTGGAATCGATCGCATCGATCACCTGTATCTCGGCCGGAACGCCAAAGGCCATGATCAGCTTGAGCTCATACTTGTCGTTATCGAGCCCCATGGCATCGATCGCATGGGGCGTAAAGGCCTTGAACATGCAGGCTGCCACCTCGGGCGTGGCGCTGCGGGCGGCGAGCATCATCGTCTGCGCGGCAATGCCTGTGTCGACATCGGTAATGGGAGCGGCGGGCTTGCCCGGAACGGCGCGCTCGGCCAGAATCGCGATGTAGCCGGTCGGGCGCTCGCCCTCGGCAGGACCCGGCCAATCCTTAAGTGCGCCGGCCCATGCGAGCTCGTCAAATACACGCGCGCAATCCTCGGCACCGCTCACCACATGAAGACGAAGACGCTGAGCATTGGCACCACACGGGGTCAGGTGCGCCAGCTCCGCCAGCTCGAGCAAAAACTCGCGCGGCACGCGCATGGACTCGTCAAAACGGCGGCACGTGCGGGCGCGGCGAACCAACGCATCAAACGCGTCCAAGCCGAGCTTTTCGCAACCCTGCTCTGCCATCGATTCGACACTCGACGGTGCCTCGGGAACTGCTTCGTTCATAGGGACCCCCAATACAAACCAATTGTCCTTAGGAAAATCTATCCTAAAACGTAGGCAATAACGAACAGGGCTGCAATGTTCTACACCTGTTGAATAGAAAATCGCGACGTGGGGAACAACGGAAACAATTCAGGGCCTTTGGGTTACGTTTCGCCCTCCCCGACCCATACGCCAGCGCCTTTAGGCGATACTGGTTGTAACGATCAAGGCTTACGCCGCACGGAAAGGAGACATTATGGGCATCTTTAAGAACGATGACCAAAAATCGAGCCAGTTTGGATTTGACGAGAAAAGCATGGCGGGCAAAGCCGTCAAGGCCGTACGCTGGATTTACGCCATCACGGGCGTCATGGCGCTCATTGCTGGTATCGCGCTGCTTTTTGCACCCGCCAAGTCCCTCGTCTTTTTGACGACTGTCCTGGGTTTTTACTTTGTAATCACCGCTGCCATCAGGCTGTTCACTGCCATTTTTGAGCCGCTGCTGCCCACCGGCTGGCGCGTGACGAGCATCATCTCCAACCTGCTCATTATCTTGGGCGGCGTCATAATCCTGCGCAACCAGGCCTTCTCGACCGCGACGCTCACCACGATGGTGGTTATCGTGGCCGGCTTTGGCTGGATTGTCGAAGGTGTCATGTCCATTCTGGAGTCCGAGCTTTCGTCCAACCGCGCCCTCGCCATCCTGAGCGGCGCGCTCTCCATCATCGCCGGCATGTTCGTGTTTATCTATCCGCTGTGGTCGGCCAAGATGCTCGTCATCTTTAGCGGCGCCGCGCTGCTGGTGTTTGGCGTGACGCTGATTGTTCGCGCCATTCAATTTGGCAAAATGGTGCACTAGATGCCTCGAACCCTTTTTATTGACGCTGACGCCTGCCCGGTCACGCGCGAGTCAATCGACTGCGCGCGACGGGTGGGCGTCGCCGTTATTATCGCCGGCAACAGCACGCAGAACCTGGAACGTCACATTCGCCGCGACGACCCGCGCGATGCCGAGCACGCACGACGCGGCTTTTGGGTCTCGACGCTCGACGTGAGCGTGGGCGCCGATAGCGCCGACTTTGCCATTGTCGAGCGCCTGCAGGCGGGCGACGTGGTCGTGACGCAGGACATTGGCCTGGCGAGCATGGTGCTCGGGCGCGATGCCGCCGCCATCGGCGTGCGCGGGCGCGTCTACGACAAGGCGACCATCGACATGCGGCTGTTTATCCGCCACGAGGAAAAGAAGGTGCGCCGCGCAGGAGGACGCACCCGCGGGCCGGCAGCCTTCACCGGCGAAGACCGCGCCCGCTTTAAACGCAACCTCACCGAGCTGCTGCGCTAAAACGAAAGGGTAGATTTTTGGGATATGCCTAAAAATCTACCCTTAATTTCGTTTTAACGTACGACCAAAGCACGGGTCGTGGCAATGGTTTTAGCGGCCTATCCCAGATACCCACTTAGAGGCCAAAGGCGGACAGGACGAGGCCCCAGCCGGCGCCGATGACGTACATCATGACTAGGAACAGGGCGTTTTCACGGGCGCTGCGGTTGGTGCGGAACAGCACCAGGTAGCCCACGCCGGCAGAAATGAGCGTGCCGGCGAGCATCGGGGCCAGTTGCAGTGCGCCTTCGAGGTACAGCTGCGTGATGACGACGCTGGCCGAGCAGTTGGGAATCAGGCCGACAAACGCCGAGCCCAGGACCGCAAGCGTCTCGTTGCCGCACAGGAACTGCTCGATTGCGGACTCGCCGAACGTCTCGAGCACGGCGACCAGAATCAGCGTCACCAGAAAAATGAATACCGATACCTGTATGGTGTGCGAGATCGCACTGCGGATAATCGACAGAACGGGCGCGCCCTCGTGGGAGTGGTCGTGGCTGTGGCCGTGGTGGTGCTCATGCTCGCCCATGTGACCGTGATCATGGCCGTGTCCGTGGTCGCGCTCATGTTCATCTTCATCATCATCGCAACCGCAATGGTCGCGCTCGCATAACTCGTGGATGTGGTCGGCGCTCACGCCCGCCTCGGCCACCTCGTCGATGATGTCACCGCCAGTGTGGTCGTCGTGCGCGCAGTTCACGTGGGCCGGGTTGGCCGCGGTTCCCAGCACGGTACGGCGAATCGCCGCATGAGCGCGAGCATTACGACGCAGGCCGCGAATGGCGGCATCCACGATAAAGCCCGTAACCAGCGCGATCAGTGCCTTCGAAGCCAAAAGCATCGCCATGGTCTGCACGGGCACCTGCTCGGCGAGCAACAGCGGCAGCATCTCATCGGAGGTCGAGAGGAACACCGCCACCAACGTGCCCAAGGTCACGACACGACCGGCGTACAACGTGGCCGCCATTGCCGAAAAGCCGCACTGCGGCACCATGCCCAGCAACGAGCCAACCACGGGGCCCGCGGCACCAGCGCGCTTGATGGCGCCGTTAACGCGGTCGCCCGCGACGTGTTCCAGGGTCTCGAGGGCCAGATACGTCACCAACAAAAACGGCACCAGCGACAGCGTGTCCTTGCCGGCGTCGAGCAAAATATCAATCAGCAAATCCATGACGGATGGAACCTTTCGTGTCTTTCGGCAGCATTGTAAAAGTCCTAGCGGTCAACTAGGGTATTGTAGTTGACCTAGGCGTGGTGCCAATAGTTGCCCATGGTAAACTATCATCTCGCCACAACTCAGTAACCCCGAGCCGCGCGACGCGGCCCGTCCAAGGAGCAGCCTATGAACGTTTCGCAAGCACTTGAATACGAGCGCCAGCCGTTTATTCCCATGTTTATCTATGGCGACCACGGCGCCATGGAGTCCGAACGCCAGAAGGGCGAAGAGGCCCTCAAGGTGCTCGAAACCGAGTACTTTACCGCCGAGGGCGACCCCAGCTTCGACTTTGCCACCGTGCGCGACCTGGCCGACCGCAACCGCGACCTGTGCGACCAGATCGGCGAGGCACGCCTGCGCAATGTGACGCCCGCGACGCTCTCGCGCGGCCTGTCCGACGCCGACACCTGCGCCGCCATCGGCAAAATGCAAAAGCGCACCGCCGCGTCGGTCATGCGCGAGATCCGCGGCGACCGCGACGCGCTCGGTGTGGCCTACGCCCGCAAGCCCATCCAGGGCACCGTGCTCGGTATCGACATCGAGACCACCGGCCGTGCACCCGAGCGCGGTTACATCATCAATGTGGGTTGGGAAATCATGGAGCTCACCAGCGACGCCGTCCCGCACGACGCCGAGGCGCACTACTGCGGTCTGCCTGACATCTACCGCGGCGAGGATGTGCCGTTGTCGAATATCCACCACATCACCTGGGACGACATCGACGGCAAAAAGCCGTTCCGCGAGAACAAGGAACTGCAGAAGCAGCTGCTCAAGCTTATGAAGAAGTACCCGTACATGGCGCATAACGCCGCGTTCGAGGACAGCTGGTTCAAAATTCATCTGGACGGTTACGCCGAGGCACGCCGCGCCGGCAAGATCATCGTCATCGACTCGCGCCAGATCTGCCGCAGCCTGGATGCCGACGTCCGCTCGCTCCCCCGCGAGTCCGCCCCCGCCGCGCTCGAGAACTGGGCGCGCCGCCGTGGAACCCTCGCCGCCGACGCCAGCGAGCAGCATCTGGGTCTGGACGACACCGACCTCATGCTCCGCACGGTACAGGCCGAGTTCAACCTCAAGAACCTATTCGCGAAATAACCGATCCATCTGCGGGAGCGCCTGCCAGGCACAGTGCAATCCGTCTGGAGGCACCGGCACGCAGTAAACTAGGGCGCAGTCTTATGGCTGCAGGTAGCGCGCAGAGATGTGGTGTAAGAGGCGGGGCATGCCCCGCCTCTTCTCTTT
>CABSLA010000014.1 GCA_902478545.1 uncultured Collinsella sp.
AGCTGCGGGAACGGCCTGTCCGCCTAATGTGTTCGGCTGAGATCGGAAATCAACCGCGCGAATCGCCGCGCCGATCGCTCCGGCAAAGCGAGCCTGGGGCGAGGTGGTCACTGGTGACCCCAGCAGCGCGGCCAACCGCTCCACAACATAGGCGTTTTCGCACAGGCCGCCGGTCAGATAGTACGGGACGCCCGCGGCCTGCCCGGCCATGGTCGCCACGCGCGAAACCACGCTGTCGATCACGCCACGCGCAATGTTCTCGCGCGGCTCACCGCGACCGATCAGGCTGATAACCTCGCTTTCGGCAAACACCGTGCACATGCTGCTAATCTTGGTGGGCTCGCCGGAACGCGCCAGGTCGGCCATCTGCTGCTGGGAAATGCCTAGGCGGTCGGCCATGATCTCCAGAAAGCGCCCCGTGCCGGCAGCGCACTTGTCGTTCATGGCAAATTTGACCACGCGGCCGCCTTTAAGCTGGATGACCTTGGTGTCCTGGCCGCCCACGTCAATCACCGTGCCGTGATCGCCAAACAGGCGCACGGCACCGGTGCCGTGGCAGGTGATCTCGGTCACGACCTTGTGCGCATAGGGCACGGCGACACGGCCGTAGCCGGTCGCGACCACACGCACATCGTCGCCCGTCACGTCATAGCCCGCCGCTGCCAGTGCCTCGCGCAGCCGCTCGGAAGCATCGACCGAGGAGAACCCGGTTGGCTGCACGCACGTCCACGCCACCGAACCCTCCCCATCGACCACAGCGGCCTTAGCCGCCGTAGACCCGATATCGATCCCGATCCCTATCATGGCTCTCTTCCAATCTAAACATCAAAGGTAGCGGCGCGTTCAGGCGCCTTAGCTCTAGGTTTCTCATGTGCCGGAGATTGCCCCGAAAGAGGAGCGCAGCGTACTTTGGGTACGCAAGCGACGGTTTGAGGAGCAAGATCCGGTGCCTGAGGAAGCTAGAGGGTTTCGATGAGGGCGGCGATGCGGGTCTCGATCTGGCCCATGTCGCCGTTGCTGTAGTCGGTCTCAATCTTCATGTACGGAATGCCCGCACCCTCGACGGCCTCCTGCATGCGCGCACTCTCAACGTTGAAGGTGTGGCACGCCTGGAGCACGCTCTCCACCACGCCATCGACGTGATACTTCTCGCACATGGCCAGCGTGTTTTCCATACGGCCGTCGTTGGGCGTCATGACCGAGCAGTTGATATCCAGGTAGCGGTCGGCAATGGCGCGCAGGATGTCGGGAGCCTCCGAATCGATCATCATGGCCGCCGTGCGCTCGCCCGAGCAGTCGTCCATGCACACGACCACGCCGCCGTTGGACTCGATGGTGCGGCCGATTTTGTTGATCACACCGCCCACCGGGCAGCCGGTGATCAGAATGCGCTTGGCGTCCGCCGCAACCGGGCGCTCGCCCGCGTCGTAGGCCTCGCGCAGCTTGGCAACCTTTTGCTCCAGCTGCTGCGTATAGGCCTCGATATCAAAACTAAACGTACCGGCAAACATGGTGCTCATCAGGTCGACGCCGCTCATGGCCGCCGGCTGGTTGGCCTGCAGCACAAACATCTCGAGCTGGGCCGCACGCAAGCGGTTGCGACGACGGACGGCAGCGCGCAGGTCATCGTCGGTAATCGTGATGCCGTAGAAGCCCTCGAGCTCCTCCTTGAGCAGGCGGCACTCCTCGTACCAGCCCTCGCGCTCGTAGGCGCGGTCGCGGCCCTGCGGAAGATGCAGAATGTGCGTACGCTTGAGCTCGTTGAGTAGCTCGTACATCTTCTTCTTGCCGTCGCAGGTGGTCTCGCCGATGATCATGTCGCTAAAGTACGTAAACGGGCACTTTTGCGAATAGGCAAAACCGTACGTCGACTTGATGAGCGGACAAAGATTTGCCGGCAGCACCTTCTCGGCCTCGGGAATCACCTCGTCGGACGTGCCGCACAGCGCCACGCTCGCAGCCCCCGCGGCATCGATAATCTCGAGCGGCGTGTAGCTGCACAGAAAACCGACCAGGCGATTACCGGCCTGCTTATAATCCTTGACGCGAATAAACGCCGCCTTGCGTTGCTCGTTGAACTCCTCAAACGTGGACGGCAACGGCTGCTCAATTTTTTCCGACATATAACTCCTTAACAAACCTTTTAACCAACCAAGGAAACGGCTTTCCCAGGTGCCCGAGGTTGCCGTGAAAGATGAGCGCCGCATACTTTGGTAGCAAGCGACGGTTTGAACGGCAAGATCGGGTGCCTGGGGAAACCGCCGAGACGGATAGCCCTAAATGGTTTCCAAGAAAGCCTCAATCCTGGTTTGCAGCTGGCCTGCGTCCTCGCCGGCGTAGTCGGTGGTGATATGCATAAACGGAATGCCCGCCTCCTCGGCGGCCTTCTCCACGGCAAACGACTCCATCTCGTAGAGCGTGCAGAACTGCAGGGCCACGTCGACGATGCCGTCGGCATGCAGGTCCTTGGCCATCTGGACAATGTCCTTCATACGCTGGTCGTTGGGCGTAAAGACGGCGCAGTTGATCTTAAAGTAGCGCTCGGCGATGGCATCAAGCATCTCGTCGACCGTCTCACCGGACTCGTCGACCAGATCCTTGTAGTAGCGCGAACCCGTGCAGGACTCCTCGCCCACCACGACGCCGCCGGCCTTCTCGATGAGGTTGAACAGCTTCCAGTTGGGCACGGCCATGGGCGTACCGGTGTACAGGATGCGCTTGGTCCCCTTGGGCGCCACGCCCTCGCCGGCCTCGACACGCTGCTCGCACTCAGCCGCCATATCGTTAATGGCTCCGGTCAGACGCGGCGTGTCGTCCATAAAGGCGGCCTGAACGGTCAGCAGGCTGTCGAGACCGCTGATGGGCGCCGGGTCGGCAGCGCGCGTGGCAGCGAGGCGCTGCAGGGCGCGACGCTTCTCATTGACGGCGTGGATGGCGGCCTTCAGACGCTCAGGCGTAATCGTGACGCCGCACTCTTCCTCGATCTTGGCGGCGAGCTTCTTGACCTCGGCCTTCCAGGTCACGAGCGTCGACTCGTCGTGTACGTTGGGAATATCCATGACGTACATGTTCTTTTGCGTGGCAAAGAACTCGTAGGCTTTCTTCTTACCGTCGCAGGTGTTCTCGCCTACCACCAAGTCACTCGACTCAATGTAGGGGCAGACCTCGCCCAGCTTAAAGCCGGCAAAGCTCTTGATAAGCGGACAGGTGTTGCGCGGCAGGTGCTCCTCAACCTTATCGGTTGCCCAATCGGCACCAGAGCACAGACCCACGGGGATACCGTCGCAGGCGAGCACAATCTCCTCGGGCACGTAGACGCAGAACGAACCGACGATCTTGGTGGCCTCGCCGGCCTCCTTCTTGTCGAGCATCTCCTTAATACGGCCGCTGTGGATGTTGGTGGCCACAAAGTCCAGGTAGGACGTGGACTTTGGGCGATTGTTCTGCGTCAGGAACATATCGCCGTACATCTGACCCACGGCGCCCAGCAGCATGTCGTGGTCGGCAAGATTCATGCCGAGGCTCTCCCACATCGGATGGAAATCAAATTCTTCAGCCATGACGGTTCCCCTCTCGAACCAAAAATGAATAGCTACGGTATTGCTGCACGGTGGGTGGCGAAAACCCAGCCGCGCCTAAACCCGGAATTTTGGGGAACCTGCTTTGCGGTCGATTATTTAGTTGTGCGTCGTCTCTCCCGGAGCCGTGAACATACCCGCTCATATGCGACTCCGAGCCATATACAGGGCGCGCGCGGCAACGCGGCGAATGTATGTCGTCTGCGGCATGTGCGCACCCTCCTTTTTTTCTTATCGAAGGCAACTATATCAGCGGTCATCGACCATGCGAACACCGTTGACATTCGTACGACAGCCTCGCGTGCCGTCGTTTAATAAATAATTATCTTGATTGATAAGAGTCTGTCATCCCTCATTCGGCAAGCGGCAAGACAAAGCCGCCGAGGCTTATATCCCCGACAGCATTACCCGACGCTATCGACAAACCAAATGGATCCTGCTGGCATCAAAATGCATGCGCAGCGTCTCGCCTGCTTGCGGCAGCTCGTCGACAGGCATGCCCACCTTGTTGACCTTCCACTGCAGACGCGTGGGCGCATCAGCACGCGGCACGTCCAGCAGCACCAGGCGCTCAAAGCGCGAATCGCTCACTCGGGCCACGTGCAAATCATAGCTGTTGCGACCCCGCTCCGCGCGATTGTCAACATGGAAGTAGCTTGCGCGAATGCCCAGGTACGCCACATTATCGAGAACCTCGCGACCCACGTTAAAGGTCATGCCCCAATCGAGCGCCTCAACTTCCTCGGGCCCGATCTTGCGCGCCCGGCTTGTGTTCTTGCACCCGGTCAGGCGCAGCGCCGCCAGCGTCTGCGGACGACGGACCACGTCCTCGATGGAGCCGATCTCCTCAACATGCCCGTCGTGCATCACGCAGATGCGCTGGCAGAGGCGGCACGCTTCATCGATGTCGTGGCTCACATAGATCACGGTGCGGTTGCACACGTCGAACAGGTCGAGCATGTTCTGCTCGAGCGCGCTCTTAAGATAGGAATCGAGCGCGCTCATGGGCTCGTCGAACATAAAAATGCCCGGATGCGCCGCCACCATACGGGCAAGCGCCACGCGTTGCTGCTGCCCGCCCGAGAGTCGCGCGGGGTAGCGGTCGGCAAAATCGGCTAGACCGAAAATGCCCAGATAGCGCTCGGCCAGCCTTTTGCGCGCCACGGCGTCGCCCGCATCCTTTACACCGGCGCATACGTTATCGGCCACCGTCATATTGGGAAACAGCTGATAGTTTTGGAACAGTAGGGCGCATTTGCGCTCCTGGGGCGACAGGTTGATGCCCGCCGACGAGTCAAAAAAGGTCACACCGTTGACGACGATCTTGCCCTCGTCGGGCGTCTCCACGCCGGCAATGCAGCGCAGCGTACAGCTCTTGCCACAACCCGAGGCACCCAGCAGCGCCACGCGCTCCTCGCCAGCCTCGAGCTGAATGTCGAGAGTAAAGCCGGGATAGCGCTTTTTGATATCCAGAACGAGCGACATGGCTTATCGACCTCCCTTTGCGACCGTGTCATCGCGCATAAGCTCGGCCAACGCCTCGCGATCGATACGCAGCGCATCTCCGCCGACTGGGTCGAGCGAATCGGTCTGGCCGCCCAGCTGCTTGGCCTGCTTGCGCTCCGCGCGGGACAGGCCGCGCTCGCGATACTTTTGCGAATGCGCCGTGTACATGTTGATGAATAGGATGACCAGGAAACTGAACGCAATTACGACCACGACCCAAAAGAGGGCCACCGACGTGTTGCCGCCCATCCACTCAAAGTAGATGGCGATGGGGATGGTCTGGGTAATGCCGGCGTAGTTGCCCGCAAAGAACAGGGTGCAGCCAAACTCGCCCATGGCACGCGCGAAGGCGAGCACCGTGCCGGCGGCAATCGAGGGCCAGCCAAGCGGCATCATAAGCTTGGTAAAGATGCGACGCTCGGACCAGCCAAGCGTGCGCGCCGCATCGAGCATCTGCGTGTCGAGGCTCTCGAAGGCTCCGAGCGCCGTGCGGTAGACCAGCGGAAACGACACAACGACGGCCGAAATGACCGCCGCGGGCCAGGTAAAGACGATCGAGATGCCGTGCGCGATCAGCCACTGGCCCACCCCGGTCGATCGACCAAACAGCATGAGGAGCAGAAAGCCGCAGACCGTGGGCGGCAGCACCATGGGGATGGTAAAGACCGAGTCGAGCAGGCCCTTGATGCGACTCGAGGTACCCATAGTCTTCCACGCGGCGAACAGGCCCAGCGCAAAGGAGATCAGCAGGGCAAGGCCGCTCGTTTTAAAGGACACCCAAAACGGGCGATAGTCGATGTCGCCCAAAAAGGAGGCCAGAAAGGTCAAGGGCCCCTGCTCATCCCGCAACGCGACAGACGATGCCTCTACCATTTGAGCGCTATCAAGCCAACGCGCGCCGCCCTTGGCATCACCCGAGGCCGATGAGATCACCACATAACGGTCCCCATCCGCACCGCGCTCGTCAAAGCCATAGGTATACCCGCCGGCATCAAAGGTTGTTTCCGCCGTGACATACCAAGGAAGATCCACGTCCCCCAGCTGCGCACCTCCCATGCAGTTTGCACTGTCGAGCTCACAGACAAGGGCCTTGAGACCCGATACGCACTCGTTGTCCTGCGGATCCAATCCATATTTCTCGACCGCCTTGGGCGATATCCACACCACAACGCGATCGGCAGCAGGCGCCACTACAAGGTCCACGTCCTCGTCAACGGGAAACCGGTAGCCCTCAGGCTGGCCCTCCATGGCACGAGCGGTCCCCTTGGCCAACCGCTCAAAACCCTCGATCCCATAGGAAAGCCCATGGGCGGTCGCAGCAACCTGAGCTCCATCCTCAGCGTCTCCAGCAAACGCAAATCCCGGCACCCAGCAAAGCGTGAAGGTTAAAGCACAGGCGACAAGGATGCGGAATCTATTAAGCACGAAAAGCTCCAAGCGAATACAAGGACGGAGTGAAACACAAAACGATGGAATTATCGCGCCAAGCCGCACTACGCGGAAAGCTCAAAGCCGTACTTAGCCCAAATCTTCTGGGCCTTCTTGTTGGATAGGCAGAAGTCGATAAACGCCTTGGCCTCGTCGGCATGCTCGGAGCTCTCGGCAACGGCACCCGGGTACACTATGGGCTTGTGCGAATCCTCGGGGCACACGAAGGCCTCCTCGATGCCGTCGTAGCGGAAGATATCAGAGCTGTAGACAAAACCGGCCACGCAGTCGCCCGTAGAGACGTAGGCGGCAGCGGTACCAACTTTGTCGGCTAACGCGACCTTGTCGGCGATTTCGGGCGCATACTCGCCTTCGTCGCCCTCGGTGCCGGTGTAGAGGCCCACGGAGGCCAGGGCCTGGTTGGCGTACTTGCCAGCGGGGACGGTCTTGGCATCACCGATGGCGATCTTGCCGTCCAGGTTCGCGACGTCGGCGATGGCCTCGACCTTGGTGTCGGAACCCTCGGCGCGAATAATCACGAGGTCGTTGACGAACATGTCCTCGCGCGTATCGGTATCGACGAGCTCGCCGGCCTCGGCGTCGTCCATGGTGCCCTTGGAGGCCGTGATGAGCACATCGACGGCGGCACCGGCGCGCATCTGCTCGACAAGGTCGCCGGACGCTTTGAACTGCGTGTCGGCAAACGTGGTACCGGTCTGCTCGGTGTAGAGCTCCTGAACCTCGGGCAGAGCCTTCTCGAGCGAATTGGCGGCAAAGACCTGCAGCTCGACAGCCTTCTTCTTAGAGGAAGACTTGGCGGAGCCGGCATCGGAACCAGCGGGCTCGGACGTCTTGTTGCCCGAGCAGCCAGCAAGGCCAAAGCCGGCGGCAGCGGCAGCAGAAAGCGAGACAAAACCGCGGCGTGAAACCATATCGAACATGTTCAACCCTTTCGAACGCTATACCCGGGCACCCCGCCGCAGGCTTTATTCTGTTACTAGATTATACTTCCGTGCGAATAATGTTTGTGATAATTATTTCTCGTCTAATAAGTTTCTTTTACCGATAACCCCGAGATGACCGCACTGCCGCTGCATAAAAAAGGCGGAGCAGCCCGTAAGGTCGCTCCGCCGCAGGTAGTGCGCTTATTTGGCGTGCCCGCCGCCCGCCGTCATTTGGGCCGCATGCTCCAGCTGATCGCTCACGGCCTCCCAGCTTTCGCGGGCCGCTTTCGTAGATCCCGGAAAGTTGATGACAAGCGTATGCCCACGCTGCATGCACACGGCGCGCGAGAGCATGGCGCGGCGTGTCTTGGTCATGGAGTATGCACGGATCGCCTCGGCAATACCAGGCACATCGCGGTCGCAGACGGCACGCGTCGCCTCGGGCGTCACATCGCGCATCGAAAGCCCCGTGCCGCCGCAGGTGAGCACGACATTGGCGTGACACTCATCGGCGGCTTCCACAATGGCATCACCGATCTCGCTGGCGTCGTCGCGCACGACCACATGTGAGACGACCGTCCAGCCCTGCGCCTCGATAAGTTCCTCGAGTGCGGCTCCAGCCTCGTCCTGAGCAAGATCGCGTGTGTCCGAACACGTCACAATCGAAATTTTCAACTCCATAGTCTTCCTCCTACAACACCGTTCCCTCGGGCAGGTCGACGCGCACGACATCCACGACGTCGCCCGCCTTGAGCTCGCACGGTCCTTCGTCAATACGCAACAGGCAGTTCGCGCGCTGCATAGTTCCGAGCAGCGCCGAATTCTGCGTCTTGGCCTCGGTCACCAACAGCTCACCGGTCTCGGGGTCGCGCAAAACCGTGGCGCGATCGAAGAAGCGTCGGTCCTGGCGCTTCCTCACGCCGTGCGTGAGCGTCGCCTGCTGCACGGGACGCGAACCCTCGGCAAAGCCGCGCATCTTGCGAATCGCGGGGCGGGCAAGCATCTCAAAGCCCACATACGCCGCCGCGGGATTGCCCGAAAGCCCTAGGTAGGGCTTGCCCCCGAGCAAGCCAAACGTGATGGCCTTGCCCGGACGCATCGAGATGCGATCGAACAGCACCTCGCCCTCGCGCTTAACCAGCGCCGTCACGTAGTCATAGTCGCCAGCCGAGGCGCCACCGCTCGTAATGACAAAATCGCACTCCTGCACGGCACGATGCACCAACTCGGCAATCGCCTGCTCATTATCGGGCGCAATGCCGTAGAACACGGGCTCGGCGCCGGCATCGAGTGCTTCGGCCATCAACGCCGACGAGTTGGAGTCGCGAATCTGCCCGCGCGCCGGCACGCTGCTCGGTGCGACCAGTTCCGTGCCCAGCGAGATGATGCCCACACGTGGGGCAGCGTGCACCTTCACGCTCGCGTAACCGGCGCTTGCCAGCAGACCCGCGCCCGCCGGAGCCACAACCTCGCCGGCGCGCATCACGACGTCGCCGGCATGTGCCTCCTCGGCGGCAGAGCGAACGTTCTCCCCTACCTTTGCCGGCGCCGAGAACCTCACATGCGAGCCCTCGTTGCCGTCACCGTCGAGCACGTCGACGATCTCGTATTTCACCACGGCGTCGGCACCCTCGGGCACCGGCGCGCCCGTCATAATGCGGACTGCCTCGCCCGCGCCGATTGTGCCCTCAAACACATGGCCCGCGGCCTCGTGTCCTACGACGGAGAGCGTCACCGGAGTGTCAGCGGTGGCCGCAGCAAGATCGGCTGCGCGCACGGCATACCCGTCCATGGCGCTGTTGGCAAACGGCGAGATGTCGATATCGGCCACCGCGTCCTCAGCCAAGGGAAAACCAGCCGCCTGCCACACGGGAATCTCGACGAGATCGGTCGGAGCAACGTGCGACAGAACAATCGACTGCGCGTCCTCCAGCGGAATGAGTTTCTCTGCCATATGCACCTCTTAATGCCACGGCGCACAACAGGAGCGCCGATTCTTTATGCTTGTCTCAGTATAATCCCCCGACGCGCGACCGCGATTTGGCCCGTACCCACAAATACACCTGTCGGCCGCAAGCCGCGAAACAGAATGGAAACCAACCCACCGGCTCGTCGCGCTTGCCGCGTTTTATAATGCTTGCGTTGCAACCTAAAAGAGGAATATATGGCTCATAACAACAAACACGAAAGCGCAAACGAAGCGCAGGATCATTCCCAGCCGCTCGACGATGGCGGCTTTTTCTCCCTTAGCGACGTCATCATGGCCGGCAGGCGTCAACTCACCCGCTCCGAGCAGCTCTTGGCCGCCGACACACGCCGCAACGCCCGCAACCTGTTTGCAAGCGCCAAACTGCTCGCGCTCGTCGTCATCGTCTCGCTCGCCATGGGTGTTGCCGCTTGGGCATTTTTGGCCTCGCTGAATATCGCGACCGATTATCGCGAGCACCACGCGTGGATTTACGCGTTGCTTCCCGTTGTGGGCGTTGCCACCGCATGGGTGTACAAAAACCACGGCCTTGCCGCCAAACGAGGTAACAACCTGGTCATCGACTCCGCCCTGGGCACACGCCTTATCCATATGCGCATGGCCGTCCTCACCTTCGTCTGCTCCACGCTCACGCACATCACCGGCGGATCGGCCGGTCGCGAGGGGGCTGCGGTGCAGATTGGCGGCACTATCGCCAGTAACATCTCGAGCCTCGCCCACCTCAAAAAGCATGACCACCACGACCTCATGCTCGCCGGCATCTCGTCAGCCTTTGGCGCCGTATTCGGTTCGCCCCTTGCCGGCGCGTTCTTTGGCATGGAGATGTGCTTTATCGGCAAGATCGACTACACCGCAGGTATCTACTGCCTGGTCGCCTCGTTTACCGGCTACTTTACATCACTCGCCCTGGGTACCGAGTACGAAGCGAATGTCATCGCCAGCGTTCCCGCTATGACGCCCTCAACGGTCGTCATCGTTGTTATCAGCGCCATTATCTTCGGTCTGACGGCACGCCTCTTTGCCTGGTCGGTTCGAACCGTCAAAAGCCTGTATGGTCGCTTTATCACCAATTACCTCGTTCGCGCACTCGTGGGCGCGCTCGTGGTGCTCGCGGCCTACGCGATGCTCGACGCCTGGAAGTATGCCGGCCTTGCCACCTGGCTCTCGGGCGCCGGGTTCGCCGGTAACACGACCCTTGCCGACGCAGCCATCAAATTGGTCGTCACAGCGCTTACCCTGGGCGCGGGCTTCCAAGGCGGCGAGGTCACGCCCCTGTTTGGCATCGGTGCAGCGCTCGGCGGTTGGATCGGTTGCCTCGTCGGAATCGACCCCAGCTTTCTGGCGGCGCTGGGCATGCTCGGCGTGTTCTGCGCCGGTCTCAACGTACCCATCACCACCTGCATGATGGCCATCGACCTGTTCCACGGCACGGCCGCCGGGTTCTTTGTCATCGTTGCGTTTATCAGTTATCTTGCCGGCGGCCACCGCGGCGTGTACCCCGCCCAGCGCATCATCTCACCCAAGCGCCGTTCGCTTATTGTGGATGAGGGCGGTACGGTAGCGGAGGCTATCGAGCGCCACAACGACCTGATAGAGTAGACGTTAGTATTCGCCGTGCAGCCACAATCGGGGGCAATTCGACCTGAGTGCGACCGCACCGTCATGCCATACGCCGGGAGTCACCCCATGCACGCAACTGATTTTGGTCGCACGCTCATCATCGCCAATCCTGCCGCCCAGTCGGGCGCCGCGCATGAGGTTGCCGAGCGCCTGCAACGCTTTTTGGACATGACCGCGCGCGCATCCCAGTTTGACCTGGTGTTGACCGAACGCACGGGGCACGCCAAGGAGCTTGCCGCGCGGGCCCAGGGCTATCGAACCGTTATCGCCCTTGGCGGCGATGGCGTGATCCACGAGGTCGTCAATGGACTCATGACGCAGGATGAATCGGCCCGTCCCGCCCTTGCCGTCCTACCCGTTGGTTCCGGCAACGATTTTGCCCAAACGCTCGGTATCGAAGATTTCTCCGGTAAGAATTTTGGCGCGCTGCTCACCTGTGAGCTGCGGCGTCAAGACATCGGGCGTATTCGCTCATGGAACCCCGCAAGCGGTAGCGGCGAGGCTACCGTTGAGTACTACGACCAGACGCTTTCGGTTGGCATCGATGCCGCCATCGGCCTTGGCACCACCGAGCTACGCAAAAAGACCGGCTTAACGGGCGCTCCGCTCTACACCCTCTCGGGACTTGAGCAGTTTGGCCTGCGCTATCGCAACTACCCCATGACAGCCAGCTTTGATCGCGCGCCCGCCGAGCGCGTGAGGGCGATTATCATGGCGATTCAGCTGGGCCCCACGTATGGATCGGGCTATCGCATCTGCCCCGATGCCGACCCATGCGACGGCGTACTCGACGTCTGCTACGCCTGCGGCCCCGTCCCTCGCGCGGTAGCCCTGCCTATGTTCCTTTCGGCCAAGGACGGCCACCATACCAAGTTGCCGCCGGTTCGCATGCGCCGCTGCCGCCATGCGGAGCTCACCTTTGAGGAGCCAGACTACCCCATCCAGGCCGACGGCGAGCCCATCGACGCCTCGCGCATCGAGGTCGACATCCTCGCTGGCGCCCTCGAGGTCTGGAACCCAACCCGCTAACCCCACCTAAGTTGCGGTGAAATAGGGACTGTTTATGCAGCTAAAGCCGCAAAACAGTCCCTATTTCACCGCAACTTATGAGGAGGCTATTCGTCGCTGCCCGGTTTGCGACGGTTGGCCTTTTTAATGGCGTTGAAGTGCTTGTCGTTGAGCCTGCGCTGGCGAGAGCGCTGAGGCACCTTGGTCCTTACGCGTCGACGCGGTGGACGCCCGCGACGCTCAAGCTCTGCCCTCAGCTTACGCAAACAGCAGCTGCGATTCTGAAACTGACTGCGGCTCTCGCGCGCCGTCACGGTAATCCCCGTGGGCCCATGCTTCATGCGCACCGCCGAGTCCGTCGTGTTCATGCCCTGCCCGCCCGGACCTGTCGCGCGAAACACCTGCACCTCGCAATCGCGTGCCAACTCCTCGACCGACATCTCGGCATAGCGCGCATACTCGCGCCATCCCAACTTGTTCTCATCCATATCAACACCTCCCCTCATACAAAAAATGTGACAAAGGGAAAGTCCCTTTGTCACATCGCATACCAATCGCTTGTGTTGCGCGCTTAGGCGAAGGTGATCTCGCCGGTATCGCAGTCCATATCGGCGATGCGGGCTAGGCTCTCAACGCGGAAGCCGCGCTCGCGGAGCTTATCGCCACCGCCCTGGAAGCCCTTCTCCACCGCAATGCCAATGCCGGATACCTCGGCACCTGCGGCCTCGCAGATCTTGATAAGACCCTCGAGCGCGCAGCCGTTGGCCAGGAAGTCGTCGATAATCAGGACCTTGTCGCCCTCGGACAGGAAGCGCTTGCCAACGATGACCGGGTACTCCTTCTGCTTGGTAAAGGAATAGATGGTCGTGGCATACTGCTCGCCGTCGAGGTTGATGGACTGTGCCTTCTTGGCAAAGACCACCGGCACGCCGCCAAAATGCTGGGCTGCAATGCAGGCCATACCAATGCCCGAAGCCTCGATCGTCAGGATCTTGTTGATCTCGACACCCTCGAACAGACGGGCCCACTCGGCACCCATGTGGTCGAACAGCTCAACGTCGCACTGGTGGTTGAGGAAGGCATCAACCTTAAGGACGTTACCGGCCTTTACGATGCCGTCATGGCGAATACGATCCTCAAGCTCCTGCATGGCGCAACCCCTTCTCGCGGCAACGATACCGCGCGATTAATAAACGTTGTTCGATAGTCTACCACGGACCGACCCCCGCCCGCCCCACAAGCCGCATCGCACCATAAAGCTGCAAGACCAGTAGATAGGCCCGATTCGTGGCAGACAGCCTTCCAACACGCTAATGCCGGGTGCGCGTCCTCACCAAACGTACCAATGTGAGCGCAAAGCCCACGGTAGCAACGGCCATCAGCACGTAGAATACCAAACGGAAGCCAAAGAGGAACACGTCCGGACGACCCGCCACATAGCTCGTGACCGTCTTGCCCATCGCCGCGCTCGTCTGTCCATACAGGATGCGCGACGCCGCCGTAATACCCAGCGCTATGCCCGCATAGCGCGCCAAGCTGCTCAAGCTGCCCGCAAAGCCAAGCGCCTCACGCGGAGCCGAACCCATATACAGCGAATTATTGGGACTCTGGAAGATCGACGTGCCGCACGACATAAACGCGACGCAGCACACAATCATCAAGATGGAAGAGTGCTCGTCAAGCGTGCTCACCGCAAAGAGACCGCACACGTACACGCCCAGGCCAACGGCCGTGGGCGCTTCACAACCAACACGGTCGGACACCGAGCCCGAAAGCGGGCCCACAAAGGCATTCACGACCGGCATCGCCAAAAACAACAGGCCGGAGATATCGGAGCTAAAGCCGTGGGCATCCTGAAAGTAGAACGGCAGCACAAACTCGGAGGCACCGATACCCACGAACACGATAAGCATGCAAGCCAGGTTAATCGTGAAAGCCGAGCTCGCAAAGCAGCGACGCGCCGCCTCTGTCAACGGCATAGGGCGTTCGCCAGCCTCCGGCTTCACATGCGGCAGCGTATAGAGTCCCACGATAAACGAGATTACGCCAATAGGCAGGTTGATAAGGAAGATGCTCTCCCAGGGAAAGCTCGCCACCAGCACGCCGCCGAGCACGGGGCCGCACATCATGCCAAGAGCCACAAAGGTCGCCAGAATGCCCATGGCACGGCCGCGCTCACGCGCCGGAAACGACTCGGTGATGATGCCCATATTGTTGGCCATCGCGGCGGCACAGCCAATGCCCTGCACGAAACGCGCCAAGATAAGCACCTCGAGCGAAGCCGAAAGCCCGCAAAGCAACGAGCCACCCGTAAAGACGATTACACCAAGCTGGAACACATTCACCTTGCCGCGCACATCGCCCAAGCGGCCAAACGGCAGCATGGCGACGCACGTCGCGAGCAGATACACCGAGCTCACGAGCTGAATGCGGTCGAGACCCACCCCCAGCTCCTTTTGCATCACTGGGAGCGCCACCGTCACGATGCTCGCATCCAGACACGCCATAAAGGTCATGACGAGCACGGTGAACAGAATCGCCCATTTATTCTTACCGTGGGTGTCGCCCTCTAGGGCAATGTGTTCGCGGCGCAGCTGCTCGGCAGTTTTCTCCATGTATATCCTTTCTATCGTGCAACGCAAAAACGGGACCCCAATCGCCTACAAACGGACACGATCGGGGTCCCGCCTACGGAATCGGAACTATGAGGACGTCGTCAGCCGAAAAGCCGTCCCACGCCCCGCACGCACGCTAGCCTAGCACTGCTCGAGCGCCTGCTCAAGGTCGGCAATCAGATCGGCCGTGTCCTCAAGGCCGCACGACAGGCGCACCATGTCGGCGGAGATGCCGCAGGCGATGAGCTCCTCGTCGTTCATCTGGCGATGGGTGGCGTTTGCCGGGTGCAGGCAGCAGGTGCGGGCATCGGCCACGTGCGTGGCAATCTGGGCGAGCTTAAGACTCTTCATAAAGGTCTCGGCCGCCGCACGACCACCGGTAAAGCCAAAGCTCACGACGCCGCAGGTACCGTTGGGCATGTACTTCTGAGCCATGTCGTAGTACTTGTCGCCCTCCAGGCCCGGATAGCTCACGAAGCGCACTTTGGGGTGGCCCTGAAGGAACTTGGCGACCGCCAGACCGTTCTCGCAATGGCGCGGCATACGCACGTGCAGGCTCTCGAGCGAGCTGTTCAGGAAGAACGCCGCCTGCGGGTTCTGCATGGGGCCGAGGTCGCGCATGAGCTGCGCGGTAGCCTTGGTAATAAAGGCGCCCTCGCGGCCGAACTTCTCGGCATACGTCACGCCGTGGTAGCTCTCGTCGGGCGTGGTGAGACCCGGGAACTTGTCCGCATGGGCCATCCAGTCAAACTGACCGTGATCGACGATGACGCCGCCCAGGTAGGCCGCGTGACCATCCATGTACTTGGTGGTGGAATGCGTGACGATGTCGGCGCCCCACTCAAAGGGACGGCACATCACGGGCGTCGGGAAGGTGTTGTCGACCATCAGCGGCACGCCGTGGTCGTGCGCGGCCTTGGCAAAGCGCTCAATATCGAGCACGGCAAGCGCGGGGTTGGCGATGGTCTCGCCAAAGACGAGCTTGGTGTTGGGCTGGAAAGCGTCCTCCAGCTCCTCATCGGTGCAGTCGGGTGCGACGAACGTGCAGGTCAGGCCCATGCGGCCCATAGTGTGAGCCAGCAGGTTGTAGGTGCCGCCATAGATGGCAGAGCTCGCGACCACATGATCGCCGGCACCGGCCACGTTAAAGATCGCGAGGAAGTTCGCAGCCATGCCCGAGCTCGTGAGCATCGCAGCGGTGCCGCCCTCCATCTCGCAGATCTTGGCAGCAACCAGATCGCACGTGGGGTTCTGCAGGCGGCTGTAGAAGTAACCGGACTCCTCCAGGTCAAACAGCTTGCCCATATGCTCGGACGTATCATACTTCCACGTGGTGGACTGGTAGATAGGCACCTGGCGCGGCTCGGCATCTCCCGGGTGATAGCCGCCCTGAACACATGTGGTACCGATAGTCTGCTCGCTCATATCTTGCTCCCTTGCCTGGGTTACGTTTTATTCGGTTCACGATACCGCTACCCCGCAGCCCTCTCAACCCATCCCCAAGGTAGGTTATGGGACAAATCGATCAGGGGTATTTATCTCAAGCCTTGGGCATTTGCTCGACAGAGAAAAATGAGGCATCCATGAAGCTCTCGATGATTACACGCACCGTCACGGGTACCATAAGCGGGTACACCGTGACCAAGGAGACAACGATGAAGCAAATCGATACGGCCCAGCTCGACATCACCGCCTGTCAGGCTCAGGCTGCCGAATACCACGCCCGTGGCTTTAACTGCGCGCAGGCCGTCGCCTGCACGCTCGCACCTGCCGTCGGACTCGACCCTCAGGTCGCCTTTACCCTCACCGAGGGCTTTGGCGCCGGCATGGGCGGCATGACCGAAACCTGCGGCGCCATCTCGGGCGCCGTGGCCATCATGGGCTTCGTTATGAGCGGCGGCATGGAAAACCCCAAGACCAAGGGCCAGACCTACAAGCTGTCGCGCGAAATCGCCAAGCGTTTTGGCGAGAAGAACACGACGACCGTCTGCGGCACGCTCAAGGGCATCGGATCGGATAAGGGTCCGCTCCGCAGCTGCCCCGGTTGCATCGACGATGCCATCGAGATCGCCTGCGATGTGCTAAAGCAGCTCGCCGAGTAGACGGCATCAACATAAAACGACGGCCGGCGCTCTTGGGATCCATCCAAAAGCACGCCGGCCGTCGCCGTCAGAACTCGGCAAATTCGGGAGCGCCGACCTCGATCTCCTCGCGTCCCGCCATAAGCTCGCGCATCTTGGCGCAAAATGGCTCCTGCTCCCCCGCCTTAAACACCAAGTGAAGTGTAACGGTATCCGCGTAATCGGTATCCGAAACCTTGGCACCCAAATCCTGCGCCAAGCGAAGCACCTGCTCATACTGTGGATAGGCCACATACACGTCAACCGGCACGACGCTTGTCATCTCGACGATCTGCCCGGCCTCCTGAGCCGCGGCCACCGCCGCCTGCGTCGCCGCGGTATAGGCGCGCACCAAGCCACCAGGCCCCAACAGCGTGCCACCAAAATAGCGCGTCACTACGCAGCAAACATTTTTGAGCCCCGCGCCACGCAGCACCTCGAGCGTCGGCATACCGCTCGTGCGGCTCGGCTCACCATCATCGCTCTGGCGCTCGCGTCCATCGACCAAAATCCACGCGGGAACATTATGCCGAGCGTCATAATGACGCTTGCGAACCATATCGATAAAGGCATTCGCCTCATCCTCGGACTCAATATGGACCAGCTGAGCAATAAACCGACTCTTGCGGTCCACAAACTCGCCCGAAGCCTCAATATTCGATTGCAGAGTAAAATAGCTGTCCAACAAAGCCCCTCAAACACAAGCAAAGCAACAAACAGCCTCAATAATACGGCAAAGACAGCACCGTTGCCCTCGCCAACAAGAGCGGAAACGCCAATGATGCCGTCACCAACAGCGAGAACCCGTCAGCGCGAGCAAGGTGCCTTGAAAAACGAGATTGCAACAGAAATGAGACTGCCGATGACCAGGCAAAAACAGCGAGACGGCGTCAGCTGAGTCGATTTGGCCCGAAAAAGGAGGGAGCACGCCTTATGGCGGCGACCGACGAATGAGCGCCAAATCGGCCAGCTGACGCCGTCGCAGCGTCAACAAGAAAGCTGAGTGGGCCTGTAAGCCGGGTTCTGTCGTGAACGGTCATTTATCTTGTCTGCACGTTACCGTGCAACTCCACGCACGCTACCCGAACGCGGACCGGGCCGGCCCATAGCGTTCCTATTCGCGCTTGCTCCGGATGGGGCTTGCCAAGCCGCCGTGTTACCACGACGCTGGTGGTCTCTTACACCGCCGTTTCAGCTTTTCCCTTTACGCCTTGCGGCGCAGGTGGGAGTCTTCTTTTCTGCGGCGCTTTCCGTCGGATCACTCCGCCCGGCCGTTAGCCGGCATCCCGCCCTCTGGAGCCCGGACTTTCCTCACGCGTGCTGCAAGCAGCACATCGCGCGACCGTCTGGCCCACTCAGCAGTGCAAGAGTGTAGCACACCGTTGCCGCAGGCAATGGCACAACACAAGCGTTCGACACGATAAACCAAGAACCGCGCTATGCAGTACAATAGAGTCGTCGATGGGCAACGTCGTCAGTCGAGACACGACCGCGCTCCGCACCCCTCCGTCTACTCGGTGCGCTCCCGCCTCCTCCCCGAGGCGGGATGTCGGCATTTTTCATGCACCGACAACCCAATAGCCTGTGAACAGCCCGGGCAGCATTGCACACGGGCAGCATCGCGTACCTCAGCAACAAATGCAAAAAGGGACCCGTCCATTGCGGACGGATCCCTTAAAACAAGTGATCGTCAAACCGATTTACTCGGCGTCGGTCTCCTCGTCCTTCTTCTCGGAAGGCAGCGGGGTAACCTCGATCTCGACGCCCAGAGTCTCAGCAGCGGACTTCATGGACAGGGAGATACGACGACGGTCGAGGTCGATCTCCATGACCTTGACCTGAACCTTGTCGCCCACGTGGGTGACCTGAGAAGGCTGATCGACGTGCTTGTTGGCCATCTCGGAGATGTGCACCAGTCCCTCGATGCCCTCGCCCAGGTCGACGAAAGCGCCGAACGGGACAAGCTTGGTCACAGTGCCCTCGACGATAGCGCCGACGGGGTACTTCTTGACCAGTGCGCGCCACGGATCCTCGGTGGTCTGCTTGAGACCCAGGGAGATGCGCTCGCGGTTGAGATCGACGTCGAGAACCTCGACCTCGACCTCCTGGCCGACCTTGACAACCTCGGAAGGATGGTTGACGTGGTTCCAGGAGAGCTCGGAGATGTGGATGAGGCCGTCGATACCGCCGAGGTCGACGAAGGCGCCGAAGTCGACGATGGAGGAAACGGTGCCCTGGAGACGCATGCCAGACTTGAGCTTGGACAGGATCTCGGAGCGCTCGGCCTTACGGGACTCCTCGAGCACGACGCGACGGGAGAGGACGACGTTGTTGCGGTTGCGGTCCATCTCGATGACGCGGGCCTCGATGCGGGTGCCCATGTAGGAGGTGAGGTCCTTGACGCGACGGAGGTCGACGAGGGAAGCGGGCAGGAAGCCACGCAGGCCGATGTCGAGAATCAGGCCGCCCTTGACAACCTCGATAACCTCGCCCTCGACGTTCTCGCCGGAGTTGAACTTCTCCTCGATGCGGTTCCAAGCACGCTCGTACTCGGCACGCTTCTTGGACAGGACCAGACGACCGTCCTTGTCCTCCTTCTGGAGAACCAGAGCCTCGATGGGATCACCGAGTGCAACGATGTCTGCAGGGTTAGCGTCCTTACGGATGGACAGCTCGCGGACCGGGATAACGCCCTCGGACTTGAATCCGATGTCAACGAGCACCTCGTCATGCTCGATCTTAACGACAGTGCCGTTAACGAGATCGCCCTCATCAAAGTCGGTAATCGTACCGTCGATGAGGTTGTTCATCTCCTCCTCGTTGACATCGTCAAGAGAGAAAATGGACGAGTTCTGAATCTCACTCAAAGGTGGACCCCTTTCGAACTACGGGGCCCCGATTGCTAGGACCTACAGAAGGGTGCGACAAGCACACAACGTTTAGGAACACTCGGGAGCCGACAGATACTAATGTGACGCTTATGCAATCACGTTCGTATAGGTTACGGGGAAATGGGTTCGATTTCAAGCGTGAACTGCGTTTTTTTACTCGTGTGGAGACTTTTTCGTAATCTTATGGACAGCTGTCTCCACAACTTGACGATAAGCAGTTTGCCCATACGCCTTTGAGGTAAAGTATCCGGAGCCAACGATTCTAGAACGATTTATCGAGAAAGGTGCCCGCGTGCTCAAAGCAGTCGTTTTCGATATGGACGAGACGCTTCTTAGCATCAACCTCAACGCATTCATCCTTCGCTATTTTAAGGATGTCTCGTCGATGCTCGCAGACATCGGGCGACGCAGCCGCGGTGGCACGATGGCACGCCTCGGCACCATCTTAGTCGACCTCAACGCCAACCGCCGCAGCGGCACGGATAATCGCACCAATCTTGAGTTCTACCAAGAAGAGGTTGAGCGCCGGTGCGGCATTTGCCTCTCGGACCCACTCATCTACGAGGCGTTTACCTACTACGATCGTGAAGTCCTGCCGTACAAGAACGACGATGTCATCAACGCCCACGCCATGCCCGGCGCACACGCCGCGCTTCAGGCCGTACAGGATGCACGACTGCGTTGCGCGCTCTTTACCAACCCCAGCTTTCCGCAGGGGGCCATCGAGTGCCGCATGAGTTGGGGCGACCTGGCCGACGCCCCCTTTGAGCTCGTCACGCACATGGGAAACACCACCCGCTGCAAGCCCGATGCCACCTACTATCTAGAGCAGCTTCAGGTGATGGGGCTCCAGCCGCACGAGGTCCTTATGGTGGGCAACGATCCCAAACGCGACTTCCCCAGCCCCGCCTGCGGTGTTCAAACCGCCTATGTTGGCCAGGGAAAACCAGGCCGAGCCACCTGGCGCGGAACCATGGAAGACTTCGCCCGCGACTTCAACGCCGTTATCGAAGCCTTCTACGAACACCAAATAGCCAACGAACTGTCGTAGCCAATAGAACATCAAACGCGGTTGCGGTGAAATAGTTCCTAATTGGAGCCTCTCGGGGAGAATCTAGGAACTATCTCACCGCAACTTAATTAACTAACAAATTTCAGTTTTGCCGATCATGATGTTAAGGATCTCGACGTCGGTGTCCTTCATGCCTACGCGGCCCACGTAGCCCATGCTGGCGATCGTCTGCTCGACGGTATCCTGGATGAGGCCCTCGCCGGCACGGAAGCCGCGGCCCTGCATGGCCATATCGTGGCCCAGAATCGCAGCATCGACGGCAGCGGAAATCTTGGCGGCGCAGCTTGCCTTGGCGCCATCGCACACGATGCCGCCCACGTTACCGAGCGTGTTCGAAACCGTCGCGCCAATCTGCTCGCGCGTGCCACCACATAGCCAGGTAATCGCGGCACCGGCACCGCATGCGGCGCAAATAGCACCGCAAAACGCCGAGAGCGCACCAATATAGCTCTTGATATGCACGGCGATCAGATCAGACAGCATCACGGCGCGCACCAGGCGATCATGGTCGCAGCGCAAATACTCGGCATACTCCATAACAGGCAGCGCGCAGGTAATGCCCTGATTGCCCGAGCCGCACACGATGGCGACCGGCAGCGCGCAGCCGTTCATGCGGGCGTCGGACCCGGCGGCTGCACGGGCACGGGCACGGCAGGCGACGTCATCGGCACGAGCACCCAGCAGCGTACGGCCCACCTCGGCGCCCCAAGCGTGCGCGAGGCCCTCGGCACTGATCGCACCGTTCAGCTCAATCTGACGCTCAACGGCAGCGCGGGCGTCCTCAATGTCACCGTCCTCGATAAAGTCGATGATGGTCTCAATGCTCATAGGGGTATCGGCGTTATCTGCCGCACGCTCGGCCACAACGCGCTCGGCGCAGGCGGCACACTCCCCCGCCGACTTGCCGCACACCGGAATACCGTCGAGCGTATGGCACGTGACATTGGTGTGGTGATCGGTAATCTCGACGACCGCGGTATGGCCCCCGGCCGTCGCAGTCACCTTGATGTAGAGGTTGGGCACACCCTCGACAAGCGACACATCGCAGTAACCGGCATCGGCGAGGAGCTCGGCCACGCGAGCACGGTCTTCGTCGTTAACGCTCTCGAGCACCTCGAGCGCGCTCTTGGCGTCACCGCCCACGGCACCCAGCACGGCCGCCGCTTCAATACCGTGCATGCCGCCCGAGTTGGGCACGGTCACGCTCTTAACGTTCTTGATGATGTTGCCCGAGCAGGCAACATCCATATGATCGGGTTCGCAACCGAGCGTCTGGCTCGCCAGCGCCGCTGCATAGGCAACGGCAATGGGCTCGGTGCAGCCGAGCGCACAGACAAGCTCGCGGTTCAAGACATCGCAAAAAGCGGCATCGCGGATGGAATCGGTAGGCATAGGTATCTCCTGCTTACATAACGGGCTGGACTCTCAAAAAAGTTAGCACTTTTATTTGATAACAATGCATCAGAAACCGCAACCATGGTTCCGACGGACGGCGCTTAAGCGCAATCTGACGGCATTCATTCATGAAAAGCCGGTCTTGTTGCATGCTAAAGCGTTTGACCAAAAAACGCCCGAGCGTTTACACAAAAGTCGCGCTATCATGCAGTCGAACGCGGTAAAACCTTTAGCAATTCCGCCGCACGGACCAGAGAGGAACCACTCATGAAGATTGGTATCGGCAACGACCATGCCGCCGTCGAGCTCAAGAACATCATTTCCGAGCACCTGAAGGAGCGCGGCTGCGAGGTCGTGAACTTTGGAACCGACACCTCCGAGAGCTTTGATTACCCCATCGCCGGCTACAAGGTGGGTAAGGCCGTTGCCAACGGTGACGTCGATCTGGGTATCCTGATCTGCGGTACCGGCGTCGGTATCAGCCTGGCCGCCAACAAGGTCGAGGGCGTACGCGCCGTCGTGTGCTCCGAGCCCTTCAGCGCCAAGCTCTCCCGCATGCACAACAACACCAACGTGCTTGCCTTTGGCGCCCGCGTCGTGGGATCTGAACTCGCCAAGATGATTGTCGACGAGTGGCTCGACGCCGAGTTCGAGGGTGGTCGCCACGAGCGTCGCGTCAATCTCCTCAACGAGATCGACCACACGCGTGGCCTCAAGGTCGTCGACGAAGCCTAAAGACTTACAAAGCCATACACTAACGCCAGCCCCCGCCCGAAAGAAACGTCCGGACGGGGGCTCTTTAGTAGATTTGTGGGCATTTAACAAAAGTCTACTGAAATAAAAAGAGCGCCGCGGATGGAATTCCGCGGCGCCCAAGCCACACGCTAACAGCTTTAAGGAGTCAAAGCTGGTTTAGCCAAAGAAGCGCTTGATCTCGATCTCGGCGTTCTCCAGGCAGTCGGAGCCGTGGATCACGTTGGCGTTAACATCGACAGCGAAGTCGCCGCGAATGGTGCCGGGGGCAGCGTCAAGCGGGTTGGTGGCGCCCATGAGGGTGCGCATCTTGGAGACAGCGGAGAGACCGGAAACGACCATCTTGACGACCGGACCGCTCGTCATAAAGTCGCAGAGACCGTCAAAGAAGGGCTTGTCGGCCAGATGGGCGTAGTGCTCCTCGACGGTAGCGCGCTCGAGCGTGGTCATCTCCATGCGCTCGATGACAAGGCCGCTGCGCTCAATGCGAGCAACGATCTCGCCGATCTTACGGTCGCGCACGGCGTCGGGCTTAATCATGATGAAGGTCTTCTCGATAGCCATAAGGTAGCCTTTCAAGTAGGTTCGCGCGTGCCCAAGTCCCATTCCGGCACCCGCCTGGACTGCATCGTAACAGAGTTTTAGCTGCAGTTAAACAAAAAGCTGTTTATTGAAACGCTGCAATTTATTAAAGCGCTCCATATGTGTCACTTCTGTTTCGAAGCCCGATTAGAGTACCATCCGACCGCCCATCAACCGCACCGAACCGAGCGGACGGTCGGTTGCCACCCGCGAACGTATCCCCTTCACAACCTGCCCAAAGGTCCTACAGAAGTTCTCGACAAGCCCCTCCCCCATAGCAACAAAATACGGGCGCCCGCAACAGAAGGCGCCCGTAAAAGCAAAACGATTTATCGATAAAAGGGCAATACGGCTTCAGCCAAACCCCTACTTTGCCCCGTGTCCCATCTCGACTACCTTGGTCAGCGACCCAAACACACCCTCGTCGGCCACGAGCTGTGCCTCGGCACGCTGCAACTGCACGGCAACGGCGGCAGGAGCGGTGCCGCCCTCGGTCGTGCGTGCGGCGACAATCGACGGGATATCGAGCGCCTCGGTAATGTCGCGCTCAAAAAGCGGGCTTGCCTCCTGGAACACCTCAAACGGCAGGTCCTCAAGATTGCAGCCGCGCTTCTCGCACATCAGGACCAGATGGCCCACCACGGCATGTGCCTCGCGGAACGGCAGACCACGCTTGGCCAGGTAATCGGCAACATCGGTAGCGGCAAGGTGCCCCACGCCGCACTCGCGCGCCATGGCATTCTCGTTGACGGTCCAAGTCGAAATCATTCCGGCCATAACGGACAGGCACTGCATGAGCGTATGGGCGGTATCGAGCGCGCCCTCCTTGTCCTCCTGCAAGTCCTTATTATAGGCGAGCGGCAAGCCCTTCATGGTCACGAGCAACTGCACCAGGTTGCCGTACACGCGACCGCTCTTGCCGCGGATAAGCTCGGCAAAGTCGGGGTTCTTCTTCTGCGGCATGATAGACGAGCCGGTGGAGTAAGAGTCTGAAAGCGTGATAAAGCCAAATTCGGAGCTCGACCACAGCACGATCTCCTCGGAAAGACGCGACAGGTGCATCGCCATGACGGAGCCGGCGTAATGCAGATCGAGCAGGAAATCACGGTCGGAAACCGCATCGAGCGAGTTGGGAATCACGCCCGCAAAGCCAAGTTCAGCAGCCGTCATCTGGCGATCGAGCGGATAGCTCGTACCGGCAAGCGCGGCGGCACCCAGCGGGCAGTTGTCGGCGGCATCAAAGGCGGCCTTCAGGCGTGTAAAGTCGCGCGCGAACATCCAAGAATATGCCAGCAGATGATGCGACAGCAGCACGGGCTGAGCGTGCTGTATGTGCGTGTAGCCCGGCAGAATCACCTTGTCGTACTTCTTGGCCGCATCCACCAGCACGTGGCGCAGCTCAAGATTGGCCTCCATGAGCTCCTTGGCCAGCGCCTTGACGCCCAGGCGCGTGTCGGTCGCAACCTGGTCGTTACGCGAACGTCCGGTATGCAAGCGCTTACCGGCCTCTCCGATGCGGCGCGTCAGCTCGCTCTCGATGGACATATGGATGTCCTCGTCGTTGATGTCGAAGGTGAAGTTGCCGGCATCGATATCCTGTTCGATTCCGGTCAGGCCCTCGGCAATCGCCTGCTCGTCCTCGGCACTGATGATGCCCTGGGCCGCCAGCATCTTGGCATGCGCCTTAGAGCCGGCGATATCCTGCTTATAGAGATGTTTGTCGACCGGCAGCGACGCGCCAAACTCCTGCGTGACCTCGGCCACGCCCGCCTCAAAACGACCGCCCCAAAGAGCCATGGGATCGTCCCCTTTCATCAAATACCAAACGAAGCGCCCAAAGCAATGCGCCATGTCGCTAAGGCGATTTACCAACCGCTAGTTTTGCATATTCCCCACCGTGCGCGGGGCCATGTAGCTAATTCGCAAAGAAGTGACGCACCATGCACTTGGCGCCCAACGTCTCCCTCCGGATGTTGCCCTGCGAACCATCGATCCAGGCCTTCAGGCTCATAGGGACGTCCTCGACGTTTACAGTATCGAGCTCGGGCGCGAGGGCAAGTAAAGCATGCACGACAGCATTGAACATAATGGATACTCCTTATATATATAGGTGCAGAGCCGCCAAATTGATAGAAGGAGCCCCGCCGGACAACCCCGGCGGGGCTCGGACTCAGCCGCAGTCGCGGCATCATATATGCGGGCGGAACGTAGGGGCCACCGATGTTAAGAAGTGTCAGCAAGCATAACGAAAGGTAGGGACCCCATGCGCCCGTTATGTATCACGCGGATGGGCCGCGCGGATACCAAGGGAAGGAAGACTTAAGCCTGAGCGGCAGCAGAGCTGGGACCCTGGACCTTGGCCCACGTCTTGAGCGACAGCGTATCGATCTCGATAAAGCCGGCGCTGGCCTTCTCGTCAAACGTGGTGTCGCGGTCGTAGGTAGCCAGACCGTAGTCGTAGAGGCTGAAGGGGCTCTTGCGGCCAACGACATGGCAGTTGCCCTTAAAGAACTTCAGACGGACGGTGCCGGTCACGAACTTCTGGGTGTCGGCCATAAAGGCGTCGAGCGCGTTCTTGAGCGGGCTGTACCACTGACCGTTATACACGGCGGTGGCCCAATCCTGCTCGAGCTTGATCTTGGTCTTGAGCAGGTCGCCCTCGACGCAGATGTCCTCGAGTGCCTTGTGGGCGGTGATGAGCGTCAGGGCTCCGGGAACCTCATAGCATTCGCGGCTCTTGAGGCCCACCAGACGATCCTCAACCAGGTCGAGACGGCCAAAGCCGTTGTCGCCCGAAATCTTGTTGAGGGCGATGACGATCTCGGAAAGCTTCATCTTCTTGCCGTCGACGGCGACGGGCTTGCCCGCCTCAAACTCAATCTCGGTGTAAGTCGGGGTATCGGGCGTGTCCTCGGGATTCTTGGTCATAACCCAGGCGTCGTCGAGCGGCTCGTTCCAGGGATCCTCCAGGTGGCCGCACTCAATGGCACGACCCCACAGGTTGTCGTCAATGGAATAGGGGTTATCGTTGGCACCCTCGGGAACCGGCACGTTGTGGGCGTGGGCATAGGCGACCTCGTCGGGACGGCACTTCAGGTCCCACTCGCGAACCGGGGCGATGACCTTAAGCTCGGGATCGAGGGCCTTGACGGCAGCCTCAAAACGAACCTGGTCGTTACCCTTGCCGGTGCAGCCGTGGGCGACGTAGGTCGCGCCAAACTCGTGGGCGACCTCGACAAGCTTCTTGGCAAGCAGCGGGCGAGACAGGGCGGAGAGCAGCGGGTACTTGTTCTCGTACATGGAGTTTGCGGCGATGGCCTTAATCAGGAACTCATCGGAGAACTCGTCGCGCAGGTCGAGCACCTGGCAATCGAGAACGCCCAGGTCGAGGGCCTTCTGCTTCTTGGCGTCCAGGCCGGTCTCCTCCTGGCCCACATTGCCGCAAACGCAAACGACATCGAGATTCTTCTCGTCCTGGAGCCACTTGACACATACAGATGTATCAAGACCACCGGAATATGCGAGAACGACTTTTCCCTTGCTCATGGCTGTTTCCTTTCGCCCTTGGTAGCTAGTTAGAACATCGGTCAGTTGCAAGTCATTTCAAGGTCATATACCGTGCAATATCAGGTTAAATAGCAAAAATCAGCACATACATGCCCTAGAAACATACAGCAATGTCGTGCTAAAACCCAACGACCTCAAAATGACTCTGTTGAGGCAATTCGCCCCATGCGGACAGAGACGATTGTTATCGTCGTCGGGAAATTGCGCGCTGGCGTCGGATGGCATTGTCTGCAGTAGTGATGATCTTTACGAACTGCATCTGCCTCTCCTTTCACGTATCGCCGAGCGCAATTCAAATATCGCAAACGATACCTTATGTTCGGTAAGCGGTTGTTTTTCCGCCTCCGTTTTCGATGGTCGCTATATTACGCTAAAGTGCCCGCGGCGCAAGCGACAAATTCAAATTTCTGAAAAGTTTTTTCATTAGTTTGTGAATTGCAGTGCAAATACGCACCATTCCTGCGAAAATACGCTCGACTACTAGTTGATGGTTATAACGTCTGAAACAATCTCGAAACGAAAGGCGCATTTTTATGCAAACTTACGAATCGGACGCCAACATCGGCAACATTAAGATTCTCGCCGTCGATATGGACAAGACGCTGCTGACCGACGAGCGCGTGCTGCCCCAGGGTCTCGACGAGCGTCTGGACAAGCTCGCCGACGCAGGCATCGTATTCTGCCCCGCCAGCGGACGTCCCGCCCCCAAGCTCGAGGAAATGTTCGAGGGCATTAAGAACCGCCTCGCTTTTTGTCCCGATAACGGAGCGTGCGTGATCTATCGCGGTAGCTATATCTATAAGAGCAATATTGACGTGGAGCTGTATCAGCAGGTCTTGAGCCGTGCCTCGGAGGATCCTCGCGCTGTCCCCGTCCTGTGCTGCTTCGACGAGTTCTACGTACTTGCCCGCGACCATCAATACCACGACGAGATCAGCGTCTACTACAACACAATCAACTACGTCGACAGCTTTGAGGGCATTGATCTCGAGTCCAACAAGATTTCGATCTTCTTCCCCGGCTACGACGCCGAGCCCGCTTTCCGCGAGGCCTATAGCCCCGAGTTCTCGGACAAGCTCTACGTCACCAACGCCGGGCGCGAGTGGATCGACTTTATGAACCTGGGTGTCGACAAGGGCGCCGGCGTCGCGCACCTGTGCGAGCACCTGGGCATCGATATTGCCGATGCTGCCGCCGTGGGCGACACCTACAACGACATCCCCATGCTGGAGCGCGTCGGTCACAGCTTTATCGTGGACAATGCCGAGGAGCACATGAACGCACATGCCAAGTGGCGCATTCCGAGCAACAACGACGGGGGCGTACTGACGCTCATCGACGCCATCTTGGCGGCTCGTTAACGTGGCTCGTCGGACCTGGCCGGGCGAGACGGGTAAGTTTTTCGTTCGGTCAGGTCCTGGGCTCGCTCGGAA
>CABSLA010000015.1 GCA_902478545.1 uncultured Collinsella sp.
TCCGTACATGTGCGGATGAATGTGGGAAGTGTTCGGATGAAGTCGATAATCAAGGTATATCAACGCAATAAACCCGAGCGCGAGGGCGTTTGGGTTTATTATTGAAGCGTATGTAACCTGGCGGCGCCACACCGCCTGTTAGTAGGGAGACACATGAACGTTCTGGTCGTCAACGCAGGATCTTCGACCCTTAAGTATCAGGTCATCGATACCAAGTCCCACAAGGTGTCCGCAAAGGGCTCCTGCGAGCGCGTCTGCTTTACCGGCGGCACCTTCACCCACGCTGCCAACGGCTCCAAGAAGGTGACCGAGAACATCGAGTTCCCCGACCACAAGGTCGCCATCGAGGTCGTCCTGAAGGACCTAGAGGCCAACGGCGTCAAGATCGAGGGCATCGGTCATCGCATCGTTCAGGGCGGTTGGTACTTTGGCGATTCCTCCCTCGTCGACGAGGACGTTCTCGCCAAGATCCGCGAGGTCGCCCCGCTGGCGCCGCTCCACAACAACCCCGAGGCCAACGTTATCGAGTTCTGCCTGGAGCAGTATCCCGACCTGCCCAACGTCACGGTCTACGACACCGCTTTCCACTTCAACATGCCCGAGGTCGCCAAGACTTACGCCCTGCCCAAGGATGTTTGCGACAAGCTGCACATCCGTAAGTACGGCGCCCACGGCACCAGCTACCGTTACATCTCCAAGAAGGTCGCAGAGATGACCAACGGCGAGGCCCGCAAGGTCGTCGTGTGCCATATCGGCTCCGGCGCTTCCCTGTGCGCCATCGAGGACGGCAAGTGCATGGACACCACCATGGGCTTGACGCCGCTCGACGGCGTCATGATGGGCACCCGCTGCGGCTCCATCGACCCGGCTACCGTGTGCTACCTGCAGCGCGAGGGCGGCTACACCTTCGACGAGGTCGACGAGATGATGAACAAGAAGTCCGGCCTTTTGGCTGTGACCGGCGGCAAGACCAACGACTGCCGCAACGTCGAGGAGCTCGCCGCCGCTGGTGACCCCGAGGCTCAGCTCGCCTTCGACATGTTTGTCTACAAGATTGCCGCCAAGGCTGCCGAGATGGCTACTTCCATGTGCGGCATGGACACCCTGGTCTTCACCGCTGGCATCGGTGAGCACGCTCCGGCCGTTCGTGCCGGCGTCGCCGACCGTCTGGCCTTTATGGGCGTCAAGATGGATCATGCCCGCAACGCCCTGCGTGGTGACGGCGCTTGGTGCCTGTCTGCCAAGGATTCCAAGGTCAAGATTTTCGTCATCCCCACGGACGAGGAGTTCATGATCGCTTCCGACGTCGAGCGCATCGTCAACGGCAAGTAATTGCAAGAGGGGAGGGGCTGGACGACCGAGCGCCGTTCGGCCCCTCTTTTGTGCTCGTTGGGCGATATGCTTGATAGCTATTTATCAAGTTGTGATAACTTCTTATTAAAATGCGGCCGCCTTAAGGGGTCTGCGTCGACCGTATTGCACTGCAAAGGAGTCTCATGAACGTACTTGTTGTCAACGCCGGCAGCTCAAGCCTTAAATATCAGCTTTTGGATACCGATACCCGCGAGGTTTTCGCCAAGGGCAACTGCGAACGTATCGGTTCGGACATGGGCATCTTTGGCCACTCCGAGAACGGTGGCGCCAAGCAGACCGAGGAGGTCCCTTTCCCCGATCATCGCTCTGCTATCGCTCGTGTGCTCGAGGAGCTCGAGAAGACCGACTTTACGATTGATGGCATTGGTCATCGTATCGTTCAGGGCGGCTGGCACTTCGATGATTCCGCAGTTGTCGACGACGAGGTTATGGCCAAGATTCTCGAGGTGGCCCCGCTCGCCCCGCTGCACAACTACGGCGAGGCCGCGGCGATTGAGTATTGCCGTGAGAAGTATCCGGAGCTGCCCAACGTGGCGGTCTTCGACACCTCGTTCCACATGACCATGCCCGAGGTCGCCTATACCTACGCGCTGCCCAAGGACGTGTGCGACAAGTATCACGTGCGCAAGTACGGCGCCCACGGCACGAGCCACCGCTATGAGTGGATGATGGCCAAGGAGATCCTGGGTTCGCGCTGCCACCGTCTGCTTTCGTGCCATTTGGGTAACGGTGCTTCGCTTGCTGCGATCGAGGACGGCGTGTGCCGCGACACCACGATGGGCCTCACGCCGCTCGACGGCCTGATGATGGGCACTCGCTGCGGTTCCATTGATCCGGCCACCGTGTGCTACCTCCAGCGCGAGGGCGGCTACAGCTATCAGGAAGTCGATGACATGATGAACAAGCAGTCTGGTCTGCTTGCCATCTCGGGCATCTCCAACGACGCCCGCGACATCCGTACACGCGCCTCCGAGGGCGACGAGCGCTGCCTGCTCGCCTTCGATATGTTCGCCTACAAGGCCATGCAGCAGGCCGGTTCCATGATTGCCTCCATGGCGGGCGTGGACACCATTACCTTTACTGCCGGCATCGGCGAGAACGACTGGTCGATCCGCAAGGCTTTCTGCGACTGCTTTGAGTGGCTGGGCGTGCGCATCGACAACAATAAGAACCGCGAGGCCGTGGGCAACGGCCCGCAGGTCATCAGCGCTGCCGGCTCCGCCGTCACGGTCATGGTCATCCCCACCGACGAGGAATACATGATCGCCCACGACGTCGAGCGTCTGACCGGTAGCAACTAGCGCATTCGTCTGCAATTGAGAGAAAGGCCTCCAGAGCAACGAGCTCCGGAGGCCTTATTTGATGGACGAGACGAGCGGGGCGGAAACTCCATCCCACAATCAGCCTCCAAACCGGGACACATTTTCCGGAAGGCCAGAAATCGGAACGCAGTCTATCTTATGGCTCCAAAGTGGTCATTACCTGCAACGCATACGCTCTCAGCAACGTCGCCCATCCATCCAAATTCTCAGCCCCAGCTCGTAGCCAAGCCGCCGTCCACCCCAGATTCCCTGAATGCCACGTGATAGTAGAAGGCCGCACAGGTTAACCCCTGAAAACATTCCGCAGACCAGAAACGCCCCCGTTCGTAGCTCCGAAGGAGCAGAACGGGGGCGTTTCATTGGTCGAGGACGTTTTCAGGGGTTAGCCCGTACGGCCTTCGGGCGAGTGCGTGCGCTACTCAGCCATCTGAGCCTGGACGGCGGTGATGGCTACGACACCCACGATGTCGTCGGCAGAGCAGCCGCGCGACAGGTCGTTGACCGGCTTGGCGATGCCCTGCAGGATGGGGCCGTAAGCGTCGGCGCCGGCGAAGCGCTGGACCAGCTTGTAGCCGATGTTGCCGGCCTCGAGGTCGGGGAACACGAGCACGTTGGCCTTGCCGGCAACGGAGGAGCCGGGGGCCTTGAGCTGGGCGACGGTGGGGACGATAGCGGCGTCGAGCTGCAGGTCACCGTCGATGGCGAGCTCGGGAGCCTTCTCCTTGCAGAACTTCACGGCCTCCTGGACCTTCTTGGCGACCTCGCCGCCAGCGGAGCCCATGGTGGAGTAGGAGAGCATGGCCACGTGCGGCTCAACATTGCCCATGAAGGTGGACCAGGAGTGAGCGGAGGCGATGGCGATCTCGGAGAGTTCGTCGGAGGACGGGTTGATGTTGAGGCCGCAGTCGGCGAAGATCAGCGTGCCGTCGGTGCCGAACTGCGGGGTGTCGGTGCACATCACGAAGAAGGCCGAGACCAGCTTTGTGCCCGGGGCGGTCTTGAGGATCTGCAGCGCGGGGCGCAGGGTGTCGGCGGTAGAGTGGCAGGCGCCGGAGACCAGGCCGTCAGCATCGCCCATCTTGACCATCATGGTGCCAAAGTAGGTGGCGTCCATCACCTGGGCTCGAGCCTGCTCGATGGTAACGCCCTTCTTGGCGCGGAGCTCGGCAAACTTCTGCGCGTACTCCTCGTGCTTCTCGGCGTTGCGCGGATCGATGACGGTGGCGCCGGGGACGTTGATCTCGTTGGGATCGCCCAGGATGACGATCTTTGCCAGGCCCTCCTCGATGATCTTGGTGGCCGCGACGATGGTGCGCGGATCTTCGCCCTCGGGCAGGACGATCGTCTTAAGGTCGGCCTTGGCAGCAGACTTCATACGGTTAAGGAAATCGCTCATGTTACTCCTTACAAGCGTTTCGCTAAGCTCCAGGCGCCCGGCTGTTCACGAATAAACCCGCTGCTAGCGGGTTTACCTTTCAATTATGTACGCCGCGGTGCTTGAGCTTTCCTTGTGTGGCAAGCTCATTATAGGACGCATTAGCGCTATAATCGCTCTGATAAATATGTCTCGAAGAATGTTCGAGAAAAGCCCAGCTAACGAGCCCGTGGCTTTTGACAAGGAGTATCGATGCAGATTACCTCAGGCCTGCCTGAAGGCTTTAACGCCGGCGCGTACGACATGATTGTCGTCGGTGCTGGATATGCCGGTGCCGTTTGCGCCCGCCGTCTTGCCGAGACCATCGGCTATCGTGTTGCCGTTTTGGAGCGCCGTAGCCACATTGCGGGCAATGCCTATGACTGCACTGACGAGGCCGGAATCCTGATCCACGAGTACGGTCCGCATATCTATCACACCTTTAACGAGCGCGTGCACAATTTCCTGTCGCGCTTTACCAAGTGGACGGATTATCAGCACAAGGTGCTCGCTAACATCAACGGCACCCTTATGCCCGTGCCCTTCAACCATGCGAGTCTCAAGCTCGCCTTTGGTGATGAGCGCGGCGAGGAGCTGTATCAGAAGCTCGTGGAGACCTTTGGCAAGGACGTCAAGGTGCCCATTATGGAGCTGCGTAAGAAGAACGACCCCGACTTGGCCGAGGTCGCCGATTACGTCTACGAGAACGTCTTTTTGCATTACACCATGAAGCAGTGGGGTCAGACGCCCGACCAGATCGACCCGTCGATCACCGGCCGCGTTCCCGTTTTTGTGGGCGATGATGACCGCTACTTCCCGCAGGCCCCCTTTCAGGGTATGCCGCAGGATGGCTACACGGCGCTGTTTGAGCACATGCTCGACCACGACCTGATTGATGTGTTCTGCGACGTGGATGCTCGCGATCTCTTCGAGATCGACGAGACAACCGTCAAGGTCGACGGCAAGGTCTACGGCGGCGAGATTGTCTACACCGGTCCGCTCGATGAGCTGTTCAACCTCGACCTGGGCGCGCTGCCGTACCGCACGCTCGACATGAAGTTCGAGACGCTCGATATGGACCAGTTCCAGCCCGTGGGCACCGTCAACTACACCACGAGCGAGGATTACACGCGCATCACCGAGTTCAAGAACATGACCGGTCAGGTTTTGCCCGGCAAGACCACCATCATGAAGGAGTACTCCAAGGCCTATACGCCCGGCTCGGGCGAGACGCCGTATTACGCCATTCTTGAGCCCGAGAACCGTGAGCTCTATGAGCGCTATCTTGAGCGCGTCCAGAACCTGACAAACTTCCACCCGGTGGGTCGTCTGGCCGAGTATCGTTACTACGATATGGATGCCGTGACCAATTCCTCCCTCGATCTTTCGGATGAGATTATCGCCTGCCATGCATAAAGTCATAACATTCGGTATTCCCTCGTATAACGCCGCTAAGGACATGGACCATTGCATCACCTCCATCTTGGAGGGGAGCAATTATGCCACCGATATCGAGATTATCGTGGTGGACGACGGCTCCAAGGATGAGACGGCCGCCAAGGCTGACGAGTGGGAGGCCCGTTATCCTGGAATCATCCGCGCGGTGCACCAGGAGAATGGCGGCCACGGTATTGCCGTCCTTTCGGGTCTGCGCGAGGCGCAGGGCACCTACTACAAGGTTGTCGACTCGGACGACTGGCTTGACGGCGCTGCCCTTTCGACCATGCTGTCGATTCTGCGCGGCTTTGAAGAGCGCGACCAGCGCGTTGACCTGTTTATCTCGAACTACGTGTACGAGAAGGTTTACGAGGGTACGCATGCGGCCATTGGTTACAAGTTTGCCCTGCCTCGAAAAAAGATCTTTACCTGGGACCAGATCGGCCATTTCCGCCTGGACCAGAATCTGCTCATGCACAGCCTGTGCTATCGCACGGATGTGCTGCGTGAGTCCAACCTTCCCATGCCGCCGCACACGTTCTATGTGGACAACATCTACGCCTACGTGCCGCTGCCGCGTTGCAAGACCATGTACTACGCCGACATCGACCTCTATCGCTACTTTATCGGTCGCGAGGGCCAGAGTGTCAACGAGGCCACGATGGTCAAGCGTCTGGACCAGCAGTTCCGTGTTACGCGTATCATGATGGAGTCGTACCACCTGTACAGCGATGTCGAGTCGTCGCGTCTGCGTTCGTACATGATGGGCTACTTCACCATGATGATGGCGATCTGCTCGGTGCTCACCAAGCTTTCCGACGAGGATTGTGCCGACGAGCGCCTAAAGACGCTGTGGAATGATTTGAAGGCCTACGACGAGCGCATGTATCGTCGTGCCCGCTACGGCGTGGTCGGGTTCTTCACCAATCTGCGCGGACGGGCCGGAGACAAAACCACACTCGGCCTATACCGTCTTGCCTCAAAGATCTTCAAATTCAACTAGCTGCTGAGTAATCGCTGCTGATAGGTTGACTGGGTCCCTTGGCCTTTAGTTTGCTACTGCGAACAGTCCTGCTCGCACGGAAAGCACATTTAGTGCTTTCCGGCTCGTGCGGAACTTGTATCAAACTAAAGGCCAAGGGGCCTCTGCTATAAGAATCGATTGTCAGGTTATTTGAATTTGAAGATCTTCGACGCGCGGTACACAGGGGGCTGGGCTGAAAAAATATTAGTTGGTAGTCGGTCGGAGGCGGGCGGGCATTACGTTTGTCGCGAGTTCCGCATGCAAAGAAGGCCACTTAATGTGGCCTTCGTCTTGCATAGGACTGTAGAGCAGCAAACGTAATGCCCGCCCGCCTCCGACCGACGGTCGAGTGAGATTACTTCGCAGCACCTGGGATTCCGTGGGAGGTTTTGGCGGTTTTGGCTCCGTTTACGATGGCGGTCTGTAGGGCCCTTACGGCGAGCATGCCCAGCAGGTCTAGGGGAACGGCGGCGCTTGCCTGGGCGCCCAGTTTGCCGCTGGCGAGGGTGTAGATGGTGTCGCCGTCGTTGGTGGTGTGCGTGGGACGGATGGCGTGTGCGTAGGCGTCTGCGGCCATCTGGGAGACCTTGGTGGCTTGTGCCTTAGTGAGTTCCACGTTGGTGACGATGCAGCTGATGGTGGTGTTGGTGCGGTCGAGCGGCATCTGCATGGATCCGGCGGCGGCAAAGGCTGCGAGTTCCATGTCGACGATTTGGTCGCTATCGGCTGCGGCGCGCATACCGGCGACCCACTCGCCGGTGAAGGGGTCGACAACGTTGCCGCAGGCGTTGACCGAGACCACGGCGCCCACCTTGATGGGGCCGAGCGCCACGGCGGCAGCGCCAAGGCCGGCCTTCATGCAGGTAGCGGGGCCCATGAGCTTACCCACGGTAGCGCCCGTGCCGGCGCCTACGTTGCCCTGTTCGAGCTTGGTGGGGGTGTTGTCGAGTGCTTCGCGCACGGCGGCGATGCCGGCCTCAATGTCGGGGCGAACGGTGGGGTTACCAAAGGCGAGGTCGAAGATACAGCTCGAGCACACGATAGGCACCTGCGTGGGGCCGACGGGAAGGCCGATGCCGCGGCTCTCAAGCTCGCGAGCGACGCCGCTTGCAGCCTCGAGGCCAAAGGCCGATCCGCCCGAAAGGCAGACGGCGTGGACCTTGTCGACGGTGTTCTCGGGTCGCAGCAGGTCGGTCTCGCGCGAAGCGGGAGCACCGCCGCGAACGTCAACGCCGCCGGTGGCGCCCTCGGGTGCCACGATTACGGTGCAACCGGTGCCGGCCTCCTCGTCCGTATAGTTGCCATAGCAAAAGCCATCGACATCGCAGACGTCAATGGCCTCGAGCAGTGTATCCATGTTTAACTCCTATCGGTTTTCCGCCGCGCCTTGTGCCCGGTCGGGATCCGTACGGTACGCCAAAATTGTAGGCGCTGGGGGATACCCAGCGCCAGATGCAATTACGAGAGTTTTTGAATCGCGCGCGCGACGCGGGCGATGGGTAGGCCCACCACGTTATAGAAGTCGCCCGAAATATCGTGCACGAGCATGCGGCCGCCTGTGCCCTGGATGCCGTAGGCGCCTGCCTTATCCATGGGCTCACCCGAGGCAACGTAGTGCTCGATCTGCTCGTCGGTGAGCTCGTAGAATGTCACGTCGGTCATATCAACAAACGACAGGCTCTCGGCGGCATGCGGGGCGGCCGTATCGCCTGCCTTAACGATGCAGACGCCGGTTGCGACCTGGTGCGTGCGGCCCGAAAGCTCACGGAGCATGGTGCGCGCCTCGCCCTCGGTTGCCGGCTTGCCCAAAATCTTGCCGTCGAAGGTGACGATGGTGTCGGCCGCGACCGTCAGCTCATTGGGCTCGGCATACTCGGCAGCAACGGCAGCCGCCTTGGCGCGTGCCAAGCGCTCGACAAGCGTGAGCGGGGCCTCGCCATCAAAGGGCGTTTCGTCGATATCCGCGGGAATCACGCGAATGTTGTAGCCTGCCTCGCGCATCAGCTCTATGCGGCGCGGTGATTGCGAAGCCAAAATCATAGTTGGATGCCCTCGGCGACCTTCTCGACAGCCTTGTCGCCGGCGATCGTGCGCAGCAGCTCAAGCGCAAAGGGGAGCGACTGGGCCATGCCGCTGGCGGTGATGATGTTGCCGTCTTGCGTAACCTTCTCGCCGGTATAGGCGCCCTCGGGGAAGCTTTTCTCAAAGCCAGGGAAGCACGTGGCGTGGCGCCCCTCGAGCAGGTCGAGCTCGCCCAGGATAAACGGGGCGGCGCAGATGGCGGCGACGTGCTTGGTCGCGGCGAACTCGCAGACCACGTCGCAGACGCGCTGATCGGCGCGCAGGTTGGTGGCACCGGGCAGGCCGCCGGGCAGCACGACGCAGTCGTACTCGTCAAAGTTGATCTCATCAAAGAGCGCATCGCAGGTCACGGGGATCTGCAGCGAGCTTACGACCTCGCGCGTGGGCATAATCGAGACGAGCGTGGCGCGCACGCCGCCGCGACGCATGACATCGACCATGGTCAGGCATTCAATCGTTTCAAAGCCATCGGCGGCGAGAACGGCAACGCTGGGCATGAGGATTCCTTTCGTAAGGCGGCATACAATTAGCCGTCTTATACCCCGAAGGTGCCCGCTTGCCACGCTCAATCGCCGAATGATTTTTATGGGCAATGATAGGGCGCTAGTTGCGCTTGAGGTGGACGACGGTTTCGCAGTGGAAGGTTTGCGGGAACAGGTCGACTGGCGTGATCTTGACGGGGGAGAAGGTGCCCTCCTCGACAAAGCGTTTGAGATCGCGCGCCAGGGTGGCCGGGTCGCAGCTCACGTAGGCGACATCGCGGGCGCTTGTGCTGGCGATGAGGTCGACGGCCTCGGGTGCCAAGCCCGCGCGCGGCGGGTCGACCACTAAAACGTCGGCATCCTGATCGGGGAACTCGCGCACGGCGTCGCCGCCAATGACGTCGACATTATCGAGCTTATTGATCTCGAGGTTGCGGCGCAGGTCGCGCACGGCAGGGCCATAGGCCTCAACGGCGGCGACAAAATCGCAGCGGCGGGCGAGCGGCAGGGTAAAGGTGCCGGCGCCGCAGTATAGGTCCACAGCCAGTTCGTCTTCCTGAGGGTCGAGCGCGTCCATGACAAGTTCGATCAGAATCTCGGCACCCTTGGTGTTGACCTGGAAGAACGACGGGGCCGAAAGGCGCATTTGGCCGTCAGCGATATTCTCGGTCCACGAGCCCTCGCCGGCGAGCATCTCGACTTTGGAGACGCGGCGGGCCTTCTTCTCGCCCTTGCTCATCACGCGCACGATGCTCGTGGGATGAGCGGCGTCTGCCAGTACGCGCGAGACCTGCGAGCGTGGGAAAGAGCCCGTGGGCGTCCAGAGTGCGACCTCGAGCGCCTTGGTGCGGCGCGAGGCGCGAATGCCCACGCGCTCAAGGCCTAAGTCGTGGCTACCGCTCAGATAGTTGAGTGCGCCGACGACAGATTTGAGTGCCTTAGGGAAGCGTTTGTCGAACAGCGGGCACGAATCAACAGTCACGATCTTGCTGGGATCGACGCCGTGCATGCCAAGGCGAACGCGACCGTTGACGACGGTCGGTTCGAGCTCGATTTTATTGCGGTAGCCCCAGTCGTCCTTGGTGCGGCGGATGGGCTGCACCAGCTCATCGACCTGATTAGGGCTGAACTTGCCGATGCGCTCGAGCGTGGAGCGCAGGTTTTGCTCCTTGGCGGCAAGCTGCGCGGTGCGCGAGAGATTGCCCCACGAGCAGCCGCCGCAAATACCCACGAAGGGGCAGGGAGGCTGGATGCGGTCGGGGCTCGGCTCCAGAATCTCGGTGGTGCGGGCGCGCATAAACGACTTGCCGTCCTGCACGATCTCGGCCTCGACGGTGTCACCCGCCACGGCGCCCTGCACAAAAACGGCCTTGCCGTTGTCGGCGTGCGCCAGCCCGTCGGCGCCGTACGTCATCGATTCTATGGTGAGCTTCATATTCCTGCCTGTCATTCGCGTTGTTGTCCGCACCATGGTAGCAGGGAAAAGCGCCCCGCATCCGAGGCTTTCCTCAAATACGGGGCGCTTCTACAAACGTCTATTTGATCTTGCCGGTAATGAGCGTCTTTAGGCCTAAGCCAATCAGGCCCAGACCCATGCGCACGCGACCGGGGCGATGGCGCTCGATGGCCTTGGTCTTGCCAGCGGGCTTCTCGCTACGGGCGCTCGTCTCGGACGAGGGCTTGGTGACCTGCGGCTCGGGCTGAGGCTTAGGTGCAGGCTCGGGATCAATGACGGTCGCCTGGACCTTCTGGACCACGGGCGCCGCCGGCTGCGTCTCGGGCTCGGGAGTGGGCTCGGGTGCGGCCTCTGGCTCCTCGGCAGGCTCGGGTTCTGCCACCGGGGGAGCGACGGCAGCTTCCGGCTCGGTAGCAGGCTCGACTGCTGCTTCGTGCTCAAGCTCGCTGTGAATAGCCTCCTCGGTCACACGTTCCTTCTCCTGCGCACGCTGCTGCGCGGCTGCCTCGGCGTTGCGATAGGCACGCTCCAACAGGGCCTCCTGCGAGTTGAAGGGCTTCTCGCCCTCCTTGCGCTCCACGGGAACCCAGGTGCCGTCGCTCGTCAGGCTGCGGGCCTTCACGTTGTCGCGCAGCTGCATGCCCATGTACTCGTGTACCAGGGCGCGGCAGGTGGGGTCGAGCACGGGGAAGGCGATCTCCACGCGGTGCTCGGTGTTGCGCGTCATCATGTCTGCCGAGCTCAGGTAAATCATGTCCGAGTCCACGCCGAAAGCATAGACGCGCGCGTGCTCCAAAAAGCGTCCGACGATGGAGCGGACATGCACGTTTTCGGTCTTGCCCGGAACACCGGGCTTGAGGCACGAGATGCCGCGGATGATCATGTCCACGCGCACGCCGGCACACGATGCCTCGGCGATTTTGTCGATGACCTCGCGGTCGGTGAGCGAGTTGAGCTTAAAGAACACACGGGCGGGCTCGCCGGCAAGGGCGCGCTGGATCTCGCGATCCAGGCCGCGCATGATGAGCGGCTTCAGGCCCACGGGTGCCACGCCCAGGAAGCGGTAATCGCCGCGCAGATTGCCCAGCGACAGGTTGCGGAAGAACAGGTTGGCGTCCTCACCGATGCCGGGATGGGCGGTCATGAGCATAAAGTCGCTGTAGAGCTTGGCCGTCTTCTCGTTAAAGTTGCCGGTGCCCAAGAGCGTCAGGCGTGTAAGCGCCATACCTTCGCGATAAGTGAGCTGGCAGATCTTTGAGTGGCACTTAAAGCCCTCGGAGCCGTAGATGACGGTGCAGCCCGCTTCTTCCAGACGCTCGGCCCACTCGATGTTGTTCTGCTCGTCAAAGCGCGCGCGGAGCTCCATGAGCACCGTGACCTCTTTGCCGTTCTCGGCAGCATCGATCAACGACTCGCACAGACGGCTCTGCTTTGCCACGCGGTAGAGCGTGATGCGCAGCGAGATGCACTCGGGGTCGTAGGCGGCCTCGTGCACCAGATCCAGGAAGGGGTTCATGGCCTCGTAGGGATAAAAGAGCAGCTTGTCGCCCTGCAGCACCTGTTCGCGGATGGAGCGGGTCATATCGATGGTGGGGTTGGGCTGCGGCTTAAACGGCGTAAAGAGCAGCTCGTTGCGCAGGTGCTCGGGAATCTTGCCCTCAATGCCAAAGACGTAGCCCAGGTTGAGCGGGATATCGCAGGTAAAGACCGAGCGGCGCGAAAGCTCGAGCGCCTTGCGGATAGTCTTGAGCGTCGCCTTCTCGAGCGACCCCGAGACCGCGAGCACTACCGGCTGCAGGCGCAGGCGCTTCTTGAGAATGCGCTTCATGTGCTGGCGGTAGTCCTCTTCCTCTTCGATGCCCTCGCCGTCCGGATCGATGTCGGCGTTGCGGGTGACGCGGATCAGCGCACGATCCAGCGGCTTATAGGAGCCAAAGCAGCTGTCCAGGCAGGCGAGGATGACGTCCTCGAGCAAGATGTAGGAGTAGGTGCCGGTGGGCGAGGGGATCTCGACCACGCGGTTCATCGAGGCGGGAATCTCGATAAGGCCCAGTAGGCTCTCCTCGTCGGTGGCGCCGTCCAGACCACAGGCCAGATAGAGCGCGCCGTTGCGCAGGTTGGGGAAGGGGTGGCGCGGATCGATGACCAGCGGCGAGATGACCGGCGACACGTAGGCCTGGAAGTAGCGGGTTACAAAGGTGCGCTCCTCGGGCGTAAGCGAATCGATGCGGGCGCGGTGAACGCCCAAGGTGTCGAGCTTGCCCTCGATGCTCTTAAAGATGGACTCCCAACGGGTAAGGAGCCCGGGCATTTCGGCCATGACAGCATCGACCTGTTCGGAGGCGGTCATATTGCTCTTGTTGTCGACAGGTTGTTTTTTGAGCTCTGCCAGATCGGACAGGCCGCCCACGCGCACCATGAGAAACTCGTCGAGGTTGGACTCGAAAATCGACACGAACTTTAGACGCTCGAACAGCGGAACGGTCTCATCGAAGGCTTCGTCAAGCACGCGGTTGTCAAAGCGCAGCCAGCTAAGCTCTCGGTTTTGCGTGTACGAGAAGTCGCGCGGCGGTTTGCGCAGCTTTGCGGCGGCTTGCTTCTTTTCGATTTTGCTCGGCATATGCATCTGTCCGTTCAGTCCCCACAGAGGACGGTAGCCTAACACTTTTCACTATTGTCTCAATTTAGTCGACCGCTGGCACGGACGTATCGCGTGAACGGTATCTTTACCTACTTCTTACGCTGCCAAGGCATGCAACTAACTGTCCAACTCGTTTGGAAACAATCTATATCCATACTCAACTGGTGAGGATGTATGAATAAGAATGATTGCGAGCTGAATATAATCGAATCCAAATTGAATCATGGACAAACGACATATATATGCAGAAAACCGTTTTAGCTATGCAATTCCTAAACATGAAAATATTTGTGCAATCTAGCTTAATTCCTTAGAAAAAAGAACATTTACCTTTGAAAACCTGCTTTAGAGAACCGAAGTGCATCATGGGGGAATCATATGCGATATACCGTTCATCGCACTTTGCTGACCGTTCGGGGGCGAGGTGGAATTGCAGGTGGTTTTTGGATATAACTAGAGCTGTCAGCAAGCAGCGTCCCATACGGAGGGGCGCTGATACATTCGGCCAGTAAGGCCCGAAAGAAAGGTAGGAGGCCATGACGAAAGGTCTGCACGTGCCTTCCGAGATCGGCAAGCTCAGGAAGGTCTGCCTGCACCGTCCCGGCGACGAGCTCCTCAACCTGCCGCCCGACGAGCTCGAGCGACTCCTGTTCGACGACGTCCCGTTCCTGGAGGTCGCGCAGCAGGAGCACGACACCTTCGCCCAGATCCTGAGGGACCAGGGCGTGGAGGTCCTCTATCTCGAGAACCTCGTCGCCGAGGTGTTCGACCAGGTCCCCGGCGCCCGCGCCGAGTTCACCGACCAGTACATCGCCGAGGCCGGCATCCGCGGCCAGCACATGCCGCAGATCGTCCGCGAGAAGCTGGACTCCATCGAGGACAACCTCGAGTTCGTCAAGAAGACCATGGCCGGCATGACCAAGTCCGAGATCGACATGCCCCTCACGGCGTCCACGACCCTCGACTCCCTGGTCAACTCCGAGTCCGAGTCCGACCTGATCATCGACCCGATGCCCAACCTCTACTTCACCCGCGACCCGTTCGCGGTCATCGGCGAGGGCGTCAACCTCAACCGCATGTACTCGGTCACCCGCAACCGCGAGACCCTGTACGGCAAGTACATCTTCAAGTACCACCCCGACTACAAGGACGTCTCGCTGTACTTCCGCCGCGACTGCCAGTTCCACACCGAGGGCGGCGACGTGCTGAACATCAACGAGAAGACCCTCGCCGTCGGCATCTCCCAGCGCACCCAGGCCGCCGCGATCGACGTCATGGCCCAGAACATCTTCTGGAACTCCGACTCCAAGGTCGAGCGCATCCTGGCCTTCGACATCCCGGTCTCGCGCGCCTTCATGCACCTCGACACGGTCTTCACCCAGATCGACGTCGATAAGTTCACGATCCACCCCGCCATCATGGGCACCCTGCGCGTCTACGAGCTGACCGCCGGCAAGAACCCGGGCGACGTGAACATCCGCCTGATCGAGGACACCCTCGAGCACGTCCTGGAGGACGCCACCGGCGTCGACCAGGTCAAGCTGATCCCCTGCGGCGGCGGCGACCCGATCGCGGCCTCCCGCGAGCAGTGGAACGACGGCTCCAACACCCTGTGCGTCGAGCCCGGCAAGATCTGCGTCTACGCCCGCAACACCGTCACCAACGACGTGCTGTACAAGGAGGGCCTGGACCTTCTCGTCGTGCCCTCCGCCGAGCTCTCCCGCGGCCGCGGCGGCCCGCGCTGCATGAGCATGCCCTTCTGGCGCGAGGACCTCTAGGGTCTTCAAGGACCCGTACAGGTCTTGATACATACATCTAGCTGCCATTAGATGTCTCCCATTGGGGCGGTGCGGGTTTTCGCACCGCCCCAATCTTGTATGAGGAACGTTAACACGATTGGATGACTGCTTTTGTAAGGAGCTTGGCCATGGACATCAAGACGATTGGCGCTGAGGAATGGCTCAACGTTTGGGAGAAGAGCGCCACGTGGGACATCGCCCAGTCGACGATCTCGTCGCTCACCATGGGCGAGCTACGTGCGCTTGACGAGCAGGACGGTGCCACGTTCTACGAGCGCCTGGACCGCGAGAAGATGAACTACGGCTGGATCGAGGGTTCGCCGGAGTTTAAGGCCGAGGTCGCCAAGCTCTATCGTCGGGAGGTCAATCCCGATCACATTCTGCAGACCAATGGCTGCACGGGCGCTAACCTCAACGCCATCATGGCTGTGGTCGAGCCCGGCGACCATGTTATCGCCGAGTGGCCCACCTACGCGCCGCTCTACGAGATTCCGCGCACGCTGGGCGCCGAGGTCGAGTATTGGGAGCTTCGCGAGGAACTCGGCTGGAAGCCCGATATCGAGGAACTCAAGCGCTTGGTGCGTCCCAACACCAAGCTTATCTGCATAAACAACGCATCTAACCCCATCGGTACGGTGCTCGATGCCGATATGCTCGGCCAGATTGCCGAGATCGCCCGCTCGGTGGGCGCCTACGTGCTGTGCGACGAGGTATATCTGCCGCTCGAAAACACTGAGTCCTTTATGTCGATGGTCGACGTGTACGAGAGGGCCATTGTCACCAACTCGTTGTCGAAGACCTATTCGACACCTGCGGCCCGCGTGGGCTGGGTCCTGGCCGACAAAGAGGTGTCCAACCGCATCCGTACCTATCGCGATTACACCATGATCTGCGGCGGCGTGTTCAACGATGCTCTGGCGACCTATGTGCTTGAGCACAAGGATAAGATTCTCGAGCGCAATCGCAAGATCGTGTTTGGCAACCGCGATATCGCGCAGGCTTGGATCGATACGCAGCATCGCGTTTCCTGGACGGCCCCGCAGGGCGTGTCCACCTCGTTTATCCAGCTGGATATTCCCGAGGATGACGAGGAGTTCTGCAGGCGCCTGCTGTCCGAGAGGGGAGTGCTGCTGGTCCCCGGTAGCCGTTTTGAGCTTCCCTGCGGCGCACGCCTGGGCTACTGCGCGAGCGAGGACGTTCTGCGCGAGGGCCTGAGGCTTTTGGGCGAGGCACTGGCGGAGTTCGATCGCTAGGATTCCGATGGTCTTCGGGGGCCTTATCCAAATTAGCCGAAGATAATCGAAAACGGACCCGTTTCCCTAGGGGAAGCGGGTCCGTTTTTCTATACCGAGAAGTCAAGTTGTTACAAATGGGGCCGTAAAGCGAGGCGGTATCCGCTGGGCCTTATACTGAGTTTCCGGTGAACGGTATCAAGCGTCTGGTAAACGGTAATTTATTTATCAGAAATGAATAGGACAAACTTTTTTCTGAATAAAAATGAAAATGGTTGAGACGCGGTGTGAACCGCTAATTCTATTCATAGCTTTATTGGAAATATGCAATTTGAGGATGGTTTAACAAAGTTTAGTTCCATTTGATTTTAGGATTAAAACGCGTTTAAGCACGTAAATACGCTTTATTAAGATGAAGTGTGCCATGCGTGAAGTATATGTGTATGCCGTTCACCCCCTATAAAAAACCGTTCGGGGGCAAGGTGGAAGTATGAGCTGATTTTGGATATAAATATGTCGTCAGCAATAACGCCTCACACGGAGGGGCGCTAACGAATCGGCCCTGACAAGGGCCCGAAAGAAAGGTAGGAGGCCATGACGAAAGGTCTGCACGTGCCTTCCGAGATCGGCAAGCTCAGGAAGGTCTGCCTGCACCGTCCCGGCGACGAGCTCCTCAACCTGCCGCCCGACGAGCTCGAGCGACTCCTGTTCGACGACGTCCCGTTCCTGGAGGTCGCGCAGCAGGAGCACGACACCTTCGCCCAGATCCTGAGGGACCAGGGCGTGGAGGTCCTCTATCTCGAGAACCTCGTCGCCGAGGTGTTCGACCAGGTCCCCGGCGCCCGCGCCGAGTTCACCGACCAGTACATCGCCGAGGCCGGCATCCGCGGCCAGCACATGCCGCAGATCGTCCGCGAGAAGCTGGACTCCATCGAGGACAACCTCGAGTTCGTCAAGAAGACCATGGCCGGCATGACCAAGTCCGAGATCGACATGCCCCTCACGGCGTCCACGACCCTCGACTCCCTGGTCAACTCCGAGTCCGAGTCCGACCTGATCATCGACCCGATGCCCAACCTCTACTTCACCCGCGACCCGTTCGCGGTCATCGGCGAGGGCGTCAACCTCAACCGCATGTACTCGGTCACCCGCAACCGCGAGACCCTGTACGGCAAGTACATCTTCAAGTACCACCCCGACTACAAGGACGTCTCGCTGTACTTCCGCCGCGACTGCCAGTTCCACACCGAGGGCGGCGACGTGCTGAACATCAACGAGAAGACCCTCGCCGTCGGCATCTCCCAGCGCACCCAGGCCGCCGCGATCGACGTCATGGCCCAGAACATCTTCTGGAACTCCGACTCCAAGGTCGAGCGCATCCTGGCCTTCGACATCCCGGTCTCGCGCGCCTTCATGCACCTCGACACGGTCTTCACCCAGATCGACGTCGATAAGTTCACGATCCACCCCGCCATCATGGGCACCCTGCGCGTCTACGAGCTGACCGCCGGCAAGAACCCGGGCGACGTGAACATCCGCCTGATCGAGGACACCCTCGAGCACGTCCTGGAGGACGCCACCGGCGTCGACCAGGTCAAGCTGATCCCCTGCGGCGGCGGCGACCCGATCGCGGCCTCCCGCGAGCAGTGGAACGACGGCTCCAACACCCTGTGCGTCGAGCCCGGCAAGATCTGCGTCTACGCCCGCAACACCGTCACCAACGACGTGCTGTACAAGGAGGGCCTGGACCTTCTCGTCGTGCCCTCCGCCGAGCTCTCCCGCGGCCGCGGCGGCCCGCGCTGCATGAGCATGCCCTTCTGGCGCGAGGACCTCTA
>CABSLA010000016.1 GCA_902478545.1 uncultured Collinsella sp.
CTGCACGACCGCCCGCCGCTCGCTAGATGTCGGCATCGACGCCCAGCTTCGCCGCCATGTCGCGGATCTCCCTGCGCGCGTCCAGGTCGGTGATCTGGACGCTGTCGGCGTGCCCGCTGGGGTTGGCGCCGAGCGCGGCGATGAGCATGAGCTTGCGCGCATTCCTGTCCGGAACGCCCGCCTGGCTGAAAGCCGCGCAGAGCGTGTCGGTGCACTCGCAGGCGAGCGCGAACAGATCACTGAGGCTGGCCGAGCCCACGAAACATGAGTTGCCGGAGCCGTCACCGTTGCCAGTCGAGAGCACCGTGCAGCGGCACTCGAAAGCGCGGACCTCGCCGCACGCCTCCACCGTCACCTTGACATCCTTCTCGCTACTCATCCTTCTCCTCCTTGAAACTCGCCTGCACCCTCTCCATGAGCCACACGTCCTCCTCGCCGGGCTCGAAGCCCGCGGAGCAGAAGACGTCATAGTGGTCGAGCCACGCCTCCGCGTCGTCGCCGCCCCAGCGGTTGTTGAGCTGGGCCATGTCCTTGGCCGCCGCCATGAGCCAGCAGCCGGCCTCGTACTCGCTGGGCCTGCACGCCTTGAGGTTGCGGGCGAACTCGTCGCGCACGAGACCGAAGCGCTCCTCGTTCTCGGTGTTGCTGTCGCCGCCCATCGCCACGAGCAGCGCGGGCGGGTCTTCGCGGCCCACGCGCACGCACATCATGAGGTCCTTGGACATGGCGAAGGCGCCGGACGCCACGAAGCCGATCAGGCTCCTGTACAGCCCCTCGAGCGCCGTCTTCTCGCGCGCGGCCTCCTGCTCGGCCCGGATCTCCTCCTCGGTCTTCTCGGGCTCGGCGTCATCGCCGCCCTTCGGAGCAAAGAGGTCCCAGTAGCTGCCCTTCCACACGGCAACGGTGCCGGCGGCGAGCTCCTTCGCCTCGAGCTTCGCGGCGGCGGCACCGCAGTTGGCCCAATCCGCGTAGGCGAACCCATCGGGCTGCTCCTTCACGACCGGGATGCCAGCGTCGCCGAAGGCGTCGTAGTCCTCGGCCTTGGCCTCCTCGCGCTCGACGCGGCGGCGGATGCTGTCGGCCTTGCCGGCCCAGCCCTCGCCTGCCGCGAGGACCGCCTCGACGTCCTTCTCGTCCTCGAAGGCGCTCGCGGCCTCGAGCTGCTCCAGCGTCACCTGCACGCCGGCGTCGATGCGACCGCGCAGCTTGCGCGCGGCGCGGATCTGCCCGGCGGTGGCGCGGCTCGCGCGCTCGATGCGCTGCTCGTCAATGCCCAGCACGAGCATCTGCTGCACGCCGCGTGCGCGCTCGGCCTCGGTCAGCTGGCGCTTGTCGTCGGTGGCGAGCATGGCCACGAGCTCGTTGGCCTCGTCCATGCTCTCCGCCACCAGCGCGGAGACCTCGCGGTCCTCCCCGTAAATCGAGGACAGCGCGCGGTAGCGGCGCTCGCCGTCCACGATGCGGTAGACGTTGCCGTCCGCCACGACCACGGGCGGGTTCAGTGGCTCGCCGCCGGTCGCCTCGATGCTGCGGGCCAGGGCGCCGATGTCGCCGAAGTCCTCGCGCGGGTTCTGCCCGCTCGGGCGGATGTCGCCCAGGCGCACAGACTTCTTCTCGAATTGCATGTATCCTCCTGTCTCGAGGCCCACGGCCTCGCATGAACTGCCATAGCGATCGGGGCGGGGGTCCGGATGGTTGAATTGACGAGCGAGGAGCAGTCCTATCTCAGGAGGCTCCAAGAGGTTTCCGAACGGGGAGAGTCGGTGGACGGTTACATCTGGAACCGGCTCGACAACGAGCTCTCAACGCTCCAGGGCATAGACTCGATGGGCTGCGAGATCCGTACCTACTCCCGCGAGTACGAGCTCGAGCGCCGCGTATACGAGACGCTCGCGAGGAAGGGTCTCCTCGACGGCCGCTCGGGCGGCGAGCAGAACCCGAAATACTTCGGCGAGCTGACCTCGGAGGGGCGCTGCTGGTTCCTAGACCGAGACGAGGCGGCGCGCATCGAGCGCGAGAACGTCCGGGGCGGCCGCAGGCACGACTACCTCGTGGCGCTGTTCAGTGTCGTCTCCGGCGCCATAGCCGGATTCATCGGCGGCGCCGCCGCGCCCACGCTCATCGCGCTCATCCGGACAGCGCTCCGGATGTAGCGAGCCCCAGGACGAAGAACATGGTGAACGCGAGCGCGAAGAGGACGAAAGACCATACGGGCGGCATTCCTTGTCCCATAGGGCGGCTCCCTTCCCCGGGCCGCCGCCCCGATCGCTATGCAGCTGTCAAGGTAAATAGGGGCTAGTAGTACATCCCGCTCGGGGCGGTCCCATCGATGGCGCCGGCGACGGCGATCAGGCCGATGAGCGCCACGGCGCACACGACGCTGCGCACGCGCTCGGGAAGCGAGTCCCACCACGCGCCGAGGCGGCAGCCCGCCTCCCAGACCAGGTCGCCCATCACGCCACCCGCCTCGGTCGGCGCGGCGGCACGCAGTCGGGCGAGGGCAGCGCCGGCACCGCGCCGCGCGCCATGATGGCGGCGTCGATGTCCTCGCTGCGCACCACCTCGCGCGAGCTGTTGGGGTTGAGCGACGGGTAGCGCGGGATGACCCCTTGCATGACCATCGCGCGGAACGTGACGTTGTCGCAGCAGGCGTAACGCGCGCCCTTGGCTATCGACATCCACATGGCCTTCTCCTTTCATTCGTATGAGCCAATCCCTTGCCGGAGGGCCGCACCAGATGGCGCAGCCGGAGGGCGCTCCCCCGCCAAAGGGAGCGGTGCCGCCGCCCCGCCAAGTCGGCGGCGGCACCATATGGGCCGGAAGTAGGGAGTCCAGCCCCGTCGCGCCGCGGGCCCCGCGGAATGGGGGCGTTACGGAACCCGTGGCGCGACGGGGGCGGGCCCGCCGTCAGTCATAGGGCGAGGCGAGCACCCATGCCACGATGAACGGCACGGCCGCCGAGAAGCACACCCGCGCCAGGCCGTAGGCCCCCTGCGCGGTGCAAGCCCACCCCGCGGCGTCCATCACGACGGCCGAGGCCAGCAGCGCCCGGGTCATTCCTCTTCCTCCAGATCCTCCATGGGCACGCCCAGCGCCCTCGCGAGCCGCTTGGCCGCCCCGTACTTCGCGTCGGCTATCCCCCGGCGCTCCCAGTTCCGCACCGTCGTCTCGGTAACGCCCGCCTTCACCGCGAGCTTGAACTGCGAGAGTCCCGCCTTCTTGCGGAGCCGTCTGATCTCATTCATCTCCGTGTCCCCACGAACCCGTAAACTCCTTTGCGTTCATCCCTTTACGCGAAAGGAGGTGATTACATGTCAAAGGCCATCAAGGGCCTCAAGATCGACCGGAAGGCACTCGACCGCGTCGCCGTCAGGGGAATCGAGAAGGCCGCTGCAACCGGCTCCCTCGAGATAACCTGCCAGACCTGCGGCAAGCGCTTCACGCTTCGCGGTCCCCAGACGAGCTGTCCCCGTTGCGGGACGTCGTATCGGACGCGATAAGGTCGGCCCCGATCTCCACGCCGTCCGCGAGCGAATCCAGGATCTCGCGGGCGGCGTCGATGTGGCCGGAAGCCACATCGAGCCTCGCCTGCAGCTCGTCCACGCCCTTCAGCTTCACGCCGAGCGTGAGCTCGCCCACCTTCTTGCCTTCCATCTCTTCCCCCTTCCGGCCTAGGCGGCCTCGTCCGTGTTCCAGCCCATCAGGTCATTGGGCGTGCATCCGAGGGCCTGGGCGATGGCATACGCCTTGTCGACACCCGGGACCATCGAGCCGTTCTCGTAGCCGATGATTGAAGATGCCGAGAGCCCCGCCTTGTTGGCCAGCTGCTCCTGAGACATATCGGCGCGAGCACGGGCGGCGCGCAGGTTCGCTCCGAACTCGTCCTTCGAAAACTTCATCTTCTCCTCCTTCTAAAATAGGGAACTTCTTCCCTGTGCAATTCAGAGTATAGGTAATCTATTCCCGATTGCAATAGCAAACTAGGGCTTTTCTTGCCTTTTCTTTTGTGTATCTATAGAATCCTCGGTAAATACTTCCCCATACTGGAGGTGACGATGAACTTAAAACTTAAGCAGGCTAGGAAAGAAAACGGATATTCACAGGCCGATCTAGCGGACGCATTGAACGTTGACATCAAAACGGTAGGCAACTGGGAACGAGGGAAGACCCTTCCCGATATTGAGCAGCTCTGGAATTGCGCGAAGGTTCTGCACACCGACCCCAACGACCTCCTCGGCTGGTACGAGGAGCATCCCGAGGACAAGCCGACGGCGCCGGCGGGCGCGGAGGGCGAGCTGATCGCCTGCTACCGGCAGAGCACCGAGAAGAGGCGCTCGAAGATCCTGGAGACGGCACGCGACCAGGCCGAGCTGTCCCAAAATCAGGCTGCAGCGCCTGAAATCGAAGGGCTGGAAGCGGATCAAGTAAGGTCCGCGTAGACAACGGGCACCAAAACGCCAGCTACTCCCCCATTTTCGTAACCCCACGAAAATGGGCTGATCGGCTTGACCGTGCCGAGGACTAACGGTAATTTGGACAGCGGTATTGACGCGGGGACCCCACGGGGCCCGCGTCCAAGGAAAGGCGGCTGTCCCAAGGGGCAACCGCCTTTTCATTTAGGAGCACATTTCATGGACAACGCAATTGACGAGCTCATAGCGGAATGCGGGGAAATCCTAGCAAACCCCGATTCCTACAACCTCGTGAGCGAGGCCAAGAGAATCGAGTCGGCGCTAGAGACAGTTGTACCCAAGGTCCGCGTGGGCCTGAAGATGTTCCGCGCGACGATCGGCGGGCAGTCGTCATACGGGAAGAAAGATGCCGCCGAGGACATACGGCGGCTACAGGCGAAAGCGAAGCTATACGCCGATGACAGGCGCATGAGTTATGAGATTGAAAAGATAAAGTCCTCCACGGCGAGGACAAACGTGAGCGTCGAGCAGCACGCAGACAGCAATGCGACCTCAAGCTCGAGCTCGACGTCCTCATCTTCGCTGAGGGCATCCGTCGACAACTTGATGGAGACGATCGCTGCGGACCAGGGACTCACTACGGAAGACAAAGACATGCTCGCAGCATGCCTCGCCCAGATGGAATTGGCAGCAAAGCGTGGCGACCAGGCATCGCTGGCCGACCGCATGATCAAGGGATTGGAGATAGCGAAGAAGGGCGGTGAACTGGTAGCAGGCATCCTCTCCGTCGGAGGGAAGATTGCGGGCTTCCTCTAGACGCCCATGTACCCGATGAGGACCCATTGCCCGGTCTGCGGGCACCTCACGGCGCGCGCGTCGTACTCGGACGCCAGGGAGTACGCGCACGGCCTGAGCGTCGCAAACGGGACGGGGCCCGCGGTGCCGTCCTTCACGCCCAGGGCGACGACTTTCACGGTGTCCCCGCGCTCCTGCGACACGAGTTCGTACCCCAAGCTCAACGGGATGCCCGTGAGCCCGTCGTAGATCATCGTGTCGGGGGAATCGTCCTCGTACGTGTATGCGCCGACGCTATAGCGAGCCATGGGTACCTCCAGGAGCGTGAATGGTGTTCATCACGATTATGACCCGCGGCGCGGCTAGGTTTTTTCGATTTTTTCTAAAAAACCCAAGCTGGCACCTCGGCTGTCAAAGATTCTTTGACAGCTCCAGACATAAAGAAACCCCGTGCGGCAATCTTGGCGGATCCGTGTGGTCAATTTTAAAACTATAAATACTTGATAATTTACTTGATTGCTAACTATCAACTGTTTATAATTAAATTGTCGAAAGGAGGAGAGATGCCCAAGGAGCAGGAGCCCGCGCAGGTGCTCAAGCGGTTCAAGAAGGAGGGTTGGACGCTCTACACCGGCAAGGGCAGCCACGTGGTCGCGCGAAAGGACGGAATCCAGATCAGCGTGCCCACCTCCAAGAAGGAGATACCGATAGGGACGTACCGAAAAATAGCTAAGACGGCGGGGTGGCTCTAGCCCCGCCCCCTTGGGGGTCGAAAGATATGAAGACATACGTTTACCAGGCGGTGCTCACACCCGACGAGGACGGCGGCTACGACGTGGAGTTTCCCTCACTGCCGGGATGCTTCACCTGCGGCGACACGATTGCCGAGGCCGCCGAGCAGTCCGTGGACGCGGCGAGCACCTACGTGGCCGCGCTCGTGAAGGACGGTCTTGCCGTGCCTGAGCCCGAGTTCATCGAGCCCGCAGACGGCGGGCTCTCCATGATGGTCGCCTTCTCCACGGACGAGGGGTACATCGTGGAGGGCGAGACGGTCTCGGCGGCCGAAGCCGCGCGCAGGCTCTCCGTCTCCCCCGGCAGGATCACCCACATGCTCGACTCGGGGATCCTTACGGGCTACCGCAAGGGCCGCCGTACCTACGTGACCGTGGAGAGCATAGCGGCGCGTCTGACCGACACGCCCCGCTCGGGCAGGCCCAAGCGCCGCGCAGTCGCGTAGCCGGCCTCAACGCAAACAAAAAAGCCCCGCGCGGCAATCTTGGCGGATCCGCACGGGGCACATGCCCTCCGGCAAAAGGGAAAGGCAGGACCATTATATGTCAGCCAACGATACTTCGAGGTCAAAACTCGGCTCCAAGCGCGAGGTCGCGCCCGGCAAGTGGGTGATCCGCGTGCAGGCGGGCTTCCGCGCGGACGGCCACGTGCGGCGCGTGTCGCGCACCGTCCACGGCACCGAGACCGAGGCCGATATCGCCATCGCCCAGCTCGCACAGGAGCTCGGCGTGTCCCAGGCGGCGCACGCGGGCGTGACGCTTGACATGTACTACTGGGGAGTTTTCCGCGATTCCCCCAGCAACCGCGGCAAGCCGCGCTCCTGTGCGAGCCTGCGCGAGTACGACGGTCAGATGTGCAACTACATCTCCCCCGTCCTGGGGAGCATCGACATCTCCGAGATAACCCACGACATGATGCGCAGCTGTATCGAGCGCTCGGGCGCGCCGGCAAAGACCAAGACCACCCTGCGCGCCGTCATGCGCCGAGCCTTCGACGACGGCTGGGTAACTGTGGAGCCCTTCCGCCGTCGCGTGATCGCGCCCAAGACGAAGCAGGCGCCCGTTGAGCCGTGGAGCATCCCCGAGGCTGCCGAGGCGCTGCGCAGGCTCGCCGCCAGCGACGACCGCGCCGATCTGGTCATGAACGCCTACCTGATATTGGGCCTGAGCGGGCTGCGCAAGGAGGAGGCGCTGGCGGTGCGCCCGTGCGACCTCAAGGTCACCACGACCTACGACTTCGCCACGGGCCAGCCGACCGTCTCGGAGTACATCGAGGTCTGCCGCGCGTACACGGACGAGGACGGCGTGAAGGAGACCAAGAACGCCCATTCCGTGCGCACCGTGCCGGTTTTATTGGCAGGCCGCGAGCGCCTGCACCAGATCATGGACGAGTTGCGCCCGGGCATAACCGTCGAGGGCGGCACTTCGGTTATGGAGCAGGTGCGCGAATGGAGCGGCCAGCGCATCGTGAACATGCGCGGCGACAACCTCGTGCGGGCGTGGCGGCGCATGTGCGTGCGCCATGACCTGCGGTATATCCCTCCTAAGGCCCTGCGCCACACGTCCGAGACCATCATGGCGGCGACCGAGGTCGACCCCCTGAGCATCATGGACCTGCACGGACATACGGACCTGGGGACAGATTACCGCCATTACATCAAACCGGGCCTCGCGGAGCGCGAGAAGGCCGCCAGGCAGGTCGGCCGCGCCCTGCAGATTGTCGAGGGCGGCGGCGCTGACGGCGGTTTTAATGGCACCGGTCTGGATGCCGAAACGCTCTAAATTGCATTTTCTAGGTCCATTACCTGCTAAATGCATAAAACGCCCCCTGCCGCGCATAAACGGCAGGGGGCGTAAAACACGAACGGTAACGGACGGTTATGATTCGGCTTCTCGGTAAACAAAAAAGGTCAGCGCCGAAGCGCTGACCTGTGCGTTCTTTGGTGGGCCGTCAGGGGGTCGAACCCTGGACCTTGGGATTAAGAGTCCCCTGCTCTACCAACTGAGCTAACGACCCGATATCAACACGAAGCAAGAACTGGGGTGGGTAAAGGGACTCGAACCCTCGACCTACGGGACCACAACCCGTCGCTCTAGCCAACTGAGCTACACCCACCGTGTCCTGTGCGCTTCGCGCTCGACTATTATTGCAAGGAACGCCACGCGATGCAAGCCCCAATTTTCAAGAATTTTGAAAAGAGTTTTTCGAGCGCGTTTCGAGCAATTCCCACCGGTTCCATAGGAGTAAACTTGCCCCACTGCAAATCCTCGAAAGGACCGGCATGAAAGAACTCTCCAACCGCACGGCAACATTTACCGATTCGGTCATCCGCCGCATGACACGCATCTCCAATAAGTACGATGCCGTCAATCTCTCGCAGGGCTTCCCCGACTTCGATCCTCCGGCGCAGCTGCTCAACAGCCTGAGCACCATCGCCGCCGACCCCAAGCCGCTCTACCACCAGTACTCCATTACCTGGGGCTCCCAGGCCATGCGCGAGGCGCTCGCCGCCAAACAGGAGCACTTTATGGGCATGCCGATCGACCCCAACCAGAATATCGTGGTCACCTGCGGCTCCACCGAGGCCATGATGGCCGCCATGATGACGGTCACGAACCCCGGCGATAAGGTCGTCATCTTCTCGCCGTTCTACGAGAACTACGGCGCCGACACGATCCTTTCGGGTGCCGAGCCCATCTACGTGCCGCTCAACCCGCCCACATTCGACTTTGACCGCGAGACACTCGAGGCGGCCTTCCGCGACAACGACCCCAAGGCCATCGTCCTGTGCAACCCTTCCAACCCCTGCGGCAAGGTCTTTACGCGCGAGGAGCTCACCTTTATCGCCGACCTCTGCAAAAAGTACGACGCCTACTGCATTACCGACGAGGTATACGAGCACATCGTCTACGCGCCCCACGAGCACGTCTATATGGCCACGCTGCCCGGCATGTTCGAGCGAACCATCAGCTGCAGTTCGCTGTCTAAGACGTACTCCATCACCGGCTGGCGTCTTGGCTACACCATTGCCCCGGCCCAGATCACCGAGCGCATCAAGAAGGTCCACGACTTCCTCACCGTGGGTGCCGCCGCTCCCCTGCAGGAAGCCGTCGTCACCGCCCTCAATTTCGACGGCAGCTATTACGATGAGGTCCTTGACCTCTATACCGCCAAACGCGACCTGTTCTGCCAAGGGCTCGATAGTATCGGACTTAAGCACAACGTACCGCAGGGCGCCTACTACGTGATGATGGATATCTCTGAGTTTGGCTACGACAGCGACCTCGAGTTCTGCGAGGACCTGGCCTCAAAGGTGGGCGTGGGCGCAGTGCCCGGCTCGAGCTTCTTCCGCGAGCCCGTCAACCATCTGATTCGTTTCCACTTTGCCAAGCGAGACGAGACGCTTAACGCGGCACTGGAGAACCTCAAGTCTCTACGTGATAAAATCAAGCCGCGCGGGTAAGGACGGCCCGGCAGCTAAAGTAGCCAAAGAAGCCTCGCACCGCCCGCCGCGTTGCGAGGCTTCTTTTTATAACGCTTTCTTAAATAGTTTAGAGCCCTATACTCTAGTCACGGAGCAACTCGTCCCAGAGAGAGGAATACTATGGCAGATCAGCAGCTTATCGGAGCGCTCGAGGCCGGCGGCACCAAGATGGTCTGCGCCACGGGCTATGCAGACGGTACGGTCCTGGAGCGTGAGCAGATCGCGACCACGACCCCGCAGGAGACCGTTGAGGCCGTCAATGCATGGTTTGCCGACAAGGGCATCACCGCGCTGGGCATCGGCGCCTTTGGCCCCACCGCAGTCAACCCCGCGTCGCCCCAATACGGCAAGATCCTGGAGACGCCCAAAACGGCATGGCGCTACTTTGATCTGCTGGGCACCATCCAAAACGAGCTCAATATTCCCTGTGGCTACGACACCGACGTCAACGTTGCCTGCTTGGGCGAGGTCACCTTTGGTTGCGCCCAGGGCCTCACCGACGTGGTCTACCTGACCATCGGCACCGGCGTGGGCGCCGGCGTGCTCTCGGGCGGTAAGCTCGTACACGGCATGATGCATCCCGAGGCCGGCCACATCCTGGTCACGCGCGACCCGCGCGACACCATCGGCGAGCATAGCGCCTGCCCCTTCCATGACAACTGCCTCGAGGGCCTCATCGCCGGCCCTGGCGTTAAAAAGCGCTGGGATGGCAAGAGCGCCGGAGACATGGCCGATGACCCGGAGGCCATGGACCTGCTCGCAGGCTATCTGGCACAGGCGCTCATGACCTACACGCTGTGCTACGCACCGCAAAAGATCATCATCGGCGGCGGCGTGGCCGACCACACCCCCATCGTGCCGCTCGCACGCAAAAAGTGCGCCGAGATGCTCAACGGCTATATCGTCACGCCCGAGGTCAACGACATCGATAACTACATCGTCAACAACAGCCTCGAGGGCAAGCAGGGCATCATGGGCTGCCTGGCCCTGGGCGCACAGGCGCTTCAGTAGCAGACGCACCCACAGGGCGTGGCGGGCTCGGCAAATCCAACCTACGGAACGACGCCACCACGCCCCATATAAGCCCTCAAATAAAAAAGGCCGCCTAGGACCAAACAATACGTCCTAGGCGGCTTTTTTGGCGTACATCAGCGACCGTAAGAGATATCGGAGCACAACGCCCGTTACCGCTCCACAGCAGTCGATCATCACATCGGTGATCATGCCGGCGCGTCCCGGCACAAAGAGCTGAATCGTCTCGTCGATGGAGGGAATCAGCAGCAGGAACACCGCCGTGGGCAGCAGCACGTCAAAGGTGCGCCGGCCCTCAAAATCAAAGGCGTGCGTTGCCAGAATGCCAAGCACCATATACTCGGTAAAATGTGCACACTTGCGAACAACAAAGTTGGTCACCCATTCATATGGAAGTCCCACGCCGTGCAGGAAACCGCGGATAGTTTCCATGACCGTTAGGCTCAGCGAGCCCGACCCCGAGCCGGGAACCAGCGAATTGCCCCAGATCAAGAGCGCCATCAGGCAGGTTACAACCGCCCATTTTCGATTGATCTTAACCATGCAGAAGTTATGCCTCCGCGCGGAGCGGCGCGAAGCTGGCGGTACCGCCCTCGATTACGCTCAGATAGGCACGACCCGTACGCTTGGCGGTAGAGGACTGCAGGCGCTCGATCTCTTCCTCGAGGATCTGATTGACGCGCTCGTGACGACGATTTTCCATAATGCCGGCGGCAATAGCCTCGGCTCGCTCGATGCTCTCGCGCGAGATACGGGCGGTATCCTCGGGGAACACAGCGCTGTGACGGCCGACATAGGCGGGGGCAGCAGGCTGAGGGGCAGCGACGGGAGTGGGGACTGCAACAGGAGCAGGCTCGTCAATCTCATCCAGAATCGCGGTGGCGGCGGCCCACATGTCCTCGTGGCCCGAGTAATCGGCCATGGGAACATCAACCTCGAGCGAGGCGTCCGGAAGGTCGCCGGTGTCGATGCGATCTTGGGCATCAATCGATGCGGTGATGGCTGCAGGCTCATCGAGGTCATCGAGATCGATGTCCACGGCACCGGAGATGATAGGCATGCTGGCGAGGTTTGCATTGTACGGCGCAGCCTCAGCCGCCTGCTGCTGGGCAGGAGCGCCCCAAAGCGAGCTTTCGGCGGCACGGCGGGCGGCAACGGCCTCCTCGTCCGCAGTCATGGCTTCATCAACGTACGAATTGTCGGCAGAAGCGTTCGCGTCCGCCGAGGTAGCGTTGTAGGCGTTATTGGCTGCCGCGTTGGCAACGAGTGCCACGAAAGCCGCCGTGCTGCCCGCAGGGGCGGCCTGGGAACCAGACACGGCGCGTGCCGCGGCGGCGATGTCGTCGCGATTGAAGGAGCCGGTCTGCCCGCCGTTGGTGAGCTCGTCGATGGCGACTTGATAGACGTCGCGCGAGTGTGCAGGGTCGCAGCTCACCGGCGAATCGTCGTCGAGCATACTGTCGATCATGGACCAAGCCTCGGCCTCGTCCATGGCATCTGCGGCTCGAGCGATGGTAGGGACACCATCATCGGCATGACGGCGCTGGAACGCACCAGTCAGGCCGGAAAGGAATGCCGAGGTAGACTGCTCCGCCTGAGCCTGAGAAGCAGAAGCCGCAGCGTAAGGAGTCGCATCCTGCTGCTGAGCTGGAATCGAGGCGGTCTTGAACTCGCTTTGATGCTGATTGAGATTGGCGGCACCGCCCATGGCATCAGGCTGGAACAGACGCTCTTCACGCTGCGCACGGTACTCGGAGATACCCAGCGAGGCGGCATAGATACCCACGCCCGCCACCGCGCCCACGGCGAAGGGAACCGCACCCGCCACGACCGTCTCGTTCACCGACGAAAACGGCAGCGTCGCGGCATACATAACCACGGGAGCGGCAAGGCCGATCCCGCACGAAAGTCCGGCAAGGACTGCTCGTTGTGTTGCATCAGAAGAAGCCATGAGCTCTCCCCATCTTCCAGCACCCAAATCGCATCATTCAGTTGGCTGCGCGAGAGAAGATGAAGCGGGGCTATGCCCCAAAGCAACGGTATATGGTTCGTTTCATCTGCGTTTTCCGTCGCGAAGCTTAAAAGCTATTATGCGAAACCGCCCTGTCGATTGCAAGCGACGATGTCGGATTGAAACGGGAAACCTGCTGCTTGCCAGTCTTATGGTCAAAAATAAGCGCGGAGCGGCGATATGGAAAAGGGCCGAGGCTCAAAGCCCCGACCCTTTATCGCATTGATGACTATCGCTGCGCGTGGATGACAACCTAGAACGTCTGCTCGTAGTCGCTGTGCTTTTTGGCCGAACGCACCAGGAACTCCTGGTTGGTGTTGGTGCCCTTAAGACCCTTGATAAACGACGCGGCTGCGCGCTCGGTGTTGTTCATGCCGGCAAGAATGCGACGCAGACCAAAGACAAACGGACGCATCTGCTCGTCGACCAACAGGTCTTCGTTGCGCGTACCGGAGGCAACGGGGTCGATAGCCGGGAAGATGCGGCGGTCGGCCAGGTCGCGGTCGAGCTTAAGCTCCATGTTGCCGGTACCCTTGAACTCCTCGAAGATGACCTCGTCCATCTTGGAACCGGTGTCGATGAGGGCAGAGGCCAGGATGGTGAGCGAGCCACCGTTCTCGATATTACGGGCTGCGCCCAGGAAGCGCTTGGGAGGATACAGGGCCGCCGAATCGACGCCGCCCGAAAGGATGCGGCCCGAGGCGGGCGCCGCCAAGTTGTAGGCGCGGGCAAGACGCGTAATGGAGTCGAGCACCACCACGACATCGCCGCCCAGCTCCACGATGCGCTTGGCGCGCTCGATGACGAGCTCTGCCACGCGAGTGTGGTTGTCGGCGGGCATATCGAAGGTCGACGCCACAACCTCACCCTTGATGGAACGCTGCATATCGGTGACCTCTTCGGGGCGCTCGTCGACGAGCAGGCAGATGAGGTGCACCTCGGGGTTGTTAATCGAGATAGACTGGCAGATCTTCTTGAGGATCGTGGTCTTGCCGGCCTTGGGCGGGGACACGATCAGGCCACGCTGACCCTTGCCGATCGGCGACACGATGTCGATGGCGCGACCGGTAATGGAGTCTTTGCCGTGCTCCATGCGCAGCGGCTCGTTGGGATAGACCGGGGTGAGGTCACCAAACTTGGGGCGGTTGCGAATCTGCTCGGGGTCTAGACCGTTGACGGTCGTGATTTTGGCGAGGCCGGCGCGCTTGTCGCCGCCGCGCGAAGGACGAAGCGAGCCCTCGATGACGTCGCCCGTGCGCAGACGCGCGGAGCGGATGAGGTAGGCGGGGACGAAGGCGTCGTCGTTGGACTTCATGTAACCGTGGGCATGGATGATACCGGAGCTGTCCGGACGAATCTGCAGGATGCCCTTGATGTCGCGGAAGCCCTCGGCCTTCGCGGCGGTGACGTAGATCTCCTCGACGAGCTCGGCTTTCTTCTTGCCGGTCGTCTCAATCTCGAACTCCTTGGCCTTCTCGCGCAGTTCGGCGACCTTCATGGCCGCAAGTTCCTCACGCGAAAGCGTGGGCTCGGTGGGGGCGGCGTTGCGCTCCTTGTTGCGCTGTTTGCGATCGCGCTGGCGGTTGCGACGGTCGTTGTTGCGGTCGTCCTTGCGCTCGCTGCGCTCGTCGTTGCGCTTGTGCTGGCGACGGTTGGGGCGAGCGTTGTCATCGGCCTCAGCGGGCGCGGCGTCATCGGTTGCGGCGGCGTCGGCATTGGCCTTAGCGGCGTCATTGGCCTCGGCGCCGGAATCGACCTGCGCTTCGACATCAGCCTGCTGCTCGGACGCCTTGGCCTTAGCGGACTTCTTGCGACCGCGCTTGGGCTTCTCGGACGCAGGCTGTTCAACGTCCTGGGGCTCGGCGGCATCAGTCGATGCATCGACGGTCGTCTCGGCGGAATCCTCGGATGCACCCTTCTTGGCAGCCTTGGCCTTGGACGTGCGCTTAGCAGCAGTGCGACGGCTGCGACCGGGACGGACGTCGGCGGGCTCGACATCGGCGGGAGCAGCCTCTGAAGTCTTAGCATCCTGGAC
>CABSLA010000017.1 GCA_902478545.1 uncultured Collinsella sp.
GCCTGATGGTCAGCATCAATAGCGAGCTGCGGCAAACTGCCTCAGTACTGCCACATGTGATTGACGGGGCCGGAGCCTTTGCCCATGTCTAGGCCGGCGGCCAGAGCGCCTGTCAGGTATGCCTTGCCCGCGTTGACGGCGTCGGCAAGATCCATGCCCTGAGCCAGCGCACAGGCGATGGCGGACGAGAGTGTGCAGCCAGTGCCGTGCGTATTGCTGGTCTCGATGCGCTTGTGGCGGAACCACGTGGTGAGCGGATCACCCAGGTGGTTTCCTTCGTCATCGAGCGGCGCGGGCTCGGCCAACACATCGTTGGCCTCATTGACAAAATGCCCGCCCTTAACGAGGGCCGCGCATCCAAAGCGGCGGGTGAGAAGCATAGCGGCATTTTGCTGCGTGCGCTCGGAATCGACCTCATAGTCGAGCAGCGCCATGGCCTCAGGAATGTTGGGCGTGATAACCGTCGCCAACGGGAATAGGCGGCGGGTGAGTGCTTCGGAGGCATCCTCGGCAATGAGTCGAGCGCCCGAGGTGGCGACCATGACGGGATCGACCACGATGTTCTGCGCGTCCCAAGCGCTCAAGCGGTCGGCGATGACCTCGATAATCTCGGCAGAGGAAACCATGCCAATCTTGACGGCGCTCGGGCGGATGTCGTCAAAGACCGCATCGATTTGCGCGGCGACGATATCGGGGGAGATTTCCTGGACCGCTGTGACGCCCAGCGTGTTTTGCGCCGTGATAGCGGTAATGGCCGTCTCGGCATACAGGCGATGTGCCGTGATGGTCTTGATGTCGGCCTGAATGCCGGCGCCACCACTGGAATCGGATCCTGCGATGGACAGAACGGCAGGTACCCTACTACGATCCATGTTCGCTCCCTTGTTCGGTCGGATTCAAATGGGTCTTTAAGCCAGCATTATAAAGATGCCCGGGCCGACTCTATGTCGAACCCGGGCGGGCGATGCAATCTTTACGCAAATGAAAGCAAATGTTCACACGTCAACAATTGACGGGCGCCAACTCGCTTCTAAAGCGATCGCAGCGAGGGACCTAGTCCTCCATACCGAGATCGATCGTCGTGCCCTCGAACACCTTGTTGACAGTGCGGACGGCGCACATCTTGCCGCACATGGTGCAGGTGCCTTCGGTGGCAGCGGGGGACTCCTCGTAGCGCTTCTTGCCGGTGACCGGATCGAGAGCGCATTTCCACATGGCGTCCCAATCGAGCTTGCGGCGCGCCTGGCCCATCTTGTCGTCCAGATCGCGGGCGTGCGGCACCTTCTTGGCGATGTCGGCGGCATGCGCGGCGATCTTGGTTGCCATGAGGCCATCGAGCACGTCCTGGGCGTTAGGCAGGCACAGGTGCTCGGCGGGCGTCACGTAGCACAGGAAATCGGCGCCGGAGCTCGCGGAGATGGCGCCACCGATGGCGGCGGTGATGTGGTCATAGCCCACACCGATATCGGTCACCAGCGGTCCGAGTACATAGAACGGGGCGTTGTGGCACAGGCGCTTCTGCAGTTTCATGTTGGCAGCGATTTCGTCGAGCGCCATGTGGCCCGGACCCTCGACCATGACCTGGACGCCCGCGGCCCAGGCGCGCTTGCACAGCTTGCCCAGCTCGATCATCTCGGCGGTCTCGGTGGCATCGTTGGAGTCGTAGAGGCAGCCCGGGCGGCAGGAGTCGCCGAGTGAGATGGTCACGTCATACTCGTGACAGATCTCGAGCACCTCGTCGTAGAACTCATAGAACGGGTTCTCGTTGCCGGTGACTTCCATCCAGCCAAACAGCAGCGAGCCGCCGCGGCTGACGATGTTCATCAGGCGGCCGGTCTCCTTAAAGGTCTTGATGACCGACTTGTTGATGCCGCAGTGGATGGTCATAAAGTCTACGCCGTCCTCGGCATGCGCGCGTACGACCTCGAGCAGATCGTCCTTGGTCAGCTTGACCAGCGGCTTTTCCATGTAGCCGATGGCGTCGTACATGGGAACGGTGCCCACCATGAGCGGCGTCTCGTCGATGAGCTGCTGGCGGAACTGGCGCGTCTTGCCCGAGTTGGAGAGGTCCATGATGGCGTCGGCGCCAAACTCCTCGGCGATCTTGACTTTCTTCCACTCCTCGGCGGCATCGGCCTTATCGCCCGAGATGCCCAGGTTAACGTTGACCTTGGTGGACAGGCCTTCGCCGACGCCAAAGGCGCGCATGCCCTTTTTGATATGCACGATGTTGGCTGGAATGGCGATGCGGCCGTCGGCCACGCGCTCGCGGATGTACTCGGGGTCGCGATGCTCGCGCTCGGCAACCTCCTTCATCTGCGGCGTGATCTGCCCGGCCCGGGCGAAGTCGATTTGCGTGACGAGCTTGGGCTCGGTCTGTGTGCTCATTGGCACGGCTCCCTTCGTTGGCATTACCCATATCAGGTTTGCGGGTCAGGGCGGGCGCGCCCAGTCTCAGCCTGCCGTCTTGTCCTGCAAGCTCCCCGTTTATGTAATGGGCTCAAGTATAGCTCGAATGGGTACGATTGGCCTAACGAGCGTGCCTGTGGGGAGGCGAACATGGAAGACAAGCATCTATATCGAGAGACGCAATGGGATGTGTCGGCCGAGGAAAGCCGTGCGCACCATGGCCTTGTCGCGATTGGTTTTGCGGTGCTTGCCGTGCTGGTGATTGCCTTTTGTATCTGGACGTTTGGCGGTCGCGGCGGCGCTGCCTGGGAGTTTGAGGCTGATGATAGCCTACCGATTATGACGGTGAGGAGTACTGGCGGTAATGCCAATACGCTCGCCGTTCCGGGCGATTATTGGTACCCGCGCGATGAGTTTGTGCAGTTGCAGCTGACTGGTGGGTCCATTCCAGGTGAAGAGATCGAGCGCGTGACGTTTGACGCGGCACTCAAAACGCTTACGGTGAAGCTCAAAGATCAAGGAGATGTGCCCACGACCATGGATATCGCCCTGACGGAATGGCGTCTGGAGCCTCCGACGGGTGTTGCGGTGTCCGAGGTTGAGCACGTCAAGATTGTCTATCAGGACGGTTCGACAAACGGGATTGCAAAGGCCGATGGCTTGGCGGAGTAACGGGGTGTTTGGAAACGGCGGGCCTATTGTGCCTGCGCGTTCATGAAAACCAGGGTGTTTTTGTCTGAAAGCTCGGGGATGTGACGATAGCCGATGTTGAATGCGGTAAGTTCGCTTGCATCCACGAGTTTGTTTTCTGCCATCCAGCGCACCATGGAGCCGCGCGCTTTTTTGCTGGCGGTCGACCGTTGGATGGGCTTGCCGTTGCGGACGCCTTCGCCAAAGAGACATGTGACGACCGTGGCATCGGTGGTGAGGCGGGTCAGAACGGCTTTGGCGTATTCCACGCTGGCAAGGTTGACGATCGTAGCGTTGGAGTCTGCCGGAGCGATAGCCCGTGCGAGCCTGTCGCCCCAAAACGCGTAGAGGTCTCGGGCGCCGTCGACGGCAAGCTTCGCGCCCATCTCCAGCCGATACGGTTCGACGGCATGAAAGGGACGAACGTACCCGTAGAGGCCGGAGAGGATCCACAGATGGTCTTGCAGCCATGCGAGCTGCGCGGAATCCATCACCTCGGGTGCCATGCTTTGGTATTGGATGCCGTGGTAGGACATGACGGCGGGGGAGATTCGACGCGCGATATCGGGATCGGCGAGGTCGGCATCGCTCAGGACGGGCATAAATTCGTGAAGCGTATCCAGGCACGTTGTAAGCAGCCTGTCGCTCACGTTCCATAGTGTCTGCAGGCCGCTGCTGCCTTCATCCCGTTCGATATCTAGCAGTGCGCGGTGGAGGCGAGCCGTCTCGTGCGCAAAAGGCGGAATGCCCAGGACTTCAAAAGCATCTTGGGCCGCGCGCATCTGTTTGGCGGGCGAAATGATGACCTGCAGCATGGACTCTCCTCTGCCAAAAAAGGAAGTTGCGGTGGAATAGTTCTTGTTTTGCCTGTTTAAAGGGCTATTTAGGAACTATTTCACCGCAACTGATGAGGGGCTAGTTAGGCACGCTCAATGAAGGCCTTGTAGCCGCGGTAGGCCTCGTAGATATCGGCCTTGTTGGCGACCTCCCACAGGGCGTGCATGGACAGGACGGCAACACCGGAGTCGATGACGTTCATGCCGTACTTGGCCATGATGTAGGCGATGGTGCCGCCGCCGCCCGCGTTGACGCGACCGAGCTCACAGGTCTGGAAGTCCACGCCGGCCTCGTCCATGATGTCGCGGATGAGGGCCACGTACTCGGCGTCGGCGTCGTTGGAGCCGCCCTTGCCGCGGCTGCCCGTGTACTTGTTAAAGCACAGGCCGCGACCCATGAAGGCCGCGTTCTTGGTCTCGAACTTGCCGGCGTAGCCCGGGTCGAAGCCGGCGGACACGTCGGAGGAGAGCATGCGGCTGCGGGCGAGGGCGCGGCGCAGGGCCAGCGGGCTGTCCTCGCCGACGAGCGTCATGATCTCGGCGACGGTGTTCTCGAAGAAGCGGCTCGTCATGCCGGTGGCGCCCACGGAGCCGATCTCCTCCTTGTCGACGATGAGCGTGATGCTCGTGCGCTCCACGTTGGCGACGTTGATCTGGGCGAGCATGGAGGGGTAGGCGCAGACGCGGTCGTCGTGGCCATAGCCCAAGATCATGGAGCGGTCGAGGCCCATGTCGCGGGCCGGGCCGGCGGGCACGACCTCGATCTCGGCGGAGAGGAAGTCCTCCTCCTCGACGTCGTACTGCTCCTTGAGGATATCCAGGAACATCTGCTTGACGGGCTCCTTGGGGGCGTCCTTGTCGTCCTTGTCAAACTTGACGGGGCGGCCGCCCACGATCACGTCGAGGATCTCGGCGTCGACGGCGTCCTTGGCGGGCTTGGCCATCTGCTCGCTCGAGAGGTGGATCAGCAGGTCGGAGATGGTAAAGACCGGGTCGTCAGCCTTGTCGCCGATGTTGATATCGACGGTGGTGCCGTCCTTTTTGCAGATGACGCCCACGAGCGCGAGCGGGGAAGCGACCCAGTGGTAGCTCTTGACGCCGCCATAGTAGTGCGTGTCGAGATAAGCCATGTCGCCGGCCTCGAAGGCGGGGTTTTGTTTGAGGTCCAGGCGCGGCGAGTCCACGTGGGCGCCCAGGATGTTAAAGCCCTGCTCGAGCGGGGCAGTGCCCAGGTTGACGAGCATAAGGTCCTTGCCGTGGTTGGCGGCGTACACCTTGTCGCCTGCCTTGAGCTCGCGGCCCTCGGCGATCACGGTCTCCAGGTCGACGTAGCCCGCCTCCTCGGCCATCTTGATGCCGGTTTTGACGCACAGGCGCTCGGTCTTGTTCTCGCTCAAAAACTGCTTATAGCCGCGGCAAAGCTTCTCGAGCTCCTCGATTTGCTGTGGCGTGTACTTTTTCCATGCGCAGGGACGCTCCATGACGCAGGCTCCTTTCGGATCGATCGTGCTGGTTGATGTACCGTGAGCCATCGTATCACGCGCGGGCTCACGGTGGCGGGGGAGCTTGATGTGTGGTGGCCGCAGGGCGGGGAGCGTGTAAACTGGTGTGAGCAAACCGTGCCCAGCCCAAAGCGAGGTATTCAATATGTCTGACAAGCGCCGCACCTTTGCCGTTATCGACGGCAACTCGCTCATGCACCGCGCCTTCCACGCCGTGCCGCCGACCATGAACGCGCCGGACGGTCGCCCCACCAACGCGATCTTTGGCTTTCTGAATATGTTCCTCAAGATGATTGATGCCTTTAACCCCGACGGTGTGGTCGTGGCGTTTGACAAGGGCAAGCCGCGCGTGCGCATGGAGATGCTGCCGCAGTATAAGGCGCAGCGCCCGCCCATGGACCCCGATCTGCACGCGCAGTTTCCGATGATTAAGGAGCTGCTCACCGCGCTCAACGTGCCGATTCTGCAGTCCGAGGGCTGGGAAGGCGACGATATCCTGGGAACCATGGCGCGCCTGGGCGAGGAGGCCGGCTGCGACATGCTGCTGGTGACCGGCGACCGCGACATGTATCAACTCGTGACCGAGCACGTCAACGTGGTATCGACTCGCAAAGGCCTTTCCGACGTGGCGATTATGACGCCCGAGAGCGTGGATGACCTGTATCACGGCATTACGCCGGCGCTCGTGCCCGATTTTTACGGTCTGAAGGGCGACACGTCCGATAACATCCCCGGCGTGCCGGGCATCGGCCCCAAAAAGGCGAGCGCGCTCATTGCGCAGTACGGTAGCCTGGACGAGGTTATCGCACACGCCGACGAGGTCAAGGGCAAGATGGGCGAGAACCTGCGTGCACACATCGACGATGCCCTGCTGAGCCGCAAGGTCGCAACCATTCGCACCGATGCACCTGTCGAGCTCGACTTTGACGAAACGTCCTTCCCGGCGTTTTCTGCCGATGAGGTGTCCGCAGCACTGGGTACGCTTGGTATCACTGCCATGCAGAACCGTTTCTTGGCGCTGATCGGTGACGAGGGTGGCGCTGCTGCCGCTGCTAGCACGTTTGAGATTCCCGCCGTTATGCGCGCTGCCGCCGGCGATGCTGGGGCACTTGCTGCCGTTGCGTCCGAGGTTTCGCGTGCGATCGAGGCAGGCGAGTGGATTGCCGCCGTGGTGGACGATGACAAGGAGGAGGGCGCGCTTTTTGGCTTGACACGCACGCTGTGGCTGACGACGTCCAAGGGGCTGCTTGCGCTTGAGGAGGGCGACGGAGGTACCACTGCTGTGGTCGATGGTTTCAACTTCGCCCACGGCGTGATTGCCGGCGTGCTTGCGCGCCTGTTTATGGAGGGCCGCATGGCGAGCCCGGATATGAAAGCGCTGCTGCATGAGCTTTCGCCCATCGATTCTTCGGAGCCCGAGCTCATGGATCCGCTGGCAGTCGACTCCACGCGCATCTTCGACACCGTGGTCGCCGCCTACCTGTTGGATTCCGACCGCTCCGAGTTTGACGAGGCGTATCTGGCCGATACTTATCTGCAGATGGCGCTGCCTGCGGCGCGCGGTGCAGAGGGTGCCGGCGAGGACGCTCCTGCGCCTGCCGCCCGTACTGCGGCTCTGGCGCTGGCGCTGGTCGCACCGTTGCGCGACCGCATGGCCCGCGAGAACGCCGTCAACGTGTTCGATGGCATCGAGATGCCACTCGTGCCGGTGCTTGCCAAGATGGAGCGCGCGGGCATGCTCGTGGACCCCGACCGTCTGCATAGTCTGTCCGAGGGGCTTGCTACCCAGATTGCCGAGGTCGAGCGAAACATTCGAGACCTGGCGGGTGACGAGACCTTTAACATCGGCAGCCCCATGCAGCTCTCGCATGTGCTGTTTGACGTTATGGGGCTTCCGACCAAGGGCCTCAAGAAGACCAAGCGCGGCTACTATTCGACCAACGCCAAGGTGCTGAGCGACCTTGCCCGTGACCACGAGATCGTGCGTCTGATCTTGGATTGGCGTGAGAAGTCCAAGATCAAGTCCACTTACCTGGATACGCTGGGCCCGCTGCGTCGTGGCGATGGCCGCGTGCACACCACCTACAACCAGACCATCACGGCGACGGGCCGCCTGTCCTCGAGCGACCCGAACCTACAGAACATCCCGACGCGCTCTGAGCTTGGTCGTACCGTCAAGACGGCGTTTTCGGCGGGCGAGGGCAGCGTCTTTTTGGCGGTGGACTACTCGCAGATCGAGTTGCGCCTACTCGCGCATCTTTCGGGTGATGAACATCTGGTACGTGCCTTTAACGAGGGTGAGGACTTCCATGCCGAGACGGCCGCACGCGTGTTTGGCGTTCCCGTGTCCGAGGTAACGCTCGACCTGCGCAGCCGCGCCAAGGCCGTGAACTTTGGCATCGTGTACGGTCAGCAGGCGTACGGCCTGTCGCAGTCGCTGCACATCTCGATGGCCGAGGCGCGCGACATGATCGACCGCTACTACGAGGCCTACCCGGGCGTGCGCACGTTCCTCGACAACGTGGTGGCGCGCGCCAAGCAGACGGGCTACGCCGAGACCATGTATGGGCGTCGCCGCCACATTCCCGAGCTCAAGGCCAAAAACCCGCAGCTCCGCGGCTTCGGCGAGCGCACGGCCATGAACCACCCCATGCAGGGCACCGCCGCCGACATCATCAAGATCGCCATGGCCCGCGTAAGCCGCCGCCTGGAAGAGGAAGGCTTTGCCGCCCACATGATCCTGCAGGTACACGACGAACTGGACTTTGAGTGCCCCATCGACGAAGTCGAGCGCCTAACCACCATGGTCCGCGACGTCATGGAGCACGTAGTAGACCTCCGCGTACCGTTGATCGCCGAAGCCAGCACCGGCATAACCTGGGCTGACGCTAAATAGGGAAGCGCTCACAATTCCAAAGTAACCAAAAGCAGAAGGGGGCTCCTTGCCAACAAGGAGCCCCCTTCATTCCAAAAAAGTCAGCCAAAGTATCTAGGCGCCAAGACGCCATCCAGGCGGCAAGCAAGTCACCGCAGGACCTGGCCGGGCGAGGCGGGTAAGTTTTTCGTAGATTCCGCACGAGCCGGAAAGCACTTAATGTGCTTTCCGAGCGAGCC
>CABSLA010000018.1 GCA_902478545.1 uncultured Collinsella sp.
CTCTCCCAGCTGAGCTACGCCCCCGTGCGAAGAAGTACTATACGGGAACTCGGACCACGATGCAAGGACAATTTTGGAAAAACTTTCCGGGGGCGCGGGCGCCGGAGTCCCTCGATGCCCGACTAAGCCCGCGGGGCGCGCCCCGCGGGCGGGCGGCGCTGCCGCCGCCCGCCCATCAGGCTCCACTCCGCCCGCCCCCGGGACCCCCGCCACGAAACCGGCCCATCTACTACGTTTGGCCGACATCCCCGACCATGGCGTCTCGGGCAAAAATAAAACCGCAGGTAGACGGCCTGCGGTTTTCGCGAAATAAGGGATATGGTCTAGGGGCCGGGGTTAAACGTAGTAGATGGGCCGGTTTCGTGGCGGGGGCATCGCAGGCAGCCGACCGAGGGCGCCCGGAAGTGAGCAAGGCACCCGTCTAACGACCGATTTCCAGCCAGTTGCATAGTACGTTGGCTCGCAACTCCATTTCCGTCGTCTTTTGCGCCTTATTTTTTGCACCTATAGCGCAATTCCAAGCGCGAGCAAAGACTTCGCACGATCGCATCAAGTTGCTCGGCATCGTTAAGCATGTCGTGCGTAACCAGAAAGACGTCATACCCCATACTTTGCAGCGCCGTCATGCGTTTGGCATCGTGGTCGAGCACGGCGCCTGATCCGTGGATAACCTCTCCCTGAATCTCCACGATGCCTGCTTTCATTATGGTTGGATTTATGATCACGATATCCCCGTAGCAGACTTTTTGCCCTGCAATGATCTGCGCCGATGCGGTAAGCGGCGTAAGGTCGTTAACATAAACGTTTCGAAAGCCGGCACCGCCGCGAGAGCGTGGAAGCGATAGCAATAAAATTCCTGCAACTTCAAGCGGAGAAGCTGCTATACCTGTCACCAGCTGAGCGGCGTTGTAAAACTTCGTACCCCACTTTCGTCTTTTCATCTTACTGGCGTACTCATGAAGCTCGTGTAATTCGACGAGCGGCTTCCTCATCCAGAGCGAAGTGCCCTTTAGCCTTGTGACCTCCTTTGTTTTTTGTCCGTTGGGCCCCTTCGTATTTACCTGTTCTTTTACTTTTATGCGCACATAAACGCGTTTCCATTGTGGCTCGTCTTGGCTTTCATCGAGGTCAAAGAGGGATTCGGTGGTTGCATTCTCGGCAGCGTCATTGGCTTTGTCTAGTTCCGCCTCTGCTGCTGCGGTGGGCTCAAAGACTGAGAACCATCCGCAAAATTCGTACATGGCAAGGACGAGATCGGTTGGAGACACAAAGCGTGCCATGGTAAATAGCGTCGCAAGTGGATTGGTAACCCTAAAGCTCATCGCGGTTTCCAGCGTGCTATCCACTCCCGAAGCATCATCACAGTGGATTGTTGTCCGTAATCCCGAATGGTAGTTAACGCCACCGGGCACTGTGGTGGTAATAATCGGGGTCTTGAGGATATCGGTCACGAAAGGGGCTTGGGCTAGAGCTCGCCAGCCGTCTTCTGGGCTTGGCAGTCTTGGGTAGAGGTCGCGGACCTGCGGTGGGCAGCGCCAGTAGCGGAACGCGGTGTTTGCACAAATGATCTCGTCCATATGGGCCTCCCCTAGCTTTGGCTGCGTGCCGTTATGTTTGCAGGTAGACCGATTATCAATGGCGGCATCATGCGGGTGAGTACCGGAAGCTGACCAAATGCTGGCCAATAGCTTGACGCATTGCGCCTAAAGATCGCCGTGCGGCACAAATCTGCTGGTAGGAGTTCTGGGGCCGTGGTCCCTATCTCCACATTTGTACGTGAATCCCATGGCAAATTCAATGAAAGAGCGCATGGGCTTTATGCAAAACGCGCGATGACGTCAGCACAGAAGAGATCAGCTAGAAACGCGTTTAAAAATTTCGATTCGATTTTGGTGTCAGATTTGGTGTCAAGCTTGGTGTCAAAAAGAAAAAGGCCAGAGGTTTAAGACCTCTGACCTGCGCTTTTGATGGTGGGCGATACAAGATTCGAACTTGTGACCCCATCCGTGTGAAGGATATGCTCTACCCCTGAGCCAATCGCCCGTCGCCTTTCGGCAAAAGAGATACTAACACAGCCGCGCGTGGTTTACCAAGAACTTTTTGCCCTCGATTTTAAATTCGTGGTCGCAAGCAAAGCCAACGTAGGCAGACCACTCAGCAAACCTGCAGCTAATCCCCCATTTATCGCTTAATCCACGAAGTCTCGGGGCGGCAGATGAGTCGCGCGTTGTTGTAAGCCATGTCGAGCGTGAGGCAGGTGCGCGCGGCGTAGAAGCCGTCTTCGCGCTGGATGGTCAGCGCCAGTTCGGGTTTGTCGCCGGTTAGGCACAGCGGTAGCAACAGCTGGATTCGACCGCCGTAAAACTGCGGCACCGCGAGCGTGTAGTTGGCGGCGGCGCGTCGGGCGGCCTCGACGACGGCGCCCTCGAAGGCGCGGCGCAGCAGCAGCGAGTTGTCCTCCCCCATCAGGCTGGCGGGAATTCGCGTGAGGTTCTCCTCGTCGCCCAAAATGTGATCGATGTTGGAGCGGATGGGCAGGCGGTAGTCAAAGACCAGTTCGGAGGGATCCTCGGCAAAGTGCACGCGGCACGGCAGGTACTCAAACGAGACCAGCATGGGATCGCTTTCCTTAAAGAAGCCCTTCAAAAACCAACGCTGGCGCGCGTCGGGCTTGGTGTTGGGCTCAAACAGGCCGTAGATGGTCTCGTAGCGGCGCGTGTACAGACCGGTGTTGAACAGGCAGCGGTCGTCGTCGAACACCAATGGCAAGTTGGACGGCGCGGTTTGGTCCACATCGCGCTCGGTCAGAAACACAGCGCGACTAAACGAGAAGGACAGGTAGTTTTTGAGGATACGGTTGCCGTGGCCCCAGTCCTCGGGATCGGCGAGGTCGGCCAGACGGTCATAGCAAGGTTCGGGGCAAAATGCAAAGTCGTATACATTGCTGCACAGGGTGCTGGGGATCTCCATGTGGCGTCCAATCCATTAAAAAGCCGGCGTGCGAATGGTTAGATTCTATACGTGCGACGCGCTATGGGGACGCACAACGCAATTGTGCCGGAACTCGTCGGCGAGTACGGCGCGAGTGCGAGTGCCAGAAACGAGGTCCTGGATCCAGGCGTAGTACCGGTTGTCCTTGGGCTCGGGGGCATCGGAAAGCACGACCGGAACGCCGGCGAGCCTAAGGACGGACAGCGCAAAGACAAGGCTGGTGCGCTTGTTGCCGTCCTCGAAGATGTGGTCCTTGACCATGTGCTCGGCCATGTAGGTGACCTGGTCAAAGATGTCCGTGAATCGATCGGCCGGCGATTGGCCGAATATCGTGCAGAACGCACCCGAAAGTACGGACTCGACGCGCCTAAGCTCGAGCGCAGCCCGATCGCCTGTGGCGTCGGTCGTATAGCAGCGCCCGACCGTCATCAGTGTGCTGTGTAGACGCATCACGGCCGCGGCCATGGCCTTGAGCGATCCGGCATCGTCGAGCACGAGCGGCACAAAAGGATCCGCGCACCGCGGTGCGACCGCCATCATGAGTTCTCCAACAGCCTGAGCGCATTGGGCATGTCCGCGATGGTCAGCCGAACGGCCTCGTCGATCGACGGGCCGCCATCGAGCGAAATAGGCAATGTGAAATTTGCATCGTGCGCAATTGGAGGATCTTCCTGGGCAACACGACCAGTGCCGTCGTCAAGTTGGGCATTACTCCAAAGCATGTATGCCTCCTTTATGGCTTTACATATGGAATTGACTGCGAATCGTACTCCAGAACAATCGGTTGCCAGACGAGGTCTTTGATGGCGCAGTTTAGGGTGTTTGCGAGCGCCAATGCCGAGGAGACCGAGGCGCGGCGCAGGTCAAGTTGGTTCTGCTCGTAGAGCTGTATGGCGCGAAGTTTAACCCCCGATTGGGCTGCGAGCTGTTTTTGTGTCAGGCCGGCCGCCTTACGCGCTGCCTTGAGGCTCTTTTTACCTACCTGGGCTTTGTTCCATTTGTCGATGACAATCCCGGCGAATTTGTCTTCGGAGGCCTCGTGGAGTGGATGGTGCGAGCCGATTATCCAATCAAGCGGGGCGATTTCGAATAGGTCGCTAAAGCCCAAGCTGCTTGTCCATTGCGTATAGGCCAAAACCCAACCCGCCCAGTATTGCGGGGAACGGTCGAATGGATAGCTCTCCCTGCATTCGACGGGTTTTAGCCCCGCATGGGCGATAATTTCGCGCGCGAGTTCGTCGCCCGACATGCCGCAGACAACACGCGGCGCGCCACGTTCAAACTGTTTCATCTCGAGAGAGTTCGAAAGGATTGCTGTCAGTTCGGCCGGATTCAAGCCCTGGTCACAGAGGGCAAAATCGATTGCCTCGCCCAGTGTTCTCATGGCGTCCTCGAGATACATCTCACTATAAGCGTAGGCCATCTGCAGTCATCCCCTCTCGAACGATGTCGACGATACGGATTCCCTCAAACGGATTCTCGGCAAGTAGCTCCCGATACTGTGCCCTTGCCGCTTCATCTCGCTCCTTGGCCAATGGACCATACAGAGCTTGCGGCGCACGTTCAAATCCAGCAAAACGAATGTTCTTAAACGCGCGCTCGCTTTTGAGCACGATCTGCTCCCCTAGGTTGCCGAGCTTCATGGCACGACCCAACTGTTCGACAGTGATTGTATTGTTTACAAACGCCCTGGCATAGCTAAAGTACGAGTTGTCCGCGCGCCATCCCCTAATCACGTCGCAAGCGTCAGTGTCAGGTAGAAAGTGATCGTGGAGATATTTGCACGCCCCCACGGCGATAGCGGTGTCCTTGCGAAAAGAACGATGCTCTACGAGCAACGCTATCCAATGCAGAACTGAATAATGCGGCGATAGCAAGTCGAGCACCTTGAGGTCTGCCATATCGAGTTCGTATCGATTTGCGAAGCCATCGGCATCTCCCGAACACGCCCATTCCCTTGCAAGGTCGATACTCTCTGTGCAATAGAATCCCAGCCCATAATCGTTATGGGCTTTTCCCAAGCCAAACTGGGGAACCTCAACAATCTTCCGAGAACCATGCCACAGTTCCATGCGAGCCTCCTTACGGGTATCGCTCTAACGATAGCTTAACATACTATCGTTAGAGCGATACCCGTTTATGAAAAGCAATCGTCGGCTCTATTCCAGTCTCCACAGCAGGCTCGATATCGCATGAAAAAAGAGACACCTCCAACCAGAGCGATCGGAGGCGTCTTCTCAGCGAGCGTTGTTTTGATTGCGTTGGTCGTGCCCTGCGACCAAGATCTTCTCGGTAGGCTTTCTTTTGATTCCGTTGGTCGCGCCTTACGACCAAATTCTAAGACAAGTATATAAATGAGGGAGAAGAGATGCGGTGCGTGCCTAGAAGCCTCGCAGCCGTGCTCGTTAACCCAAGGCGGCAAGCCGTTCTAACTAACCCAAATTCAACAAGTAAAAGCAAGGCATGTAGCTAGCGGGATAGTTCCGATGTCCGCAGACGTACAAAAAATGGCGAGGTACGTTCCTCGCCGATCTGGAACTTACGAGGCAATCGCCCTTTCGGTGGTTGAATCCTCTCACATTTCAGGGGCTTTTAGAGCTGCATCGATAAGATCGGCGCCGTTGACGAAGCGACCGGACTCCCCCGTCGCTAAAAACGCATCAGCTTCGCGAATGGCCTGGAGGGTTACCGGGTTGGGCTCTTTGGAAGGGAAAGGCCGCGGGCCGGTATTTGCAAACTCCTCGTCCTGCTTACAGCGCTTCATAGACACGCACCTCATCTTGCTCGATGCTTTTGCGGAAGGCCGGGCGCATGTGCTCTTGTGGGTTGGTGAAAGTCGGTAATCCACCCGGCAGCACGACAAACATGTAGGAGCCGCTGCAGCAGCTGGCGGAGGGCGCCGTGAACGAGCCCATTGTCGCGAAGATAGACGAACTCTGCAGCGCATCCGGCAACAGCAGCAATGACCGCCGGGAAAACGCTTGACCTGCGTGCGGATCTTGACGTTCAGGGGCCTCGTGCGCGCAACGGCGCCTGGCGACTACCCATCCAGTCGGCGCATATAAGACAGCACAAAAGAAAGGCCCGAACATGTCGGGCCTTTCCAGGTGTCACCCGAAGGCTTCCACCGCAATTGATTGAAGCATATACCCCGAATGCTTTGCCGTCAAGACTGCGCCACGAATCGCAAAACCAGCTTGAGCTTGCCTGCGGTCTCCGTCCGAACGAACTTGCCGTAAATCCCGGGCGGCAGCTCTTTTTTATACCTCGTTAGAATCGCTTCGTAGCCGGAAACAAGCGTCTTTCTCTCGGTTTTGGAAAACCCAAAGAGGCCAAGGAGATATGCGATCAAGACAATGTAATCTGTAATATCGGAGAAGTTAATGGACTTGACGCCCGTCTCGCTCTTTAGGAGCTTGCCGATACGACTTGACGCTCCGCCGGACTTGAAGCGCACGTCTAGGACTATAGCGTTATGAGCGATGGCGTTCCTCAAGTCTTTAAGCAGAAATACGATAGCTAGAAGAAGGGCTTCCGAATCGTAGCTCGTAGGCATGCCGAGGTCGCGGACGATCGCAGCCTTAATAGGGCGATCGAGGCACGCGTAAAAGTTGCCGAATTCCCCTAATGTCATAGCCTCGAAAATGGCCCATATCGGAATCGCCCTCCCCTGATCTCGGAAATGCCTAAAATACGGCCTTCTTTCCTGCTCGCGAGAAATAAGTCCGTCGATTGTCTGCCTTAGCCTAAGCCTGTTCGCCCAGGATTTCTTATAGCTCGAAGAGCCGGGGGCGTAACCCCTATATGCAGTAAGGCACGTCTTAAAAATTTCGTCGAAGTCTTCACTTGACGCATGACTGAGCACCGCTTCGAGGGTGTAGTTTTTCAGCGCAGTCTCTATTGCCATGACATGGGGATATAGGAGCGTTTTAATCTGAGTGTCCATTGCGTAAAGCGCGGCGACTTGGGCAAAGTCGTCAATCGGCAGCCTGCTCGTGGCTTCGCCCGCAAACCTCAGCCCTTTGTAACCGTGATAGTACCCGATATTCCTAAGCTTTCGCTTTTGGTTCGAGCCGGCGATGGAGACTCCCTGCTCGCGGAGGTGCTTCATAAGGGCGTTGACCGATTTAGGGGACAAGGGGAGACCTCCTGTCTAAATAAATTCCGAACAAAATTGTATCATCAGAGAACGAATCTGCATGAATTGCGTACCGACTGTTAGCGCGAGGGGCGTTCTGCCGTCGGGATGGAATCAGAATCGCCCGTTTGCCGCTGACGTTTCCGCGGAATTGATTGACAGCTGGTTCTGATTTTCCACAATGGTTGAAGGCAAAAACCTACTGGTTTGTAAGGCGGGGGCGCGAAAGCGGTTCCGCCTAGTTTTTTATCTAGGTAATAATATTGGGATTACCGTGCTTGCGTATCTGCAGAGAATTCTTCGGTCAGCGCGCTCATTATCCATCGCCGCTGCGATAAGATCGGCCACATTGTAAAGCTGACATATAAAAATGGCGAGGTACGTACTTCGCCAATCTGACGCCTGCAGGATATATGTCCCTTCGGCATGCATGCAATCACATACCTCGATACGATTAACAAGAATGTTCAAATAGCTTAAATAAATAGACCTCCCTCGATTCTCATTTTCATTGCAACGGGCTCCCCCGCCGCGCCAGCAGCTCCTTCGGACTCGATCACCACATGCGCGGCAACAGTCCCGTTAGCATCCACCACGCTGGCAGCGCCTAAGGCACAGCAAGCAGGCGCATATGGCTAGTACGTCAGATGTTGCAAGCGCGAAAGCAGCAACGCTCCCTATCCAGAAGCGTTGTCCTCATAGCTTCAGCAGAGTTCTTGTATTGCAGTCAGGTGCGTCGCACCGCCTCAGGAGCGATATGCGGCGGCCAGAAGCGCTGCTCCCAACAATAAAAGCGCCACGGAGGCGGCGATCCAATTGTTGTCGCCGGTCTTGGGGAGAGACGTGGAAGCCACGGTTGCGGCCTTGGGCTTTGAGGCCTTGGTGACCGTGGTCTTGGTTACTGTCGTTGTTGTCTTGGTTGCCGCGGCAGCGGGCTTCGGCGCGGGATTTGCCGTGGGCCCCGTGGTGGGCTCTCCGGCAGCGGGGTTAACATCGGCGGGAGACTTGTCCGTGTTATCACCCGGTACCTCGCCCCCATCGGTCTCCCCCGCCGGCGGCGTGGTCACATCGGGCTCAATCACCACATGCGGTGCCACCGCACCGGAGGCATCCACCACGCCGCTAGCACCAAAGGTCCCGCCAGCAGGCGTCACAAACCGTGCGGACACAAGCGACCCGCCCGTGCACGCAACACCGCCGTCGGCACCGGCCGCATCAAGCCACGAGGCGTCGACAGAAAACCGACAGCCGGCCGCGCCATCGCCAAGGCCCGCATCTTGCAGATACACGC
>CABSLA010000019.1 GCA_902478545.1 uncultured Collinsella sp.
AAGGCATTTAATGGCGGTGCCGAACGGCAATATTCGGTCGGGTGGGCGGCGGTGCTGATTCGCAATATAGGTGGTGTCGAAAGGGCCTAGGACTCAGGCAACTCATCAATGTCGATTTCTTCCACCGAATCGTAGACGCCATAAAGCGGAACAAGGTACTCATCGCCGATACGCTCCCTTACAAAAGATCGCACTTCGAACTTGTCAACAAGCGTGGTCAAGACTGGATTGTGATAATGCAGCTTGCACCACTGGAGCTTCTCATTAAAGGTCCTGGGATGATCAAGATCGAGCTTATAGTGCAGCTTTGCTCTGAAGCACATGCGAATAAAATCCTCGTCGGGGATAAAGCGCAAGTTGTTCCTCAGAGAAAGCGCGAATCTTTTCTTAAGTTTCATCGTACGCCTCCAACGCCATCGATGTAATCGGAAAGGTCGGCGCAGAACCGCGCCGCGTTGCTCTTGTAGGGCAGGTAATCCTTGGAAAGCACCCGCGCATAAGCGGCGGGCAGGTCGGTAGGGTCCATACACGGCTCAATCAGCCCCATGTCCCCGAACTGTCGAACAATCTCAATCTGGTGATCATCCACATGTTCGCCGTATTTTGCTAGACGCGGAACAGCGATGACTTTCTTGTTGTCCTTAACGGCGCCGATGATGGCGCCGGTACCTCCATGGGTTACCACGACATCGCAAGCATCCATATGAACGCGGAAGGAATCACGATCGAGAAACGCCTCGTGTTCCAAATACTCAGGAATGTAAGTGCACACACCCGTCTGAGCAAAAGCTCCATCCTCAGCAACACCGCTAGCAACGAGAGCATCTACCGCCCTGACTAATCTGTCGAACTGAAACTTCTGGGAGCCTACGGTAACGAATATCATGCGACCACCTCCCTAGTACACGCCGCCGACAAAGCGGGCATTGGGGTACACGGATAGCATCGACTCCCACTGCACGTAAAAACGATCGGCGCGTTTGCTCAGCAGCTTTCCCGTCATGGTTGGTGAGTCAGTTTTCGCGAAAGACTCGACATACACAAGCTTGGCGCCCATTGCATGCCCGATCAGGCAAAACGGTATGGTAGCCAGTACCCCCGTACACACAATCACGTCGGGGTGTTCAGTGAACCAATAACGAAGAGACGTCACGGCATTGAACGCCATTCGAGGAAGAAAGCTTGCCTCGTGTCGATTCACCTGGCGCACATAGCGAGCCCGCACAGGTAGCTTGGCATCATAGGCAGTCTTCTCGGTGAGGATGAAACTGTCGTAGCGCTCCATCAAAGGCTTAAGCGCAAGTAACTGCTCCAGATGCCCACCAGATGACGCAGCAAAGCACACTTTTATGTCCTTGCGACATCCCGTCATGAACTAATCCCTCTTAAACAAATCGCGAGTGTATACCTTATCCGCCACGTCAACGAGCTCGTCGCTCCAGCGGTTGGCAACGATCACATCGCAGCCGGCCTTGAAGGCCTCCAGGTCGTGCGTGACCTCGGAGCCGAAGAACTCCGGCGCATCGAGCGTGGGCTCGTAGACCACCACGGGAACGCCCTTGGCCTTCACGCGCTTCATGACGCCCTGGATGGAACTCGCGCGGAAGTTGTCCGAATTGGATTTCATCGTCAGGCGGTAGACGCCCACGACCGGCTTCTCCTTGCCCTCGTACACGCGGTCCCACACCATCTGCAGCACCTCGTCTGCCACGAAGTCCTTGCGGGTGCGGTTGGCCTCCACGATGGCCTCGATCAGGTTCTGCGGCACGTCCCTGTAGTTGGCTAGCAGCTGCTTGGTGTCCTTGGGCAGGCAGTAGCCGCCGTAGCCGAAGCTTGGGTTGTTGTAGTGGCTGCCGATGCGCGGCTCCAGGCACACGCCGTCGATGACGTCGCGGGCGTTGAGCCCGCGGACCTCGCAGTAGGTGTCGAGCTCGTTGAAGTAGGCCACGCGCAGCGCCAGGTAGGTGTTAGCGAACAGCTTCACGGCCTCGGCCTCTGTGGTGCCCAGCACGAGCTCCGGGATGCCCACGGTGCCGTCGGCGTTCACGCGCTCCAGCTCGGCGGGGTCGGCGCCCTGCGCGAGCAGGCCGGCGAACTTCTCGGCCGCAGCAACGGCCTCGGCATCGTCCTTGGGCGCACCGACCACGATGCGGCTGGGGTGCAGGTTGTCGTAGAGGGCCTTGCTCTCGCGCAGGAACTCCGGGCTGAAGAAGATCTTGCTGTCCCCCAGCCTCTCGCGAAGGCCCGCGGTGTAGCCGACGGGAATCGTCGACTTGATGACGATCCAGGCGTCCGGGTTCACCGAGCGCACTGCGGCGATGGCGGCCTCGACGGAGCTCGTGTCGAAGAAGTTCCTATCGCTGTCGTAGTTGGTGGGCGTGGCGATGACGGCGTAGTCGGCGCCCGCATAGGCCTCGGCCACGTCGACGGTGGCGTGCAGGTCGAGCTCGCGCTCCCCCGACTTGGCCTCCGCCAGGAAGCGCTCGATCTCATCGTCTTGGATGGGCGCCTGGTAGTTGTTGATCTTCTGGACCTTCTCGGGAACGATGTCCAGCGCATGCACCTCGTTGTGCTGCGAGAGCAGGACGGCGAGGGACAGACCGACATAGCCGGTTCCGGCGACGGCAATCTTCATTTTCTTCTCCGATTCGAATCGGGTATTAAAGTTAGGCATTAGTACGCATCGCTTCCGTTGAAGACCTCCAGAACCGTGAGGAGGACGATCTTGAGGTCCATGACGATTCCGCGCTTGGCTATGTACTCGAGATCACGGCGGACCATGCCGTCGAACCCGGTGGAGTTTCGCTCCGTCACCTGCCAGAGCCCCGTGATACCTGGCTTCACTGCTAGCCTCTGCAGGTCGTACTCGGTGTACTCAGCGACCTCGTTGGGCAGTGGCGGGCGCGGGCCGACGACGGACATCTGCCCCAAAAACACGTTGAGGAACTGCGGGAACTCGTCGATGGAGTGCTTGCGGATGAACTTTCCGATCTTGGTGACGCGCGGGTCCTCCTTCATCTTGAACATGGCTCCGGCGATCTCGTTTTGCTCTTTGAGCTCTGCGAGACGTTCGTCAGCGTCCCTGTACATGGAGCGGAACTTCCACATGCGGAAGGTGGACAGGCTGCCGTCGCGGTGGGTCTGACCCACGCGGATCTGGCTGTAGAAGGGGTTGCCCTCGCTCTCCAGGCGGATGGCAGCGGCGAGCACGAGGCTGGGGATAGCGATGAAAACGAGCACGGCACCGCTGAACACGATGTCGAAGGCGCGCTTGACGGCCCGGTAGGCCAAGCGCGAGCGATCCCAGTCCATGATGGATTGCATGGCCTTGTAGCGGCCGTCTCCCTCACGCCGGTCCATAGCCTGAGCAATCAACGCTGCACCCGCTGGCACATCCGTTGCATATTGAGTTTTTTCCGACACGTTCTCTTCCAATACTTCGTCCCCAGGTCGGAGATCCTCCCTGTTCTGTGTAGCGACCGCTTGCAGCTAGACAATCGCCTTTTTGAGATTCCGCATGACGCGCTGCTCGGCCGAAAGCACGGCAAGACCAACGCGCGTAGTTACGCGTCGGCCGCACAGGTTGAGCTCCAAAAAAGCAGTGCTCTTGCGTCTATTAATAGTTTTAATGAGGCCCTAGTGGCCCAGCAGCGGACCAGCCGTCACTACGACTTGGTCACCGTCTTTTAGGGCCTCGCTCATGGGCACTACGCGGTCTCCCTTATGCGTAAAGCCGCCAATAAGCTGGACCTCTTCTTTTGCCAGCGGCACAAACTGACCATCCTGGGATAGCACCCGGGCAAAGTCGTCCATACGCAGCAGATACTGTTGCACGGTGCGGGGATCTGCCGTATCGCAAATAAGATAACCGGGAAAGAGCGGCTTGGTCGTATCGACCCATTCGCCGTGTAGCTTAATCTCGGTTTGATATTGGGGATAAAAGAGCTCCTGCATGGCGCCAGCCGGCACCACGCGCTCGATGCGCTCGCGCATTACGTCTTCGCGACCGTTTATGACCTGGATTACATACCACACGAGCACCACCCCCTTGCTGTCTTACGTGTGGCTCACGGGGTTTGGATATGGCTTCGCCAGGGCGCGTGTGCGCGAAGGCGCTCCATATTCAAACCCCGTGAGCCCAGTCAGACAAGCACGTGGCTCTGCCCCACCGTGAACGGTATGTACAAATGCAGTTGCTAGAGACGCGGACGTGTATCGCAAAATGACCGCGTCCCCAGCTGGCTGCGTGCGAGCCAGTCAAGCGGGTACAAAACTGAACCGCACGCAATCAGCTGCAGGACTGCTACGTTTTGGCATACGAACTACCAAAATTTGCATCTCATAAATAAATCAATGCAAATAAAAAGAGCCGCATGACTTCTTTATTGGAGCTCGTGGTGTTTCTGACACCGCCGTTACGGCCGGATGCTGATCGACCCTGCGCTATGTGGCCCGTTGGAGCCGCGAGCACAGTTGAACTCATGTATCGTTAGGTATCCTAGCACAAGCTGATAACGAAATTGATTTGGGTTGCATCGGACAACATATCGTTCATTTGGCGTGCTTAAGGGAGTTGTTTTGGGATGTTGTTCACGTTGATGCAGGTTATTGGGATGCTAACGGTGATTAGGGGCGTTCCTGAAGCCCAAATGGAACGGCGATCTACACTGATAATCACGTTTGGCTAACAAACTATGTACAGAGATGGGAAATAAATTGTGCAACTTTTTGTTGGTGTGGATTGGGTTTGTGGCGCGAGTGTTAGCGCCGGAATAATTTAGCCAAATATAGTCGGCCGAGATTGACCAATCCCGGCCGACCCATTTTAGCCAACACGCCCGCATCTATGACTTTCCTATCGCATTCCTACATCCCCTCGGGCTGGATCCCCCTCACCTTCACCGCCTGGGGGACGGCCTCCACCGAGTAGGTGTCGAGCTCCCTGCCGCGGTAGCTCGGGCCCCGCATCACGAACACCGACGCCTTGTCGAACAGCCTGTCGAGGGCGCAGAGGAGCGTGTCGTCGCCCGTGAAGAACTCATCCCACCCGCTCGGGGCGATGTTGCTCGTGAGGACCATCGCGTTCGGCCCCTCCTTCTCGTAGCGCCTGTCGACGACATCGAAGAACAGGTCGGTGCACGGCCTGTCGTAGACGCATCTCCCCACCTCGTCAACGATGAGGCACGACGGCTTGACGAGCGAGGAGACGACCCGCGAGGTGTTTCCCCGCTGGACGGCCTTCTGGAACCTGTCCCTGAGCTCGGTCGCCTTTATGCAGTAGGTCTTGAGCCCCCGCATGCAGCACTCGCGCCCGTAGGCCTGCGCGAGGTGCGTCTTCCCTATGCCGCCGGGCCCGACGAAGGCGACGTTGCGGTGCGCGTAGAGGTCGGCCAGCGACGGGAGCTTGCCCAGCGCGGCCGCGTCCCGGCCCTGGATCCTGGAGAAGTCGAAGCCCTCGAAGGTCTTGGGCTCGCGCCTGGGCAGCCTGCTCAGCCTCAGCAGCGTCTCGATGGAGGCGAGCCTCCTCTTCTCCGCAAGGTAGGAGAAGGTGGCTGCCACGGCGGCCATCTCCCCGTCGCCGAGGTCGAGGTCCGAGGCGAGGGTCGCGAGCTCCTCCGCCCCGACGGCGATCCCGAGCCTCGACGCGGCGTCGCTCGCGAGCTCGTAGGGGCTCGCCCCCGCGCCCGCCATCATTCGGCCCTCCCGAAGTCGAACCTCTCGAAACCGGGTTTCGTCCTGGGCGGGGCGATTTGCTCGACCACGGTCCCCACCGGCTGGGTCGGCAGCTCCTCGGGCTGCGCCGGCGATGTCTCCCACTGCCCCTCGCACCAGCTGTCGGCGCCGGCGCCGACGGCGTGGGCGACGAGCTCGCGGGAGAGGTCGTCGCTGTATATGTGCACCACGCGCCCCTCCCGGCTCACCCTGCACTCGCGGCGGACGTACCAGTAGGGCACGCCGTAGCGGTGCCCCTCGAAGCTCACGAAGCCGTCGAAGGAGATCTTCCGGCGCGGGCACAGGTACCGCTCGACCTCGGCCGTGACCTCGAGCGGCCTGGTGTTCGCCGAGCACGCCGCCTCGTGCTCGCGCATCGGGACGCATGCCGCCGCGCGCCGCCAGCGGCCTCCCTGCTCGGCGCACCAGAGGGCGGCCTCCCGGTTGAGGGCGTCAAGGTCGGTGAAGGACCTTCCCGCGAGGAAGTTCCCCTTCACGAAGCGGACGAGCCTCTCCACCTTGCCCTTCGTATAGGGGTGGCGCGGCCTGCACAGCCTGGTGCGGAAGCCGACGACGCCCATGAACTCGGCGTAGTCGGCCTGCCAGACGGGCCGGCCGTCGGCATCGCGGCGGACGACCACGCTCTTCATGTTGTCGGTGAGCACGGTCGCGGGCACGCCCAGCGCCGAGAACGCGTGCAGCATCCCGATGAGGAGGTTCTCCTGGCGCGCGTTCGGGAAGAACTCGACGTGGGCGCCCCCGCAATGGTGGCAGACCATGGCGAAGCAGGCGATCCGCGCCCGCTCGCCGCCGGGGCGCTCGACCGCGACGAAGCCCCAGTCCATCTGGTAGGCCTCTCCGGGCGCCGTCCTGAAGCGCTGGCCGCGGCAGCCCTACGGGGCCGCCCGCCGCCTCTTCGCGGGCACGAGGTCCCGGTGCGCGGCGATGTAGGTCTTCACCGTTGTGAGGCCGCCGGCGTAGCCCTGGCCGAGCAGCCGCTCGAATATCACCTGCGAGTTGGTGACGCCCTTCCGCAGGAGGTCGTCCACCAGGCCGGTGTGGCCGGCAAGCACGCCCGGCGCGGCCCTCCTCCCGCTGTTCCCGTGGGGCAGGGCCCTGAACCCGTGTGCCCTGACCGTCCTCGCACGGGAGCGGGTGAGCCCCGTCCTCCTGCAGAACTCCGCGAGGTTGCATGCCTGCGGGTCGAACCCGTCGCCCTCCTCCGCGGCCATCTCCCGGAGCGCCGCGTCTATAATCTCCTGTAGGTCATCGTGTCTCTCGTTCACCTCAATGGTCCTCCTAACGCCGGCGTGTTGGCACCACCAGCGTAGTGGCGGCGGGGAGGCACGGTGGCCATTATTCGGTGACCGGGATTGGTCAAAATAGTTTGACTATTAGCGGCTAAAATCGCCCGGCGCTAACACGAGGTATTTTGGCATGAAAAAAGGCCTTCGGAATTCCGAAGGCCTTTGCATTCACGATGGTGGAGACGAGGGGGATCGAACCCCTGACCTCTTGACTGCCAGTCAAGCGCTCTCCCAGCTGAGCTACGCCCCCGTGCGAAGAAGTACTATACGGGAACTCGGAC
>CABSLA010000020.1 GCA_902478545.1 uncultured Collinsella sp.
GCGTGTATCTGCAAGATGCGGGCCTTGGCGATGGCGCGGCCGGCTGTCGGTTTTCCGTCGATGGCTCGTGGCTCGATGCGACCGGTGCCGATTCCGGCGTCGCGTGCACGGGCGGGTCGCTTGTGTCCGCACGGTTTGTGACGCCTGCCGGTGGGGCCTTTGGTGCTGGCGGCGTGCTGGGTGCCGCCGGGGCCGTGGCGCCGCATGTGGTGGTTGAGCCCGGGGTCGCCACGCCACCGGCGGGGGAGAACGATGGGCCCGATGTGCTAGGTGGCGGAACGGGCGAGCCTTCCGCCGATGCTAACCCCGCTGCCGGAGAGCCCACCACGGGGCCCACGGCAAATCCCGCGCCGAAGCCCGCTGCCGCGGCAACCAAGACAACAACGACAGTAACCAAGACCACGGTCGCCAAGGCCTCAAAGCCCAAGGCCTCAAAGCCCAAGGCCGCAACCGTGGCTTCCACGTCTCTCCCCAAGACCGGCGACAACAACTGGTTAGCCGCATCCTTTACGCTACTCCTGTTGGGACTAGGGCTTCTAGGTGCCGCATATCGCTGTTGGGGCGTGCGGCATGCCTAGCTGCAATACAAAGGCCCTGTAGAAGCTTTAAAGGCAACGCTTTCCGAAAGGGAGCGTTGCCCTTTTACTGCATGCAATGTATGAGGTGCCGTACCACTAAAAGGCTTAGTTAATTGATTGTAATTACATAATCTACTATTGTATGTGCGTTATACTAAGGTTGCACTCACATGATTGGAGGGTCCAAAAATGGCAAGCTCAACATTAACCATTAGGGTTGACGATGACCTCAAACGCGAGGCAGCAGAAGTGGCTGATTACTATGGACTTGATTTGTCGTCCGTGACGCGCGCATTCTTCAAGCAAATGGTCAACACCCATCGCATCCCGTTGACTTTTGCCCCTGAGGAGCCCAATGCCGAAAGCCTTGAGGCCATTCGCGAGGGGGACGCGTTTCTTGCATCTGGCAAAAAAGGACGTTTTGACAATGGCGCCGATCTTATCGCTGCGGCGATGGCACAATGAGCACGTTAACCGCAGAGTTCTCTGCAGCCTTCTCCCGCGATTTAAAGAAAAAAGCAAAGCGCCGTAAATGGGATCTATCCGAGCTTCAAAAGCTAATTGACCTGGTGCTACAGAATACACCCGAGTCAATGGACATATTAAAACGACGTCATAATATGCACCGGCTAAGCGGCAACTGGGCAGGGCGAAACGAATGTCACGTAGCAAACTCTGGCGACTGGCTTGTCATATGGTCATCAAACGAAGAGGTAGCTTTCTTTGAACGCACCGGCAGCCATGATGAGCTGTTCCGATAGCTCCCTTAATATCGACACCACCAAAGCTATCCGGATTTCAAGCAAATGACATCCTATTTGTTCAACATTGTTGGAGATTTAGCTGCGCAATGATGATTGCCTCCCATCCTAGGCTGGAATATCGTCTCCAAACCAGGCCCTGGCAGCGGTTTGCTCTGCAAAAGGTTGCGCAATGTGCTCGCCGGTAGATCCTGCGTGTGGCCATACGCTACCAGACTCTTCCTTTTCATCGACAGGTTCCTTAAAGCGATGGCCCAACACTGTCGATGAGCGGAATGCGGCAAACTGCGCCCCCGCGTTCTCTATCGAGGTGCGTCGATACTAGGTACGAGGGGTTCGCCCAGATCGAGACGACCTATTAAGGCATCTCTGTCCCTGTCGTCTCGATGAACACCTTCGACCTGACTCATGCCTTACGCGATGTTCGGACAAACTCGGTTATAGCGATTTGCCTTCTCATAAAAGGGACTGCAGGATGTTTACCGCCATGGCCTGCCTATGCGTTTTGCTGGGCGGGCCTTCTGGTA